>JAYVSS010000062.1:0-1502 GCA_043775075.1 Acidimicrobiia bacterium
AAGACACTGGTGGACGCCGCCCGCAGCCTCGGCGCCGGGTGGGGCACGGTGTTGCGCAAGGCCATCATTCCCAACATCCGCGCGGCGATCATCTCGGCGTCGTTTCTCACCGCCGCCGTGGTCCTTGGCGAATACACGATGGCCCGGTTGTTGTTAAAGCGCACGCTGCCGGCATTCATGGCGCAGTACCAGGGCCGTGAACCGCAGGGCGGCATGGCGCTGGCGCTGACCGCGCTTGTTGGCACCACGTTACTGTTCGTATTGCTAAGTGTGCTTACGAGACCGCGGGGCGCGCGGCGTCGAGCGGCGAAGGTACGTTCCACCCCAATTGAGGATGTTGCATGACTGCTCTCGTGTTCGCTGGCATACGGAAAACGTTCGGGCCCGTGGTGGCGCTGGAGTGCCTGGACCTGTCAATCCGACCGGGCGAGCTGATTAGCCTTCTCGGCCCGAGCGGGTGCGGGAAGACCACGGCGCTACGCATCGCCGCCGGCTTCGAGAAGGCCGAAGCCGGCACGGTGAGCGTGAATGGCAACGACATCACCACCAAATCCGCCCACAAGCGCAACATGGGTATGGTCTTTCAGAGCTACAGCCTCTTTCCCAATCTTTCGGTTCGAGAAAACGTCGAGTTCGGGCTGCGGACCCGCAAGGTGTCCGGGGCCGATCGGGAGCGTCGGGTGGGCGAGGTGCTCGAGCTCGTTCAGCTGGGCGCGCTCGCCGATCGCTATCCGCATCAGCTGTCGGGTGGCCAGCAGCAGCGGGTGGCGTTGGCGCGGGCCTTGGCCGTGCGGCCCGAAGTGCTGCTGCTCGACGAACCGTTGTCCGCCCTCGATGCCAAGGTGCGGGCGTCGTTGCGAGACGAAATCCGACGTCTGCAGACCGAACTGGGCATCACCACGATGTTCGTCACTCATGATCAGGAGGAGGCCCTGGCCATCTCCGACCGGGTGGGCGTGATGTCCAACGGTCGCCTGGAGCAGCTCGACACACCTCGCGAGGTGTACCGGCGGCCGTCGAATGCATTCGTCGCGCGGTTCGTCGGGTCGATGAATGAGCTCCCGGCCACGGTGCTCGGGCCCGATTGCGTCGGCGTGGGGGAGTACCGGGTCAGCGTGCCATCAAATCCCGGCTCGGTCGGGACCAAGGTGCGCTTACTGGTGCGCCCGGAGGATTTCCGCCTGGACGCCACCGGCGCCGGACTGCCCGGAGTGGTGAGCCTCTGCACGTTCCAGGGGGCGTCGACGGTGGTCGGCGTGCGCCTCCAGGGCAGCGGCTCCACCGTGTCGGTCCACACGTCGGGCGCCGCCACCAGCGTCGCCCCCGGCGACTCCGTGACCGTCGCCATCGACGGCACCCGCTCCGTCTGCGAACCGGCGAACTAACCAGCGTCGGTAGCCTGCAGCGATGGAAGATGCTGTGCGCCCGCACCGGGTGCTGGTGGTGTGCACGGCCAACGTCTGTCGGTCCCCGATGGCCGAGGCGTTGCTGCAGGGTCGGCT
>JAYVSS010000063.1:0-8198 GCA_043775075.1 Acidimicrobiia bacterium
GACGAGGTGCAGGCGCAGGCGTTGGTGGAGCGGTTGGAGAACTCGCCGTTTGCCGTGCGCAACGTGGAGGAGAAGCCGTATCGCCGGTCGCCGTACCCGCCATTTATGACGTCGACGCTTCAGCAGGAGGCGGGCCGCAAGCTCCGGTTCTCGTCCCAGCGAACGATGGGTTTGGCGCAGCGGCTTTACGAGAACGGCTTCATCACGTACATGCGTACGGACTCGACCACTCTTTCGGAAACCGCACTTACCGCCGCCCGGGCGCAGGTCCGCGAACTGTATGGCAAGGAGTACCTGCCCGACGCGCCCCGGACGTACACGAAGAAGGTGAAAAACGCTCAGGAGGCACACGAGGCAATACGGCCCGCCGGCGAAGCGTTTCGAACCCCGGCTTCGCTCGCTCGTGAACTGAACGCCGACGAACTCAAGCTGTATGAATTGATTTGGATGCGAACCGTTGCGTCCCAGATGAACGACGCCCGAGGCATGTCTGTGCAAGTCCGCCTTGGGGCGACGGCGTCCGATGGCCGCGATTGCGAGTTCGTGGCATCGGGTAAGACGATCACGTTCCCGGGATTTCTGCGCGCCTATGTGGAAGGCACCGACGATCCCGATGCCGAGCTCGAAGACCGCGAAGTGATCCTTCCGTCGGTCGCGGCCGGAGATAGTCTGCGCGCAGATAGTCTGCGCGCAAACGGTCACTCCACCCAGCCGCCCGCCCGCTTCACCGAAGCCTCACTGGTGAAACGCATGGAAGATCTCGGCGTCGGTCGCCCATCCACGTATGCATCGATCATCGGCACGGTGCAAAACCGCGGCTACGTATGGAAGAAGGGCACGGCGCTGATCCCTTCGTTCGTCGCATTCGCCGTCATCGGACTGTTGGAGCAACACTTCGGAGACCTCGTTGACTACGAGTTCACCGCGCGTATGGAGGACGACCTTGATGCGATAGCCGCGGGGCAAGCGCAATCGGTTCCGTGGCTGAAGCGCTTCTATTTCGGTGATGGGGCGAGCGGGACCGAAGACGGCACGGGCAGGCCGAGGGTCCCGGGCGCGCCCGGATCGTCCCCCGGATTGAAATCGATGGTGTCGGAGCGCCTCGATGACATCGATGCGGCGACAATCAACTCGATCGCCATCGGACTCGATCCAGACAATGTGCCAGTCGTCGTGCGACCAGGTCGCTACGGTCCCTACGTGAAGCGGGGAGACGACACGGCTCCGGTCCCCGATGACCTTGCGCCCGACGAGCTCACCGTCGAGAAAGCCCTCGAACTTCTTGCCGCGCCAAAGAGTGATCGGTCGGTGGGGACTGATCCGCAGACGGGGCTGACGGTATTCGCCAAAGCTGGCCGCTTCGGACCGTATGTGCAGTTAGGAGATGTCGAAACCCTGGTGGCCCGCGCCGCCGAGGTGGCATCGCTGGAATCAGCCGGCGAAACTCCAACGAAGGGCCGCAAGAAAAAGGTCGAGGCACCAAAACCGCGCACGGCTTCGCTGTTCCAGTCCATGACCGTGGATGCCGTCACCCTCGAACAAGCGCTGGCCTTGCTCACGCTGCCTCGCTCGCTCGGTGTCGACGAAGCGACGGGTGAGGAGGTTGTCGCCCAAAACGGTCGTTACGGTCCGTACCTGAAGAAGGGGGTCGACTCTCGATCAATCGGAAGTGAAGAAGAACTTCTTACGATCACTCTCGAACAGGCGCTGGCGATCTACGCCCAGCCAAAAACGTTTGGAAGGCGCGGCGTCGGCGCTCCCAAGCCGCCGCTCGCCACGTTCGGCGAAGACCCGGTTTCGCAAAAACCGATCATCATGAAAGAGGGCCGCTTTGGCCTGTACGTCACCGATGGGACCACCAACGCCTCGTTGCGTCGCGGCGACGATGCCGAGACGATCACCGCAGCACGGGCCCAGGAATTGTTGGCGGAGCGCCGTATCGCCGATGCGTCGAAACCGGCCCGCACGATTGCCCGTGGAGGCGTTGGCAAAGCGACCGGAGCAAGGAAGGCGGCGCCCAAGAAAGCCGCAACACCCAAGAAGGCGGTCGCCAAAAAACCGGGCGCTTCCGTCGCGAGGGGCGCCGCCAAGAAAACCACGGCCGCCAAGTGATCCTACGTGGGCATAGTTGTTTCGGCTGCGGTCATGGGATCAACTGATTCGTCTCCGCTCTCGCTTGCGCTTTCGTCCGGCGTACCAATGCCCGCCCCGACCGGCGCGCAACGGGGAGTATTCATCGTGTTCGAGGGCTCTGACGCGTCGGGTAAATCGACGCAGGTCCGGCTTCTGGCCCACCGCCTTGCGGCTCTCGGTATTGAGCCGCTGCTGACCCGCGAACCCGGAGGCACCTCGGTCGGAGCTCGCATTCGATCACTCGTGCTGGACCACTCCGACGAAGGGGCCGTTTTGTCGGCCCGGGCCGAAGCATTGCTCATGGCCGCTGATCGAGCACAACACGCGGCGACGGTCCTTCGTCCTGCCCTCGACGCCGGTCGCGTGGTGCTCTGCGACCGCTATATCGGCTCGTCGATCGTGTATCAGGGCATCGGTCGGGGGCTTGGCGCCGGTGACGTTGAGCAGATTTCGCTGTGGGCCACCGAGCACCTCCTTCCCTCGCGGACCGTCGTGATCGAGGTGCCGCTAGCCACCGTGACGGAACGGCTCGGCACCCTCGGGACCCCAGACCGGTTGGAGTCGCTCGGCCCGAACTTCCTCGAAGTCGTGGCCGACGGGTACAGCAGTCTCCTTGCTCGGCCCGATACCGTCGGCGTGCTGGGTACCGGCTCGCCCGAGGAAGTTGCCGCACGGGTGTGGTCGTCGGTGGAGGATTTGTTCTGATGGACAGCCTCTTTGATGGGTCGCTCTTCGACGCCACCCCTTATGAAGCCGTGCCGCAGCCCATTGTTGATCCCGACCCGCCGGAGTCTGAGCAGAGCGATCCGGCCGAAGCTACGAGCCCGTCTGCGCTTGAGCCCGACGTCGACCCCATGCCGCCGATTGAGCCCCTCGAACGAGACGAGGCCGTCGAGGAAGCCGGTGGCCCCGAGGTCGACGACCCGACCGCGGTAGAGGACGACGATGGGGGACCGGCCGAGGCGAGCCCCGGGCCACCGAGCATCTCCAGTCCGGCGTTTGCCGCTCTCCTCGGTGGTCAGCCATCGCCCGAAAACGCTGTGTCTGAGCCGGAGTTCGACGAGGCGATGCTGCGCGAAACCTCCGTCGACGAACTCTGGGTCGGCGTGGTCGGCCAGGACCGGGCCGTGGCCCAATTGCGGGCCTCGACGCTCACCCCGGTGCACGCGTACCTCTTCTCCGGGCCTCCTGGAGTGGGGAAGCTGGCCGCTGCTCGGGCGTTTGCGTCCGCCCTGTTGTGTCCCCGCGGCGGGTGCGGGCACTGCTCGGTATGTGTCCGCGCCCAGGCACAGGCTCATCCCGATCTCGTCGTGGTCGAGCGCGAGGGCGCGTCGATCTCGGTCGATCAAGCTCGCGAGATCCTCCGACTGGCCTTACGTTCACCGGTGGAAGGTGAACGCAAAGTGCTGGTGCTCGTTGATTTCCATCTGGTGACCGTTGCCGCGCCGACGCTCCTGAAGATCATTGAAGAGCCGCCTCCGAGCACGGTGTTCGTTGTGCTGGCCGAGCAGGTCACGCCCGAACTTGTCACCATTTCCTCTCGGTGCGTTCAGGTGCCGTTCTCGGCGCTGAGTCGGACCACGATCATCGATACTTTGATTGCTGAGGGGGCGGCGTCAGTGCAGGCGGCGGGCGCCGCCGAGGTGGCTGGCGGGCGCCTCGATCGGGCCCGTCTGCTTGTCAACGATCCAGCGCTCGGTTCCCGCTTGGAGTTCTGGGAACGTCTCCCCGCCCGCCTCGACGGAACCGGTGCCGCCGTGTCCGTCATCGCCGCAGAAACGATCGAACTCCTCGACGGTGCCGCCGTCGGTCCCCTCGTTGACCGGCAGCAAGCCGAGGTCGCCGCGCTCGATGCTCGCTTGGAAGCGTCGGGGAGCCGGGGGAGCGCCGGCGTGCGCAAGGAGTTAGCGGACCGCCACAAGCGCGAGCAAAAGCGCGTTCGAGACGATGAGCTGCGGTTCGGCCTGGGCGTAATGAGCCGCCGGTACGGCGCTGTTCTCGCCTCTGGCGCGAGCGAGGCCGGTGGCGCCCTAGCCGCCATTGCGTTGATCAACGCGACGAACGAGCACCTCGAGCGCAACCCCAACCTCGCTCTGCTCCTGCAATCCCTCTACCTCCGCCTACCGGTCCTTCCTCGTTAAGGCGCGAGTCGGCGCGCCGGTCGCGCCTCCGGCACAATCAACGCGCCCATTCGGTGAAGGATCGTGCCCGGTAGGCGGCCCGGCTATGGTGTTACCTCCCCGCCCGGGTAGCTCAGGGGTAGAGCAGCTCACTCGTAATGAGCAGGTCGCGAGTTCGAATCTCGCCTCGGGCTCCATGGCTTCGGTCCACGTCCAGCGCGGCGTTGTCCAGCCTCACTCGCACTTAATCGATTGTTGATGCCCACCTCCGCCCCTCAACCTGCGTCGATGGTTCCGGCGTATTTCGGGCCGTGGGAAGTTGACCAATGGGCTGCACTCGAGCGTCAGCGGCCGGCGGCGATCATCGTGAATCCGGCCAACGGACCGGGCCAGGTCGAACATGATGGGTACCGGGCCCTCGTCGCCCGCCTGATTGATCAGGGTACTGAGGTGCTCGGGTACGTCGCCACCGCCTGGCTGGGGCGTGACTGCTGCGACATCGCCGACGACGTTTCCCACTACAACGAGTGGTACGGGGTCGGACGAGTGTTCTTCGATGAGATTCCCAACCAGGCGCAGCGCGGCTGGCGGACGGAGCTGAAACATCTGAGTGGGCTATGCGGCGGCGAACGGACCGTGTTCAACTGCGGCCAGCCGGTGCCGGTGCGGTGGTTCCGCATTCTCCCCGGTGTGCGGTTCGGAACGTTCGAAGGCCCGGCCGACGGACTGCTCCGTTCGTCGTTTGCCGGTCCGCCGCAACGCCAGGTCCATCTTGTGCACTCGGTTTCGTCGGACGAGCGTCGAGCCGTGATGGCCCTCCTCGGACGACGACGTGTCGCCTTCGCCTGCGTCACGGCCGACGCGCTGCCCAATCCGTGGGACGTCTGTCCACCAGCGCCTGAGAGCATGGCGGAGGACACGGCAAAGCGGGTCACAACCACCCGTCCAGAGGCGTAGGGTTTCGTTCGTGGCAGACCAGGCGGACTTTGAGAAGCTGGCGATGGAGCATCTGCCGTCGTTGTACTCGGGGGCGTTCCGGATGACGCACAACCGCGCCGACGCTGAGGACCTGGTGCAGGAGGCGATGCTCAAGGCATATCGGGGATTCGGCGGCTTCGAAGCGGGCACCAATCTCAAAGCCTGGTTGTTTCGGATTCTCACGAATACCTACATCAACATGTACCGGGCCAAGCAACGGCGGCCTGAGCAAGAAACACTGGGTGAAGGTGAGGAACTCTTCCTCTATCGCAAGCTCGGCGGGCTTGAGGCGGCGTCGGCCAGCCGCACGGCCGAAGATTTTGTCATCGACAACCTTTCCGATGGCGAGGTCAAGGCGGCTCTAGACGCGCTCCCCGAAGCATTTCGGCTCCCGGTCCTGCTCGCCGACGTTGAAGGATTCCACTACAAGGAAATCGCCGAAATCCTTGATGTTCCGATCGGCACGGTGATGAGTCGACTCCATCGGGGAAGAAAAGCGCTCCAGAAGGCGTTGTGGGATTTCGGTGTCGAGCATCGTCTCGTGCCGACTGCGTAAACCGGACAGCGGACATTGCTCTGCTGTCCGTCGATACGCCGTCGGGTCACGGAGCGGCAGCGAAACATGCAGGACCCAGTTGGGGGACAGGCGGCGGGGGCCGCGTG
The DNA here is from genome assembly GCA_043775075.1 of Acidimicrobiia bacterium. Taxonomy (GTDB): domain Bacteria; phylum Actinomycetota; class Acidimicrobiia; order Acidimicrobiales; family JANYDT01; genus JANLQX01. The sequence goes on from JAYVSS010000063.1 coordinate 5,895, forward strand.
AGGGTAGATCAAACGCCATGAGTCACACACGATGACCTCATACATCCGAACGCCGTCCAACGATCCGCACGATCCGTTCGGGCCGATCGACATGAGTATGGGCGGTGACTGCACGGCGATGATCGCCCGTTTGGATAACTTTCTCGATGGCGAACTCACCGAGGTTCGTCGGGTCAAGATCCAGGCCCACCTCGACGCCTGCCCCACCTGTTACGGAGCGTTCGATTTCGAAGCCGAACTGCGAATTGTGGTCCGCACGAAGGCGGTAACGGAACTTCCCCCGGAGCTGGTGGCGAGAATTCGCCACGCGCTGTTCGGACCGCAGTAAGCCGCTTCTGCAGGGGCCTTCCTGTACTCTTAGTGGCGTTTAGCGCGAAATTTCGGTTGAGCGGGGAATGTCAGCGATGGATGGCCGGTTGTAAGAAATATGGCAGAGCACGCGGTAGGAGCAAAACCCCTCTCAGGTAGCGACCGTCCCTCGCGAAAATTTACTCAAGGGCGGATATGTCGTGAAGTCGGATGTGGGACAAAACTCTCGATGTATAACAACGGAAAATACTGCTCGATGCACGAGCCGATGATCGTCCCCCGAACTCGCGGTAAAAAGATCGCGTAACGGCGAATCTTGCGTTGCCCTTGAAGACGCCGAGTTGACTCGGTCGTTGGTGCGGCGGCAAGTGGTACGTCCTGGGGCCGTCTACGGTAGGGAGCCATGATTCTCGCTGCGAATCCGTGGTTTTACTGGCTTGCTTGGGTCCTCATCGGCGGTGCGGTGAGTGGGATTGGCTTCACGCTGATCGGGTATTACCTCAAGGTCGCCCGGAACAAGGTCAACCGCATCACCAAGCAGTAAGCGCCCGTTGGCTGACCGGGCCTTCCTTCACGCGATTGGCACTTCGCCCCTGGCGTCGTCACTCCTTGCCCGCTGTGCGTTTCGTACGGATGGATCAGCGTTCGACTGCGCAGTGTCGGGCGGAACAGACTCAACCGCCCTCGCTGTGTTGGCTGCGGCGGTGGCCGCCACGCACGGGCTCATGCTCCGCCTCGTGCATGTGGATCACGGGCTGCGTCCGTCTGCCTCCGATGATTCCCGCCTTGTCGTGTCCCTGGCCGAACGTCTCGGAGCGGAGTGCGTTGTGCATCAGCTCTCGCTCGAAGACGGGCCGAACCTCGAAGAGCGGGCCCGTGACGCCCGGTACGCCGTGCTCGCGGCCAACGTCTGCACCGGCCATACCGCCGATGACCTCGCTGAGACCGTCATCTTGCACCTTGTGCGAGGGGCCGGCCTGGACGGTGTGGCGTCGATGGCCCGGGTCCGTCCCGGAGGGGTCTGCCGTCCGCTCCTCAGACTACGACGGGCCGACACCGAGGCTCTCTGTGTGTCGCTCGGTCTCTCAACGGTGGCCGACGAGATGAACGCCGATCGACGCTTTCGCCGGGTCCGCGTCCGTTCCGAGGTGATCCCGCTGCTCTCCGACGTGGCCGACCGAGACGTCGTGCCTCTCCTCGCCCGCCACGCGGAGGTCACCGCCGACGACGTGGCCTTGTTGGAGCAGCTCTCGACCGATATCAACCCGACAGCACGATGGGGCCTACGCGATGTCGCCCCGGCCCTCGCTCGTCGGGCGGTCCGTCGGTGGCTGGTGGCTGGTGGCGTGGGCGCGGGCCGATCGGTGGACTCGGCGACGCTCGACCGGGTGCTGGCGGTGGCTGACGGAACGTCGGTCGCCTGTGACGTAGGGGGCGGTTGGCTGGTGCGCCGCACCGACGGCCAGCTTCGCCTCGCCCGACCCGACGGGTAGCCAGCGTTGGGGTGCCGCCGCCGCCTTCGTCGGCGTTTCCTCTGGCCATTACTTATGTACCTGGTGGTCGGACTCGGGATCGATCCGAGGACCTCACGCTTTTCAGGCGTGCGCTCTACCAACTGAGCTATCCGACCGTGTTACATGTTGCTGGTACTCATCGGCGAACGAACCGCAGATGCAAATCGACCCCCGCAGACGGGGGTCGAACTGGCGGACCCGACGGGATTTGAACCCGCGACCTCCGGCTTGACAGGCCGGCGTGCACTCCTGGCTGCACCACGGGTCCATACCGTGGACTGAAGAACTTAGCAGACCACTCCAACCAACCAAACGGACTTTTTCGTCGTCGGAGTTGGTGTGCTCCCGACGTCGACCTTACCGTCGCCACCCGATGTCGGTCCACGGACGCCGCCTTCAGAAAACTGTCATGATGACCAATTCCGTCCATCGCGCAGTTCCGAGGGAGATAGTACGTGAACATGACATCTGGGTATCCGGC
>JAYVSS010000064.1:0-17114 GCA_043775075.1 Acidimicrobiia bacterium
GGCGGCAAACGGCCCCTTGTCGGTGCGGAGGTGGATTTGGAGGTGACCGGCGGTCGGCGACTGATTGACAACAAAGTTGGGGTCGCTGCGCAGGGTGGATGCCGTGCTGGCGTCAGAAAAGGCATCCCAGTCGTTCTGGCCTGATTGCAGAGCGGCCAGGCGTGCACTGGAGTCTTTGTACTGGGTGACTTGGAGACGCTCGAAATTTGGCTGGCGGGCCTTGTCGTAGTAGTTCGGGTTGCGCCTGAACGTCACACCCTGATCGACAACGTACTTCTCCATGATCCACGGACCGCTGCCGATGAAGGTCTTGTCCCACTCGCCGGCGTAGTCCTTCGGCAGGATGATGGAGTTGTAGTTGTCCGAGCTCACCTGGTACGGCCACGCACCGACCGGCTGCTTGAGCTGGAACTGCACGGTGTAGTCGTCGACCTTGGTCGTGCCGCCCTTGTCTAGGATGCCCTTGAATACGGACAGGGCGTTGGACTTGTTGGCCGGATCGGCCAGCCGGTCGAAGGTGGCGACGACATCGTCGGCGGTGAGCTTTTTGCCGTTGTGGAACGTGATGCCCTTGCGGATTTTGAACGTCCACACGGTGGAGTCGGCGTTGGCCGTCCAGCTCTCGGCCACGCGGGGCTCGAGGACACCCTTGTTGTTATCCCAGCACAGGTACTCTCCGGCGAGGCCGAGGAGGAGAAGGGCGCCGCCGTTGTTGATGATGACGGGATCAAGCTTGCTGCCCGGAGCGAGCGTGCTGAGCTTCAGCAGCGGCGCCCGCTTACCGGCCGCGACAGGCTTCTTCTTCTTCGCTGCTTCGGCCGCTGGCGTTCCGAGAATGATGCCCGCCATGGGAATCGTCATGCCGGCAACGGTGGCGTACTGCATGAACTGACGACGGCTCAAGCCGCCCGTGCGCAACTCGTCGATGTAGTGGTTTTCGCGCTCCGACACACTGCGTCGGATGGCGTCGAAACTCGGGTCCTGATGGCTCATTGGGAACTGTTCCTTTGTGGGCGGGAGCACACCAACCGCTGATGCGGTTGCTCCGTGGTTGGTGGGTGTGGCGCGCACTCTCGACGAATGAGGAAAGTGACGCTGGTCTCATTCGTACCAGACCGGGGGTGCTCCCACAAATAGTTCCGGCTCATTTCACGCTTGTTCACACGGTTCATCGAGCCGACAAGGGAAAACGTTCCACGATGCGGTTTTCTGGGTTATACCGATCGTAGATCTTTGAAACTTTGGCCTTCGGCGACGAGTCGCTCGATAAGGGGTGCGGGCTTCCACGTTGACCCGAAGGTAGCCTCGAACTCCCGTAGCCGAGCGAGGACGTTGGGCAGGCCGAGTTGATCGGCGTAGAACATCGGTCCGCCGCGGTAGACCGGCCAGTTGTATCCGTTGACCCAGATCACATCGATATCCGACGGACGAATGGCCTTGCCCTCCTCGAGAATGCGGGCACCTTCGTTGATCATCGGGAGCACGAGTCGCTCGAGAATTTCTTCCTGACTGACCTCACGCGATGTTGCCCCTCCGGCCGCGGCGAACTCTCGGATGATTTCTTCGGTAACCGGCGATGGTGAGGCAACGCGATTTTCGTCGTAGTCGTAGTACCCGGCACTGGTCTTTTGGCCACGCCGATCCAACTCGCACAGCCGGTCACGAATCGTCAGTCCCTTCGAGTTTTCTTTGATCCAACCAATGTCCAGGCCGGCCAGATCGGACATGGCGAACGGTCCCATGGCGAAACCGAAGTCGTAGAGCGCGCGATCCACGTCCCATGGCATTGCCCCCTCGAGGATTAACGCTTGGGCCTCACGGCCGCGGGCGGCGAGCATGCGATTGCCCACGAATCCCGGGCACACGCCCACAAGCGCAGCGATCTTGCCGATCTTCTTGGCGATCTTCATCGACGTGTTGATGACGGGCTTCGAGGTGCGATCGGCGCGCACCACTTCAAGCAGCTTCATGACATTCGCCGGTGAGAAGAAGTGAAGACCAACGACGGCCTCAGGTCGCGCCGTGACCGCAGCGATTTCGTCGATGTTGAGCGCGCTGGTATTTGTGCCGAGGATGGCTCCGGGCTTGACGATGGCGTCGAGCTTGGTGAACAACTCCTTTTTGATGTCCATGCGCTCGAACACGGCTTCCACCACCATGTCCACGTCGGCCAGGTCATCTAGGCTGAGCGATGGCGTGATGAGGGCCATGCGCTTTTCCACTTCGTCCATGGTGAAGCGACCGTTCTTGGCACTGCGTTCGTAGTTGGCCCGCACCACCTTCAGTCCACGATCGAGGGCTTCCTGGGTGGTCTCCACAATGGTCACGGGAAGACCGGCGTTGACGAAGTTCATAGTGATCCCGCCGCCCATCGTGCCCGCGCCAATGACCCCGACCTTGGCCACCGGGATGGTTTCTGTGTCGGTCGGGATCCCCGGGATCTTCCACACTTCGCGCTCGGCGAAGAAGTTGTACCGCTGGGCCGCAGACTGTGGGCCGGTGAGGACTTCGACGAACAGCTTGCGCTCCACCGCCAGGCCTTCGTCGAAGGGGAGATTGACGGCGGCTTCGATGCACTTGATGTTGCTCTCGGGGGCGATGAAGCCACGAAACTTTCGGGCATTGGCGCCGCGGAATTTCTCAAAGATCTCGGGTTTGCCTCGGGCCGCCTCGACTTTCTCGTTGGACTCACGCACCTTACGGAGCGGGCGGCTCTCCGCGACGATCCGTGCGGCGAACGCCAGGGCGGCGGTGCGCAGCTCACCCTCCGGCGCGAGCTCGTCGACGAGACCCATCGCCAGGCATTCCGGGGCCGGCACGTGCTGACCGCTGGTCACCATCTCCAACGCTTTCTGCACGCCAACGATCCGGGGCAGACGCTGCGTTCCGCCCGCTCCCGGCAAGAGGCCAAGGTTGACTTCGGGCAGCCCACACTTCGCCGACGGCACGGCGATGCGATAGTGAGCGCACAGAGCAACTTCGAGCCCGCCACCGAGCGCCGTACCGTGGATGGCGGCAATCACCGGCTTGGGGGCGTCCTCCATGGCTCGTTGGACGTCGAACAGGCTCGCCCCTTTGGCGGCTCCGCCGAACTCGGTGATGTCGGCCCCGGCGATGAACGTGCGCCCGGCACAGATGATCACGATGGCCTTGGCGAGGGGATCGGCGATGGCCGCGTTGACGCCCAGGAAGAGACCGTCGCGTACCGCTGCACTCAAGGCATTCACGGGCGGAGAGTTCAGCGTGACGACGGCTATGCCGTCTTCGACGGTGAGGTCGGTGACGTCGTTGATGGCAGGCATGACACGCTCCAGGTGATGGGGCCCGGGTCGCCCGAGCAGGACGATCTTCACCCGGCAGGTCCAGCTCCAACAAACCGAGCCGAAACGGGCGGATGTTCGTGGGCCTGACTCGGCCATGGAAATAGGTACGATCATATGCTTGGTTAGCTACGAATTTACGTTCGCTAATTAAAGCATAATTGTGTCGTGATCGAGACCCTTCGCTTGCCGCTCGATGACCCTGATGGTTGTCGTGTGCGCGGGCTGGAAGAGGTTGCTGCGGTCAGGGGGTTGTTGCATCGGATCGAGGCGCGGTGGTTGTCGTCGTTGCACAAGGTGGTGTTGAGTGGTGAGGCGGAGGCAGCGGCGAGGATGGCGGTCACGGATTGTTTGGCGGAGTACACACGACGGACGCGCAACGAGGTGTTGATGCGCTGGCGTCGTTGTCACGGTTTTGGTTGGAGAATCAGCAGTCGGTCACGGTGCATGGGCAACGTCCTCATGGGTCGGTGCATGTTGATGCTGCTGATCTGGCCCAGCTGAGCGGTCAGTGTTGTGGGATCAGGCGGGCGGTGATTGCCCGGGATCGGCATTGCCGGTATCCATGTGCGTGCACGTGACGAACGTGGGCGTGGCGTTGATCCCGAAATCACGGGCGGCGTTGCGCCTAGTCAGAAAGTGGCGGCGAGTTGCTCGACGGATATCCGAATGGCCTCGGCCACGGTGGCCTCGACGTGGGCCGTGTTGATCCCCAACGCGTGACCGATATGAATCGACCAGATCTCCGATCGGATGTTGTTCTGGAAGTCGAGCTGCAATCGGGCCTCGCTGCGTGCAGCTTGACGGTTCTGGCTGATCATCACGAACGTGGCCAAGAAGATCGCCTCGAGTGACACCACGAGCGTGAGCAGCCCGAACGGGAACTTGTCGAATTCGTGGTTGATCCCAGCAAGGCCCACATTCAAGGCGATCCACAGCGCAAACCAACCAATATGGATGTAGATGAACTTCATGGAACCGGCAAAATTGGTGATCTTGTCGGCAATCTGACCCTGGGCCCGGAACACGCTTTCGATGGCGCTGCGTTCATGGCGCGCCCGCAGTCCGGGTGCCGGGGTGATGTGTCCATCCATCACCCCGTCGAGCCCGTCGATAAGAACGCATGCGGCGCAGGGCGATGTCTCGTCGTGAATCATGAACTGCACTGTGCCACGCCGCCGCTCGGCGGGCCGGGGGAGGGGGCCAGCGCCTCGGCGCCTATTGCGCTGGAACGAACCAATCTGTGATCTGCCCGGGCGAGCGCACGGTAACGCCAACCGAATGGCAGGCCCGAGCAAGACGAATGGCGTACGTCACGACGGCCTCAAGGTCTGATTCAAGTTCCAAGGCGGCGGCGAGATGCAAGGCGTCGAGCGTCCGTAGATCGTCAGTTCCTACTGATCGAGCAAGCAGAATCGTCGTTTCCGACAGAGTGATGAGCGTGATTGCGGCCAGCACAGAATCGACGGCATCGGCCGAAATTCCTAAGCGACGGGCAGATCGGTGCGCTTCTTGCACGCGGGCTTAGGCGGCGAAAGTTTCCGTCGTCAGCCGCTATTTCGGAGGCCGGTGGCCAGACCATTGAGGGTGAGCTGAATGCCGCGCTCCACGAGTTCGGATTCCACCGCATCGTTGATCCCGGCTCGGTACCGGCGAAGAAGATCAACCTGCAGGTAATTGAGCGGATCGAGGTATCCGAAACGGTTGCGAATACTTCGGGCGAGAGCCGGATTGTCGGCCAGCAGCTCGCTGTCGCCCGTGATGGCGAGATACCACTCGATGGTGAGCCGGTGCTCGGCGGTGATGCGCGTGAAAACGTCGAGGGTGCCCGGCGTGGCGTCGGCGAGGTCGGCGTAGCGGCAGGCGATCGACATATCGCTCTTGGCCAAAACCATGCCCATGTTGGAAAACACGGCTCGCAGCCATGGCCAGCGCGCATACATTTCTCGCAGCGTGGCAAGCCGGTCTGGATCTTCGTTGACCCATTGGTGCAACGCCGTGCCGGTGCCGTACCAGCCCGGCAGCATGATGCGAGCCTGGCTCCAGGAGAACACCCACGGGATAGCCCGCAGATCTTGGATCCGGCTTGACGGAGTGCGCGACGATGGACGGCTGCCGATGTTGAGCTTGGCGATTTCGCTGATGGGGGTCAGCATGCGAAAAACCTCGCTGAACTCACTCGTTTCGTAGACGAGCGACCGATAGGCATTGCGGGAGAGCACGGCGAGTTGATCCATGACAGCGGAGAACCGCTCCCGATTGTCATCAATGTTCTCCGTGTCCATACAACTCGCTTCGAGAGTGGCGGCGAGAACGGTTTCTAGATTGCGTCGGGCCAGATCGGGGTCGGCGAATTTGGCGGCCACGATCTCACCCTGCTCTGTCACTCGGAGACCACCGTCCACGCTTCCGGGAGGTTGAGCGAGGATCGCCTCATACGCAGGACCGCCACCTCGGCCGACCGTGCCACCCCGACCATGAAAGAGCCGTAAGTGCACATGATGTTTCCGGGCGACCTGCACAAGGTCCGCCTCGGCACGGTACAGCGCCCAGTTAGCGGTGAGATACCCGCCGTCTTTGTTCGAGTCTGAATAGCCCAGCATGACCTCCTGGCTATCGTCCTGGAGGCGAACTCGATCGCGGTACCACGGCTCCGAGAGAAGCGCGTCGAAGGTTGCCCCGGCGTGGCGAAGATCATCGATAGTTTCGAACAGCGGGACGATATCGATCACGATGCCGGCCTCTTTGGTGAGCACGGCGACCTCAAGAAGATCGCTCACCGAATCACACGCCGAGATCACGTAGTGGGGAATGGCCTCGGCTCCGAGCCGTCGTATTCCGTCCGCTGCGGCTTCGACGATTTCGAGCTCGCTCGTGGTCCGCTCGCTGTACGTCGTGCGGGGAATTCGTAGGATGCGCGGCGTCGATAGTTCGGCCAGGAGAAGGTCGCGCTTGGCGTCTTCATCGAGGCCGAGATAGTCAGTGCACATATCTGCTGTCGCCAGGAGCTCAGCCACAGTTTGGGCATGAATGGCCGAGTTCTGTCGAAGGTCCAGACCGCACAGGTGAAATCCGAAGAGCGCCACATCGGCCCGAACGGGGGCAACCAACGCCCGAGCGACGGAGGATGCGCCGTGGGAATCAAGCGAGGCCGAGACCACGTCGAGATCAGTCAACAGCTCATCGACATTGCGATAGGCGTCGCGTTCGCCGCTCAAGATCGCGACCGGCACCGTGCCAATTGCCGCGCGACACGTTGCCGCCAGGCGACCCTGCATCCCGCGTAATGCTCGGCGATACGGCTCGTCCGCTCGGAACGGCGAGTCGTCTCCCGATGCTTCGGCCAGCGTCAACAACGCTGCCGTGGGGGTGATGAGGCGCGACGACATCGAGAGGTCGATGGCCAGTTTGCCGAGACCCTCAAGGTGGTGCACCAGGGCGATCGCCGCTTGGCGATCGAGAGCGTAACGAACGACCTCGGCGGTGACGAACGGGTTGCCATCGCGATCGCCCCCAATCCATGAGCCCATGCGAATGACGGGCGGCAGAGGCTGGTGGGCCAGCTCGGGCCAGCGGGCGTCGAGTTGGCGGCGAGCATCGGTCTGCAAGCCTGCGATGGCGCCGAAGAGGGCGAGATGGTAATAGCCGAGCGCCTCGTTGATCTCATCTCGCACTCGTAGGCGGCTGAGGCGCAAGATCGCCGTCTGCCACAGCATGAGCACGTTGAGCCGCAGCGCGCCTTCCACGTCGTCGGTGCGTTCGCCATTCGGCGCGAGGGGTCGAGCCAGAAGGTCGGCAATCGCGCGCTGAGTGTCGAGAATCGTCTTGCGCCGCACTTCGGTGGGGTGGGCGGTGAGCACGGGACTGACCCGAAGCCGCTGCAGCACGCCACCAACCTTCGACGCATCCGTTCCGGCGGCCTGAATGTGATCGAGCGACGCCGACAAACTTCCAACCTGGGCCGCTGACCCGACCGAGCGATGGAAGCGACGACGCCGGTTGGAGTGCACATCTTCGGCCACATTGGCGAGCAGGGTGAACAGGCTGAAGGCGCGCGCAACGTGCAGAGCCCGAGCGATATCTAAGCCGTTCACCATGTCGGCCAACTCGGGGTCGGGCACACCGGCTCGACGAGCGTCTACCGCGACGCGCCGGATTCGCTCGACGAGGTCGTAGACCGCCTCACCCGCCTGCTCCCGGATAACGTCACCCACGAGGCGGCCGACGAGACGAATATCGGCGTCGAGCTGAGCGTCCTTGCCTTCGGCGGCAACGTGCCCAACTTCTCCTGAGGTGCGGCGGGCGGCGTCGTTCGTGGTCGTTGTTGATGCGGTCGATGCTGCCGATGCTGCCGATGCTGCCGATGCTGCCGATGCTGCCGATGCTGCCGATGTCGTTGTTGTCGTTGTTGTCGTCGGGGTGTCCGGCACCCTTCCATCTTGGCTGATCGTTGGGGGTGATCGATCACCACTATGGACGATCCCTTCGCACGGTTCGGCGTCGGTCCGTACGACGCCGTAGTCTGCGTCGTCATGCAGGCCTCCGTGTTTCTTGCCACCGCTGTCGCCGTCCTGGTCTCGGTTGTATTGCTTTGGGTAGTAAGCGTGCGTATTAAAGACGCGAGCATCGTCGATATCTTTTGGGGCCTTGGCTTTGTGCTTATCGCGTGGGTCGCACGGTTCGTTGCGCACGGCGATGCCAGCCGCCAAAACGCCCTGGTGGTGTGCACGACGTTGTGGGGAATTCGACTCGGTGGCTACCTGTTTTGGCGCAACCACGGCAAGGGCGAGGACTACCGCTATCGGGCGATGCGCAAAAAGTTCGGCGATCGCTTTGCCGTCGTGTCGTTTCGAACCGTCTACCTCACCCAGGGCGTTCTGATGTGGGTCGTGTCGATTCCTCTGCAGCTCGGGCAGATGAAGTCAGTCCCGTCGGGGTTGGGCCTTTCTGGTGTCGTCGGAGTTGCGCTGTGGGCGATCGGCTTGTCGTTCGAGTCCATCGGTGATTGGCAGCTTGCCCGGTTCAAGGCGAACCCGGCGTCGGCCGGTCAGGTGATGGACCGGGGTCTGTGGTCGTGGACGCGCCACCCCAACTATTTCGGCGACGTCTGCGTGTGGTGGGGTCTCTTCCTCATCGCCGTGCGTCCCGGTGGTTTTGTCATTGCTTCAATTGTCGGTCCACTGGCGATGACGTTTCTTCTGGTCAAGGTGTCAGGCGTCCCCATGCTCGAGAAAACGATTGGTCGTCGACGTCCTGGCTACATCGAATACGTCGCCCGTACCAGTCCGTTTTTTCCGCTTCCGCCCAAGCGTCCAACCCGGAGCTGACTGGCGGTTGTCGGGGGGCGGGTTCTTCCGGCGGCGTCAGGTGATGGTGAGGGCGAACGGGGTGGAGACGAGGGGCAGGTTGATGGCGGAACTCGTGGTGGTGGTTTGGGCGGTGGTGCCTTGGGTGGGGGTGGTTCTCGCGACGAAGATGAAGCGGACGTCGTAGTCGCCCGGAGGAAGCGCCCATCCGAGTTCGAGGGTGCAGCTGGCGGTGGAGGCGAGCCCGACGATGCGGGTGGATTGACCCCGTAGCAGTTGTCCGGTGCGGGTCGCTGAACCGGTCGCATCGGACGGGCCGTCAAAGGTCGCAACGATCGTGAGCTCGCCCCGCCTGGAGATCACTCCGGCGACCGAATTACCGGCCCGATACGGGACGGGGGCGGAGCCGGGATTGACCACACTAACGATTGCGGCGAAGTCAGCGCCGCTGCCCACAGTCAGGGCCGACGGCCGAGTGGACCAACGTAGGCCGCTGCTGGCCGGTGCTCCGGCGGGCACGGTCCCACAGTCGACAGGGCCCTTCTTGGCGGCGTTTGGCGGAAGCGGGAAGGCAAAGTTTCCGAGGCGAATACGAATCCGTTTGCCGTATCGTTGGAGAAGTAGCTGGGCGAGTTTCGATTGATCAGCGCGCAGACCAATTTCTGCGGTTCGCCCGTCGACAGAAAACGACCGGAGTCCGCCTTTCGCCAGCGCGCGTACTTCTGCTTCGAGCGAGGATGCGGGCGGGAGTGACGTTGTCGTCGCCGGGCTCGGCACGGTGGTGGTTGTGGCTCGCGTGGTGGTTGTTGCGTTCGAGGTTGTTGTGGTCGGCGTCCGTGTCGTCGTGGAGGTGGTGGTCGACACCCGTGTTGTCGTCGCCGGGCTCAGCGTCGTTGTCGGCCGGGTTGGTTCCGGGGTCGGCTTGACGGTCGGGCGCGCGGTAGCGGTCGGTGGCAGGGCCGGTCCGGCTGAAGCGGGCATGGCGATAGGGCTCACCGGGGCCTGAACCGGAGCGGCCTCCGTGCGGGCTGACCCTGCTGACCCTGATGACCCTGATGACCCTGATGACCCTGTTGACCCTGATGATGGTGGCGCGGTGAATTCTTCGGATGGTTCGCCGTCGGAGGGATCGTCGGCCGGTGCGGTGGTGGCGGACGCGATACCGGCGGGTGCAATGATGCGGGGGGCAACGCTGGCCGATGGCACGATGATCGGAGCAATGGTGCCGCCGACGACGGGAATAGTGGTCGAGCCCACGCCCTGCACGGTCTTGGCTGAAACCATCGACGGGCCGAAGCCCAGGGTGAGAAATGTGCCAGCGGCGGCGGCCCAACCGATCGAAGCCGGTCGACGGACCCCCATCGATCTAGCGTCCGCCGGACACGTCGATAATTGACCCACAGAGGTATGACGCTTCCGGCGTGCAGAGAAAGGCGATCACCGAAGCTATTTCGGCAGGATTACCGACGCGCTGAAGGGGAATGAGCGGACGAAGACGTGCGGAGCGATCAGGCTGACCGCCGCTGGCATGAATCTCCGTGTCAATCAGGCCGGGGCGAACGGCGTTAACGAGGATGCCTTCTTCAGCCACTTCCTTGGCCAAGCCGATGGTGAACGTGTCGATGGCGCCCTTTGATGCCGCGTAGTCAACGTATTCTGCCGGACTACCGAGCCGTGCCGCGGCCGACGAAACATTGACGATGCGCCCTCCCGCGCCGCCGTGCCGGGTCGACATGCGTCGGACCGCTTCGCCCGCACAGAGCATCGGTCCGACGACGTTCACCGCGAACATCTTTTGTAACCGCTCAGGGTCGTACTCGTCCACGCGCGCCTTGGGCGCGACGATGCCAGCGTTATTAATAAGTGCACCTAGGACACCGAGGACGTCGACCGCCCGAAAGAGGTTGACGATGTCCGCCGGGATCGCCATATCGCATCGAACTGTGGTGGCTTTGGCGCCAAGCGATTGGACTTCGCTAACCACGGTCTTGGCGGCAGCTTCCTTATCTCGATAGGTGATCACGAGGTCCCAACCATCCGCCGCGAGATGGCGGGCCGTGGCCGCGCCAATGCCGCGACTTCCACCGGTGACAAGAGCAAGTGGGCGCATGCGAACGACGCTACTGGCGACGCCTCGTCGCCACAGAGAGAATCAGAGCGGAAAAAACGCGAATCAGATTCGTTCGAGAGATCGCCCATCGAACAGCGGTGAGATGTTCTGCGCGCTGGTAACTGCCGCTAAGGCCTCGTTGGACGGGCGTTCGTTGGCATCGTGCGCGTTCGCCGCAGCAACGATCGCGCCAAGCAGCCTGGCATCGCTTGATGAGTTGAGGAACACGTCGGGCTCGCTCAAGACAAAGCGCACGGCCTGGCTGATGGCATTGGCATCGTCGAGGGGCTCGTACCAGCTGAAGTGCCGTTGCGACGGGTCTTCCCACCGTCGCTTGGCGACCGACTTGATCGTTTGCATGGCGACGTCTCGCGATCGACACAAAACCATAAGTTCCTCGGCGTTGCGTCTGTATTCATCGACTCCGGCCAACGCAAAATTCCAGGGAAAGAGCACGGAGTCGAAGTCAAATCGCTCGAGACTACGAACGTGCATCGACGGGATGCGCAGGCCGTGGCCGGTCACTCCGATGAAGCGGACGAGTCCTTCTTCACGCGCTGTAGCCAATGCCGCGACCGCACCGCCCGGGGCAAAAGCTTCGTCCCATTCGTCGGGCTCCACCAGGTTGTGCAACTGGATGAGGTCCACGTGTTCGACGCCGAGGCGGGTCAGCGACTGTTCGAGTTGGCGTCGGGCCGCGGCACCATCGCGCTCGCCGGTTTTGGTGGCCAGAAAGACGGCGTGGCGATGCGTCTTCAGCCATGGCGCGAGGCGTAGCTCGGAGTCGCCGTAACCGGCTGCCGTATCAATGTGATTGATGCCCGATGCCAGAACCTCGGCAAGAATGCGATCAGCCACCTCTTGGCGGCCGCCTCCTAACGCTGCAGCGCCGAAGATCACTCTCGAGCTCAGATGTCCGGTGCGGCCAAAAACGAGACGTTCGGTCATGTCGGTAGTCTAGGTAGTGCGGCGGAATTTGTTGACGAGATGGGGGCCGGCGAGGACCGGTGGGTAGCGAGGCGGATTGTCCGCCGACGTGCAGGTGGGGAGGCACGCGACCTCGCAATAAAAGTTGGCGTTGTGGAAAAACGCCATGCTCTGCCGGCGGCTGCTCATTGAAGGTCCGGGCGACCAACTGGGCGGGTTCACCACGCGATGCAGGGTGGACCGCCACCGATCGTTGGTCCATTGGGCAAGCATGTCGCCCACGTTGATGACGAAGGCATTCGGAACGCTGGGCACCGGCACCCATTCATTGGTGCGGTAATCAAGCACTTCGAGGCCACCGGGCGCGTTGTCCTGGCGCAAGATGGTGAGCGTGCCGTAATCAGTGTGGGCGCCGGCGCGCAGTTGCCCGGGAACCGGTGGCGTCGCTTGGTCAGGATAGTTAAGCGCGCGTAGGGCACTGGTTCCGCGATCGATCCTGTCCACGAAGAATCGGGCGTCGAGACCGAGCCCGAGGGCGAACAGTCCCATCAGCTGTTGGGCCAATGCGTCCATCTCGCGGAAGTAGTTCTCCAAGACCGGGCGAAGTTCGGGCAGGGCGCCCGGCCATAGGTTGGGGGAGAATAGCAACGCTTCGTCGAGGTCTTTCGGCCCGACATCGGCAGAGTCGACCGGGCCGATGTTGAACGTCTCCTTCAGGTCAGCGAGGCCGTCTTCGCCCAATGAATTGCTGAGCGTTTCGCCGGCCATCGCCACGTACCCAAACGGATAGTCCGGTCGCGGGCGTCCGACCGATCGACGATCGTCCAGCGGCAGATCGAAGAATGCTCGAACCGTGGACCATGTGCGGTCGAGCATCGCATCATCCAGGCCGTGACCGACGATCTGGAAGAAGCCGCTCTCGTGACCGACTTCGTCGAGCTCACGGGCGACGACCGAGGTAGCGCGGCTGAGATCAACGATAGGTACCGTGGTGATAGTCATAAGTGTGCCTATGGTTCCACGATGGCAAAGCCAGACTGGAATACGTCGAGGTTGGAGAAGATCGTCGTCAGTGCTTCGGTGTTGCCATCGAGGACGATTGTCCGACCGGCGATGGCCTCGAGCAGGGTTGCGTCACCGGCGATCACGGAAACGAGCGCGGCACGGGTGGTCGTCAAGGTCGCATCGGGAGTTGCGGCGGTGCCCTTCCAGGCACTGAGTGTGCGGTTGGAGAGCTCAAGGCGCCATGATTCGTCGATGTCGGTGAAGATCCATTGCACGACGTGGCGCAGACCGCCTACGTTTTCGGCTTTAAGGCGGACACTGAGTAGCTCGAAGACCTGCTCCACGGTCAGGGCCATGAGCATCGAACGGGCCCGAGCGTCTCGCGGGGGAGGAGGGCCCTGCCGGAGTTCTTGGGCGCCGGTGAGATAGGCGTTGCGAAACGTTGTTGACTCCGATTGGTAGCCAAGTTGCTCGAATGCATCGGCCTGCAATGCTCTGGCCTCGTGGTGTTCCGGGTGGGCGAACACCACGTGGTTGAGCACTTCGCAGACCCATCGGAAGTCGCCGGCTTCGAAGGAAATGCGGGCCTTCGTGACCACCGCGTCGGCCCCACCCATGAAGTCGACGTATCGGCGCCCGGATTCACTTGGGGAATGGGTATTGAGCCGGGCTGGGTTGCCGTCGTACCACGAGAGGTATCGCTGATACACGGCTTTCACGTTGTGCACGAGATCGCCGTAGTAACCGCGCGTATGGCTTTGTGCGAGGAATTCGGGAGGCAACGTGAGCATGTTGGCGATCTCGTTCGGGGTGTTTCCGTGATTGGCCATGCGGAGCGTTTGATCGTGCATCCAACGGTAGAGATCGCGCTGCTTCAGAAGATATGCGCGCACATCATCGCGACCCCAGGTGGGCCAATTGTGTGATGCGAAGCAGAGGTTCGTCATATCGCCGAAAAGGTCCAGCGCTTCGCCGATGTACTTCGACCACGCCAGAGCATCTCGTACCTTGGCACCGCGGATTGGAACAAGATTGTGCATCGTCTGCGTACAGTTCTCCGCCATGCACAACCAACCGTGATCGGGAAAGAAAAAGTTCATCTCGGCTGGGGCTTCGGTCTCGGGGGTGAGCTGAAAGATGATGCGCACACCGTCAACGGTCAGTTCTTCGCCTGTGTACGTGATGTCTTCGGTCGGGGCGAGGAGGGCGGCGCCACTGATCGGGATGGCCTTTCCGAGTCCACAGTCCACGTGTGCGCGCGGTCCGGCGGGAAGTGATGGACCGAACTGGTAGGTAGCCCGCCGCAGCATCGCCGGACCGGCGAGGAGATTCTCGCTTACCGCCTCGTGCAGGAACCCTACGGGCGCAATGACCCGACACTCACCGGCGGCCACAGCTTCGTTCGTTGTCACGCCGAGTACTCCACCGAAGTGATCGGTGTGAGAGTGCGTGTAGATCACCGCAGTGACCGGGCGGGCGCCGAGATGCTCGTTGGCCAACGCCAGGCTTTCCCGGGCACAGTCGCCACTGGTAAGCGGATCGACGATGATCCAACCGATGGTGCCTTTGATGAACGTGATGTTGGAGATGTCGTAGCCCCGCACCTGCCAGATCCCTTGAGCCACTTCGAACAGACCGTGTTCGGCGTTGAGGCGGGCCTGGCGCCACAGGCTCGGATGCACGGTGTCCGGAGCAACGGGGTCGTTGAGGAAGGCATAGCGATTGATGTCCCACACCACGTTTCCGGCCGGTCCGTCGATACGTCCGGTGGCGTGGCGGGCGACGCGACCCTTAGTCGCACGATCGAAGTCTGCGGCATCTAAGTCGACCGCAATGCCGGCGTTTGCTTGCGCGGTGTGAGTGGTGGCGGGTTTCGGGGTCAGATCGGCAGGCACGCACTGAGTCTGGCAAGGACGGGCGACTGGCGTGTAGTCGCGTGTAGTCGTTGGGTTCAGGGTGCCCGCATCAGGACCCGCCACAAGACAATTGGCACCAAAGGTGCGTCATCGGTCCTTCCAGCGTGCCGTTGCGCCCCGCCAACAATCTCGTGGCGGAGGCCCTAAGTGCCAGTATCGGTGTCGTGGCTGAGGTGAAATGTCGGGTCGCCGGGATCGACGACGGGTTCTCGATGGAGGTGCACGACCGCGAGGATGCGTTCATCTCCACGTTGCTGACGGAGAGTGGTTGTTGGGAACCGTTTGAGACGGAGATCGTCCGGCGGCTGCTTGGCTCGGCGTCTCCTCGTCTCTCGGCGGGGATGCGGCCGCTCTTTGTCGATTGCGGGGCCAACCTTGGTTGGTACAGCGTGGTGGCGGGCCTTCTCGGCGCCGACGTCGTGGCGTGTGAGCCGATGCCGGCCAACGCCGCCCTACTCCGGCGCAACGTTTCCCGCAATGGGCTGTCGTCGCGGGTGGAAGTGCACGAGACGGCCTTGGGTTTGACCGCCGGTTCGGCCGCGTTGCATCTGTCGTCGACGAACCAGGGCGATCATCGATTGCACGCCGGCGCGTCTCACGATGCGTCGAAAGAACGATCGACCGTTTCCGTATCCGTACGCGCGCTTAGTGAATTGCTGGGCGGGCGTCGGCCTCTGGCGATGAAGCTCGACACCCAAGGGTCCGAGGTGGCGATTCTGAGTGGCGGTCGCGGTGCTTGGGAGCCGCGCACCGGTCTCCCCGACGTTGCGTTGGTGACCGAATTCTGGCCGTATGGATTAGAACGTTGCGGGTCATCAGCTGCGGACTTTCTGGCATTGGTGCAACTTCTCGTGAACGTTTCCCATCGATGTTTTGAGATCGTTGAACATGACCGCTCGCTGGTTCCACTCTCGTTGGAGGAACTGGTGGTGCGGGCTTCGTCATCCGGTCTCTCATCTGCGGTTCGGGGCTTCGTGAACCTGCTGTTCTGTCCCGTCGGACTGGTTCATGTCGTCGACGATCTGGTCGCCCCCGCCTCCTTCAGATACTGACTCGGTCTACAGGAGTTCCTCCAGCTTGAGTTCGTCGACGGCGCGGGCCATACGGCTCAGCATCGTGTCGACGAGTTGAACGGAGCGGGGATCGTCCAGGTCCATTCCCCGGCTGGCGATCAAGGGGTAGCAAAGGCAGAACAACGCGGCGGCGCGGTAGTCCTCCCACATGCCTGCGAGGTCGGCTTCGTTCACGCCGCCAGCGATCAGACCTTGCTTCCACCGGTCGAAAAGACGAGCCTCGTGGGCGGAGGCGTCGGACTCAGTGAGACTTTGCGTGATGAAGTACGCCAAATCGTAAGCGCCCGAACCAGTCCCAATGATTTGAAAATCTAGGAGCACGGGAGAGCCGTCGTCGGCGAAGAAGATGTTGTCACCGCGATAGTCGCCATGGAGCAGTGTGTTCGGCGCAGCGTCGAGCTGAGTAAGGAGGCGAGGTACGGCGTCGCCGTACTTTGGACCGATGGCCATCAGCGCCGTCGGTATGTGGCAGGCGGGCGAAGCGGCGATCTTGTCCCAACCCTCGGCGGAAAGCCCTGGAACTACCGCCGGGTAGATCGGACTTCCGAGAGGAACTGCCGCCCCAGAGTCGGCCAAGCCATCGATCTTGCCCCACCATTGGGCGTGCCACCGGGCCAGCGCGTCGACCGTCTGTTCGGCGTCTTCAATCGACATGCCGGCAACTTGGTCACACGGTCGATTGGTCCCGATGTCTTCCATCACGATCGCCACTTGCGCCCCGTCCTCGCTTACGGCGGCGTGGTAGCCCTGCGGAACCCGGATGGGTGACTGCGAGGCGAGGTCGTTGAAGAAGATGGCCTCTCGTTTGTACATCGAGAGGACCTGAGCAGTGAATCCGTTCGCCGGGTCGAGCGCAGTGAGCTTCACGATGGCGGTCGTGGGGCAATCAGATCCGGTGAGCGCGGCCCGGTACACCGCGCTCATTACGCCAATACCTGCGCCGATCTCGGTGGCTGTGAGTTCGTCGACTTTCCAGCCGGTGGCGTCGCTCAACCATGCGGCCGTGACCTCGTTGATTCCGTTGGGGATTATTGGCATGTCTACGCACTCCTGGGTCTTGCTTCGGACAGGTTGTGTCTATCGCGAACAGCTGCTGGGCCGCACGATGGATCGGGCTTCCCGGTGTTCGGTGGAAGCGACCACCTCGATCGAATGGGCCCGCCACGACGATCGACCGCTGCGGCAAGTGTGAAATGTGCGCGTCAATGTGGGACTTCAGCGGGTCACTGAACGCACACACTGAAGCACACACTTCACACTTGGGGGTTGGGGCTTGGCGTAGAACGACTGCCGGAGCGCTCCTATGAGCGGCGACGGCGACGACGGCGGGCGGTGCCTACGAGGATGGAGCCGGCACCGACCATGGCCATGGCGGCGGCGAAGAGGGAGATGACATCGGATCCGGTGAGAGCAAGGAGGCCGGCGCCGGTGCGGGCGGCGTCGCTACCGGACACGGC
>JAYVSS010000065.1:0-5489 GCA_043775075.1 Acidimicrobiia bacterium
CCGTCCGCACCGGAGGTCGCGACGCGACTGGGAGACTGCGAGGATGACGACCGAGGGTGCTCGAAACACGGGGATGCACGACTGGGATGCCGGGACCGATCTCCTCGCCCAGTCGATTGTGGGGTACGCCGTGGAGCGGTTGAAGACGCCGAAGGACCCGCTCTGGGGTGCTCATCCGGCGGAGGAATTGGCCCATGTCCTCGCTTCCACGATTCGTCCCGAAGGAATCGGTGGCCACGAGGCGCTACGCCTCTTTCGTGATGTGCTGCTGCCGTCGTGTCGTTCGATGGACGATCCGCTGAACCTCGCCTACGTGCCCACCGCGCCGACGCCGGCGGCCACGATGTTCGATCTTGTCGTGTCCGCTTCGTCGATCTTTGCCGGGGTCTGGGACGCCGGTGCCGGGGCGATTGCCGCCGAGAACCGGGCGATCCGGTGGCTGGCGGACCTGGCTGGCTACCCGGCTAACGCCGGTGGCGTGTTCGTGTCCGGCGGCTCGGCGGCGAACCTTTCGGCGTTGGTCACCGCACGCCACACCTGGCGCGCACGCCGGGATGACCCTGAGACCAACACGGCGCGAGCGGTGGTTGCGGTGACGACCGAGGTGCATGCATCCGTTCGTTCCGCGGCGAACGTAATGGACATTGATGTGATCACTGTCGATGTCGACGAACGCGGGCGTATGACTCGCGCCGCGCTGGAGTCTGCTGTTGAACGAGACGGTCGCGAGGTGTTCGCCGTGGTCGTGTCCGCGGGCACGACCAACGCCGGCATGGTCGACGAATTGCCCGAAATTGCCGAATGGTGTCGGCCGAAAAATATATGGGTACATGTTGATGGCGCCTACGGAATCGCCGGGCTGTGCTCGAAGACGGCGCGTCGCTACTTCGACGGGATTGAGCTCACCGACAGCTTCGGTGTCGACCCTCACAAGTGGCTCTTCGCTCCGTACGATTGCGCCGCACTTGTGTATCGCGATCCGTCAGTCGCCGCAGCCGCGCACGCGCAGCACGGCGACTATCTCGACGAAATCGATCGCCGTCAGTGGAACCCGAGCGACTACGCCTATCACCTGTCGCGGCGAGCCCGCGGGCTGCCGCTGTGGTTCTCCCTCGCCACGTACGGAACCGATGCCTATGCCCGAGCGGTGGAAACCACGGTTCAGGTTTCGTACGCGTTTGCCGAAGAATTGGCGCGTCGGCCGTCGTTCATCTTGTTGGTTGAACCGATGCTGTCGGTCGTCTTGTTCTCGGTTGTCGGATGGACGAAATTGGACTACGGCGCTTGGAGCGCGACTCGGGCTAAGGAAGGTTTCGTGTTGATCGTTCCCACCACGTGGAAAGGCGAGCTGTGCCTGCGGGTCTGCGTCGTCAACCCGAAGACGACGTTCACCCAGCTGGCGTCGATCCTCGACGACGTGGAGCGGTGGCCGTCGACGTCGGATTCTTCGTCGCCTTTGCCTTGGTCGTGACCTTTGCCTTGGTCGTGGCCTCTGCCTTTGCCGTGACCTTTGCCTTTGTCGTGGCCTTCGTTGGTGCGGGGTGTAGCCCGGCGGCAATCATGAGGACCTCGATTTCCGCGATGTGGAGATCAACCATGTCCCACAGGTCGGGCACGAGCTCACGGCAGGCGACGAGTCCGAAGTCGAGCCGGTCCATGTAACTGTGCACGGTGATGTTGAGTCCCATGCCGTCGGTCACGATAGACACCGGGATGTAGTTCTCCATCTGCGAGCCAGCAAAGTACAGCGCCTTGCGCGGGCCTGGCACGTTAGAAATGACGACGTTCGTCGGCAGGTTCACGAGGTCCGCGAGACGCAGTCGCGACGCCAACCGCAGGGCCGAGGCGGCGACGACGGGGGAGGTGGCCTGGGTGGCTTCCACGAGCGCGTCAGCTGGAACCAATTCGAACTGGCGCTTGGCCGCCGCCATCGCGTCGCGACACAACGCGACCCGTTGCAGGGGATCGTCGCAGTTCGTCGGAAGGTCGGCGATGATTCCCGATACCCGGTTGCTCCAGACGTCGGTTTCGTCGCCAGTGCGAATGGATACTGGCACCATGGCCCGCAGAGGCTTGTCGGGCAGGGCGTTGTGTTTCAGAAGATAAGCGCGCAGTGCACCCGTACAGACCGCCATCACCACGTCGTTTAGCGTGCCGCCCGTTGCTTCCTTCAGCCGTTTCAGATCGTCGAGCGACGCCGAACGCATGGCGAATCGACGGTGCGCAGTGATCGTTCGGTTCCACGGCGTGGGCGGAGCCGGAGTGAGGGGCATGGAGACGATGCGCTCGTTTTCTGGGCCTTCAGCAGCATCGCGGTTGACGATCGTTTTAATAAGTGCACGTGCTTGTGTGGCGGCGCTGCTAACACTCGTGACGCCGACGGCGGCGGCCAAGGTCTGGACCATGCGGAGTTGCAGCCGGGCGTTCTTGACCGGGTTCAATGTGAGATTGGCGACGGTCCGTCTGAGCAGGTCAAGGTCGCTGGGAATGGGTTCGCCCTGCCATAGGGTGCATTCGCCAGGTGGCGGGGCGTCGGGCGTTGTATCGGTGAGCATGTTCAACAGGATGACGCCCGCCGCGCCGTCGATCGTGGCGTGATGGTATTTCGCCAGCAGACCCCACCGATTATCGGGGAGCCCCTCGACGACGTACACCTCCCATAGCGGTCGAGAACGATCCATAGGACGGCCAATTATGCGCGCCACCTGCTCGGCCAATTGCTGGTCGTTGCCGGGCGGTGGAATGCCGATGTGACGCACGTGGAAGTCGAGGTCGAAGTCCTCGTCGTCCACCCAATACGGATGGTCGAGGTTGAATGGCACTTCGGCCAGGCGACGACGGAGCGGCTCAACGTCGCCGACCATCGACGCGAATTTGGCGTACACATGTTCGAACGGATCCCAATCCGGCGATGGTCGACGGTAGATACCAAGACCGTTCACATGCCCAAACGTGGTGGGCGTTTCCATGTAGAGAAAGCTGGCATCAAGTCCGGTCAGTTGCTTCACTGCGTCTCCTCGTCGGGCCCGGCGATCTTGGTGACCGCGACCTCACGGCGAGTCTGCCACCAACTAACGTGACGTGCGCCACATGCCGTTCTAGTTGGTGGGCATAGCAGCCAGGCCGCCCTGTTGTTGGCCGGCGCCGTTCTAGTTGGTGGGCATAGCAGCCAGGCCGCGATCCAATGCGCGCTGCGACGCCATGTCGCCTGTCCCAATCGCTCGCCACTGGCGGTTCACGACTACAAGAGAAAGCCCGAGCATCACCAGAGCGGCGCACCCGGCGACGAGGAGCGCGGTGTGCAGGCTGGTGGCGTCAGCCAGCGCGCCCATCCAGATCACGCCCATGCCGTACGCCGTGCCAACCGAAGCGGAGAAAAGCGAGGCGATGCGGCCCCGCTCCGCCGGCGGCGAATCACGCATGATCACCGAATGCACCGTGACGAACCCGGCGATATACGAGCCACCGAGGGGCGCAACAAGCGCCACGGCAAGCGGAGTCGAGTTGACTTGCGAAAGAACCAGGGTGAAAAACGCTCCGGCAGTGAGGAGACCGAACGCCGCTCGCGGTCGACCGATACGGGCGACGACCGAGGTGACAGCGAGCGAACCGAGGAGGCTGCCGATGCCGAACGAGATAAACAGCGCGCTTACCGTCGTGGAGTCGCCGTGAAGAATCTTGGTGGCGAGGATCGGCACCATGCCGATAAGCGGAGCGAGACTAATTTGACTTGCTATGCACACTTGGTACGCAAACAGCGCATTTCGAGAGGAGCGCAGCGAACGCACACCTTGACGAAGACGGGCGAGGACCGAGTCGTCGATATCAGTGGCGTGAGGCGCGAAAGATCGTCGAACAGTAAGAAGGGCGAGGAACAGCACGGCGAAGCTCACGGCGTTCGCCGCGATGCACCATGTGGCCCCGACACCTCGAATGAGCAATGTGGCGATCATCGGCCCGACGATGCGTCCGGAGTTCCAGGAAACACTCCCGAGCGACGCCGCCCCGAGGAGCGCCTCCTTCGACACCAGATCAGGAGTCATTGAGGCGGACACGGGATTGGCCAACGAGCCGACGATGCCCTGCCCAAAGACCAGAAGGGTGAGCGTCGCTGATCCGGCCCCGGCCGCAACGGCGAACGCCAGCCCGGTCGCCGCTACCGCCTGCAGCGCCAGGATCGTCATGAGGACTTTGCGCCGGTCGTACCGGTCCGCCAACACTCCGCCGATCGGCGACGAAACGAGTTGGGGCGAGAACGTCGCCGCCGCGACCAGCCCTGTCTGCAACGCGCTTCCCGTCCGCGAGGCGATAAGTGTGCTTACCGTCATCAACTGCATCCAGGTGCCGATGTCGGATACCGCCCCGCAGATCCACACCTTGCGGAAATCGCGGTTCGTCGCCAGCACCCGCTGGGGTGACATCGGTCTGCCGGCGACTACCGCTGATGACCTGCCCCCGCTCGGCCCATGGGCGGAGACGGGAGAACGGCGCACTCCGCCTATTGTACGGCGGCGCTGGCGCTCACTCCCCAGGTTTTCGCGGTCATCGGCCACGTCGCCGCAGCGGCCTCACTGGCGGATTTATAGATCGACGAAAGAACCGCCGCGACCCTTTCCATCACGGAACCGGGCCGCGCCGGCCAGCGTCTCCCCACTGGCGATGGTGGCGAGTCCCAGCTCAGTTTCGTGGAGGAGCGCAGCCGGTTCGTCGAGCGACCACTGGTCAATTACCGATCTGTGGTCGTTGCGCAGGCATAGTTGTGGCAGACGCACGAGGTCCTCGGCCAGCGCCAGAGCACCGTCGAACGCACCACCTGGGGGAGTGGAACGGTTGACCAACCCCATACGGACGGCCTCGTCGCCACGGACTCCGCGTCCGGTCAGGATGAGATCCATGGCGTGAGATTGCCCGATGAGGCGGGGGAGGCGAACGGTCCCGCCATCCACGAGGGGCACACCGAAGCGTCGGCAGAAGACCCCGAAGGTGGCGTCGGTGGCCGCCACCCGGAGGTCGCACCACACCGCCAACTCCAACCCACCAGCGACGGCATGCCCCTCCACCGCAGCGATCACCGGTTTGCGCATTTGCAGGCGGGTTGGTCCCATCGGTCCCCGCTCGTTCATGGCGGCGATCACCCGATTCCCGCGGCCGGTGGCCACGGCTTTGAGGTCGGCTCCGGCGCAAAACGTGCCGCCGGCGCCTGTCAGGATCGCCACGTCGAGATCGTCGTTGGCGTCGAAGGATTCGAATGCGACGCACAGCGCGTCGGCGGTAGGTCGGTCCACGGCATTACGGACCCCGGGGCGGTTGATCGTCACCACAATGACCCGACCAATGGTTTCGACACTGACTGTCGACGGAACTTGGTCGGACATCGGAACTCCCGAAAACGTGCGGTAGGAATGAGGTCGTATGAGTATGCCCGACGGTGCCAAATCGCTCGCTCTCGCCGGCCTCCTTGTTCTCGCCGTCGCTGTGATGCCGGCGAA
>JAYVSS010000066.1:0-4950 GCA_043775075.1 Acidimicrobiia bacterium
ATCGAGCCGACGCACCTGTGGCGGCCTCCACAACACTCGTTTCTCCCTGGGAGGGGACCACTATGAGCCTTCGAATTGGCGACGTTGCACCGGATTTCACTGCCGAAACCACCCAAGGCACGATCACCTTCCACGAGTGGTTGGGCGACTCATGGGGCGTGCTCTTTAGCCACCCGAAGGACTTCACGCCGGTATGCACGACCGAGCTCGGTCGGGTTGCCGCCCTCAAAGACGAGTGGGCCAAGCGCAATGTCAAGGTCATCGGCCTGTCGGTTGACTCGGTGGCGTCACACGTCGAATGGGAGAAAGACATCGAAGAGGTCAAGGGCACTGCCGTCAACTTCCCGATGATCGGTGACTCGGACAAGAAGGTCGCCGACCTCTACGACATGATCCACCCGAATGCCAGCGACACGTTCACCGTTCGGTCCGTCTTCGTGGTTGGCCCGGATAAGAAAGTCAAGCTCTCGCTCACCTACCCCGCCTCCACCGGTCGGAACTTTGACGAGATCCTTCGCGTCATCGATTCACTCCAGCTGACCTCGCAGTACAAGGTGGCGACGCCCGTCGATTGGAAAAATGGCGAAGATGTGATCATCGGCGCTGCCGTGAGCGACGACGAGGCCAAGACCCTCTTCCCCGACGGTTGGAACACCGTTAAGCCGTACCTCCGCACCCTTCCCCAGCCTGGCCGCTAAGGAACAAGCTGCCTGGCCGGGCCGGCCGCGCCGCACCCCATTGCCCCGCTTAGCGGGCCGGGATTCTGCTCACCGTTGCCGATTCCCCGCCCGTGGCAATTTCCCGGACCCGGTTCCGGCCCAGAATGGGGCGTGGCTTCCGGTCGATTCGCCCCGTCGCCGACCGGGGAGCTGCATCTCGGCAATCTTCGGACGGCCCTCGTCGCGTGGCTTTGCGCGCGAAGCACGTGCAGCCGTTTTGTCCTGCGCTTTGAAGATCTTGACCGCGTGACCTCGCGGCCCGAACACGTAACGACCCAAGCCAACGATCTCCGCACTCTGGGCATCGACTGGGACGGCGCGCCGCTCATTCAGTCCACCAGATTCGATGCCCACCACGCCGCTATTGATGCCCTCATCGAAGGCGGCCACACCTTCGAGTGCTTCTGCAGCCGACGCGAAGTTGCCGAAGCGCTGCACGCCCCAAACGGGCCCCAAGACCGTGGTTCGTACCCCGGCACCTGTCATATGCTCACGTATTATCAGCGCGCTGAACATATCGAAAACGGACGTACTCCAGCGATACGACTTCGCGCTCTTCGCCGAAACGAAGTAGTCAGCGATCGTCTCTGCGGAATGTCGACGCATCCAATAGACGACGTGGTGCTACGCCGCAACGACGGTATTCCGGCTTACAACCTCGCCGTGGTTGTCGACGACGCGTTCCAAGGCGTGGAGGAGGTGGTGCGGGGAGACGATCTATTGCCGTCGGCGGCACCCCAACAAGTGATCGCCCGACTCCTCGGCCTCCCAACCATAAGCTACGTACACATACCATTAGCGGTGAACGCCACAGGACAACGCCTGGCCAAGCGCGACGGCGCCGTCACCTTGAGTCGGCTTGCAGAGCAAGGCATCGATGCCGCCGAGACGCTCTCGATTCTCGGTCGCTCGCTCGGTCTTTGCACTAGCGGTGAGTCCGTCACGGCAAGAGAAATGCTGGGGCGATTCGCCGTGGAGAGACTCCCGACGAACCCGTGGATTGCCGCAGGCTTCTAGCTCCGCCCGCCGGGGTGGAAATGCTTCGACTCCTGCAGCCGCCGCCACTGACTCTCGGCCAACGACGACACCTCTCGCACGGGCACACTCAACAACCGGGCCACCTTGAGACTGTCCTCGTGTTCGGCCTTAGCCCGACCGGGACCGACCTTGATCCGCACGGGATGGCCGTGCACCTCCACCTCGTCGTAGTGACGGGTAGCGATCCATTGATCAACCGGACGCTGCCGAACAAGTAGGGCGCCCGTCTCCTCGGTGAGCGCAAGCCGGACCTGATCGGCAAGGAGAGGATCACAAAGCGCGCTTACCATTTGAGCAGGTCGACCACCCGGCAGGGTGATCGGCGCCAGCCACGCGTCTGTGGCGCCGGAATCGAGCATCACGGTCAGCACATGGGCGAGGATGTCGCCGGATACGTCGTCGATATTGGCCTCGAGCAACGCCAACTGCTGCGTTGGCGCGTGGCTGGCAACCTGACGGCCAAGAACCACCTGGGTTAAGAGAGGGAGACCATCGATTTCCTCTTTCGCCGCCCCGTGACCGATGGAGTCGACAGCCATGGCGGGCATGGCACCAAATGATTCCGAGAGCGCTGCGACGATGGCGGCGCCTACGATGTCGGTCAATTCAGCTCCGACCTCGCGGCCGTATGTCACCGCACCGCGAGAAGCCAAAACCGAAACCGCCAACGGATCAGGAATCGGAACGAGACCGTTGCGCTTACGCACCGTTCCCACCCCAAGGGCGACCTGGCTGCAGTGCAACTGTTCGATATCGAGCACTTCCAGCGCGGCA
Source organism: Acidimicrobiia bacterium (assembly GCA_043775075.1). Lineage (GTDB taxonomy): Bacteria > Actinomycetota > Acidimicrobiia > Acidimicrobiales > JANYDT01 > JANLQX01. The sequence continues at coordinate 2,532 of JAYVSS010000066.1, forward strand.
CATACGGCCACGGTTTTCACAATCACATCGAGGCCGGCAACTTCGATCGTGCGCAACCAGCCACGCCCGATCCGATCGTCGCGGGCCAGGGTTTCGAACACACATTCGACTCGCTGACGAAGGCGCGGTGCGAACCGCGCTTCCTCGATCAGCGAGTTCATGTGCGCGGTCGTGCGAACGACGGACCGGTCCGGTGTGGCCTCGACCGACGCACGGATGGCGCCGATGCCGTTTCGCTTCACGACTTCACGGGCAATGTCCCATCCAGTCACCGGGAGGCGTTCAACGAGCCGGCGAACTTCAGTTTCGTCGGCACCGGCGTCGATCAGTGCCCCCAATGCCGTACCCCCGGTTATGCCGGCGTAGCAATGAAACCAGGCTGTCCGCAGACCGACGGCGGGAACGTCAGAGTTCGGGCGACGGACGATTGTTCGATCGGAGGCCGCACTCATACGCGTCCATAGTGCTCGCCCAAGTGGCGCAGCGCCAAGCCGACTCAAACAAAAAACGGTTAAATTTTGGACTTCTTCGTGGCGGGCAACCGTCCGACGCCTGGTTGGGAGCCGTCCACGGTGGCATACGATTCACCCATCGTCTTTCGCATGATGAGATCCACCGCCGTCCACAGTGTCTTGGTGAACGGATAGCTAATCACCGGTGTCACCGCAGCAAGAACGCCTCCACCGATCGCCAGCGCCGTGACCGGAGCATCGGGCAGCGTCACGGCAAAACCGATGGCAATCAGGGCGATGATTGCCCCTTGCGTGATGATGATGTTCATCACCAACGCGCCAAGAAAGAAGCCCTCCTCGCGTTCAAACCGATACGCACATCCCGGACACGTCTCAACCATTGTCAACCAACGGTGAAACAGGTGACCGGACCCGCAACGCGGGCAACGTCGAATAGCCCCTCGCAGAAGCATCCGCCAGGGCTTCGTCGTGACGATTCGAGGTGCGTCGACGATGTTCATGGCGCTCACCATTGTCCCACCGCCACGAAGCGCTTCAGACGACGACGATCGGGGTGCGGGGTGTCCAGGGCATCGTGCCGAGGCGCCGGACACCGGCGATGCCGTCGAGCAGCGTGCGGTGGGTCGACACGACGAGGGCACGACCAGACGGGCCGCGAAGCACCTCGTCGAACCGAGCCGTGGAGTCTTCGGGAAGCGCCACGCCAGCGTCCACGACCCACACCGTACGTTGCAAGACGTCGGCCCGGGTCGGTGCGGCGAACGTGCCGCGGCGCGCCACCACGAGGAAACGGGTGATGGCACCGGCGAGGTTGCCGACGCTTGACCTCACGACCGAGAGACCGAGCTCGTCACCGATACCGGCCGCTGCCAACGCAATTCCTTCGCCATCGTCGCGCACCTGGCGGCACGCCTCGGCGGTGGAGGTGCACTCCACGGACACAAGCTCATTGGCGGCAATGAATTGTGAACACTGCCGTATCCCCTGCGGGTGCGACAGCACGCGGGTGCCAGGGCGAAGAACGACGCCGGGAACAGCGTGCGCATCGAAGCGAACCGGCACATCGACGACACCGTTGGCCTCGATGGATGGATCGCACCCCCCGAGTACACCGGCGGCAAGGTCGACAAGACCAGACGACGAGTTCGTGATGGGCACGACCGCCATCGTGACGCTGCCATCCTCCACGGCCCGGACAAGGGACGGGAAGTCTCCGTACTCTGCGCGCAGACAATCCGCGCGCGTATCAAGCAAGGTACCCAACTGGCGGGCCGCCACGTCGGAGAAGGTGCCAGCCGGTCCGAGGAACCCAATCGAGCGAACGGTGGCGACAGCCAGCGGGTGGGTGGCCCCGGCCGGCCACTGAAACACCTCGTCGATATGAAACTGCACATTGCGCTCCAACGTCAGCAGGTCATGATCGATCCGCCCCACGAGTCGCAGCACGCACTCGCGTTGGCCGAGGCGCACCTCCTCAGACACCAGCACCGCCCGCACCACCCCCTCCACACTCTCCGCCGAACGCACCGCCGACGCACCGGCGATCGCTTCGGGAATGAGCACTTTCATGCCCCGTTCGATCGTGGCCAGATAAGTGTCCAGTTCGGTTTCGAGTTCGGCGGCATCGAGCAATAGCACCCGCCCCAGCCGGAATTCGACCTGGCGACCGCGTCCGCCAATGCCAAGTTTGCGGGCGTTGGCAATTGTCGCTTCATCCACCAACAAGGCTCCGCGACCCGCCACACCCACGAGGAGATCGTCGAGCACGAACGACGTGGGAGTGACCCGCACCACCCGACCGACATGCAGCCTGTCGCTGCCTCCTATCGTCCGTACACCTACGAGTGAGTTAGTTCGCCGGGTCGCCGCAACGCGAGCCCGGGTGGCTTGCACCGCACTGGTGGCCAACGCCCCCGCTTCATGGATCTTGGAGAACAACCCACCCG
>JAYVSS010000067.1:0-5072 GCA_043775075.1 Acidimicrobiia bacterium
TCCCAGCCTTTGGTGGAGCGCCGGTTGCACCTTGTCCCGGGCGGCGACCGTGTCGGTGATGACTGCGAGAGCATCTTCCTTGCCTATGCCGCCGGCGGCATAGCGCTTGAGAGGGTTGCACCGGTAGGTGGGGCAGATGGCGGGTCGGTGCCCGTAAACGGTGCAGCATTTGTCGACCAGAGCGGGGCACGGCAACGTGAAATATCGACCTCGCTCTTCGGAGAACTCGATGGGGTGTTTCACCCGCTGCAGGCCGGTGATGTCGTCGCTCTCGACCACTGGCGCCCACGACAGGTAGGTGCCGTCGCAGCACATGCCGCACGAAACGCACAGGTCCGACTCGTCGGGGATCGCGCCCGGTTCCATCGCCCGAACTCTACACGGACATGTGGCGGGGCTCCCCGGTGAACCGTCGGCTCCGCCGCCTCCTCTCGCTGTCGCGAAGCGAGTGGTGGTGGTTGGCCCAGTCACTGGTGCTGGTCCCTGCAGTGGCGACGTCGCTGCGGACGGCGGGGTTCGGTCCGACTGCCCGCTGGTTAGCTGATCACTCCTCCGGACCGGCCAGCACCGAGGATGTGAACGTCGCCCGGTCGATCGGTCGGGTGGTCAACATGGTCGCTGCCCGCAAAGTCATCGGCACGCTGTGCCTGGGTCGGTCTCTCGCACTGTGGTTCATGATGCGTCGCCGGGGCTTCGATGGGGAGTTGGTCATCGGAGCCGAGCCGGTTCGCGACGGTGTCCTGCCTGCGCATGCATGGGTCGAGTTGGGCGGGATACCGGTGAACGACGCCGCCGACGTCCGGGACCGATTCGGTAGCTTCGGGCTGCAACTCCCACGGTTGAGTTCGCCCGCATGAGCGGCTTCGCCGTGCACGTCGGGAGCGATCGGCCGGCCTCATCGGATCAGGTCGGCCAGATGGTCGCTGGGATCCAGGGTCGGGGACCCGATGGGGTCACCGTTCACCAGCTCGACAACGTGACCCTGGTCCACGGTCAGTTCATCACGACGGCCGAGGCCCGTCTCGAGGTGCAACCGCTGCACCATGCGACGCGCCCGTGGTGGCTGGTCGCCGACGTCCGCATCGACAACCGCGATGATCTGCGCGCAGAGCTTGCCGGGACGATCACTCACCCGCTGGTGACCGACCCTGATTTTGTGATGGGCGCATATGAACGTTGGGGTCACCGGGCGGCCGAGCACCTCATCGGGGACTTCGCGTACGCCATCTGGGACGGAGAGCGAAAGACGCTGGCGGCCGGCCGAGACCATATCGGCGTCCGACCGCTTTATTGGGCCACTGCGCTGGACGGTTCGCTGGCGGTCGGCTCCACGATTCCGTCCGTTCTGAACGCCACCGGCGTCGACCTCACCCCTGACATCTGCTACCTCGCCGACTACGGCCGATCCATGTCGGTCGATCCGGCGGCCACTCCATATGTCCACGTACATCGTGTGCCAGGCGGGCACGTCATGACGGCATCGATGGGGCACGCACCGGTCGTCGAGCGCTTTTGGTTCCTCGACGTCGCCCGCCGTCGCGTCGACACCGCCACCGCCGCAGCGGAGGTGTCACGCCTTTTCCACCAGGCCGTGGCCGCTCGGGTGCGGTCCGACCGGCCCGTGGCTGCGCAGGTCAGTGGTGGATTCGATTCCACATCCGTCGCCGGGGCGGCCGTGGCGATCGCCGGGCGTGATCAGGTGGTGGGGGTGGCAGTGGTCTTCCCGGGGCTGGACTGCGACGAATCGTCGTACATTGATGCCGCGTCGGCCGCCATGGGTATCTACGTTCATCGGCTCGACGCGCCGGCCTGTGGGCCCTACGACTTCGCCGACGAGGTCCGCCGGACACTCGATCTGCCCAGCACGCCAGACAGCAAGTGGTTCGTTCCGTTGGACCGGATGTGTGCCTCGCTCGGATGCCGGGTAGTGCTGGACGGCCAATGTGGCGATCATCTGCTCATCGGCTCCCTGGAGGGCGCAGCGACTGGCTTACTTACGCGCGGTCACCCCCTTCGCTGGTGGCGCCTCATGCATCGGGCGGGCTTCACCGGAGCCTCCGCCGCCAAGTACACGGCCCGTGAGGCGGCTCGTGCCATGGTGTTCATGCTCCCGGCCGCTGGCACCGAAGCCATCATGAGCCGGTTCCGCCGCAGCCGCACGCCGGGCTTCGGCGGATTCATTCGAGCCGATGTCGTCGGATCGGCTCCCGTTCCCCTTCCACGGCCGATGCCTGGTGGATGGAAGCGCACCCGCACGCACCGCCAGGCCAATTACCTTGGCGACATGTCGTGGTTCGTGGACTTGTGGGACCGACTGAGCATTCCTTCGGGTGTGGAGGCGCGGCATCCCTTCCTCGATATCCGCCTCATCGAATACGTCCTGTCGCTGGGCGAGGACATGGTGACGGCGGGGGACCTCAACCGCGGGCTGCACCGGCTGGCCCTGGCCCATGGCCTGCCATCGGCCACCCTGAACCGTTCGGACAAGGCATCGTTCAACGAACCATGGGTGCGGGCGGCGTTGTCCATCGCGCGGTCGCTCGGGCGCCTTCGGGCACTCAACGATGACCGGTGGAACGAGCTCCTGGAGTTGGACCCGCTCGAGGCGTCGCTGGCGGCCATCGAACACGACCCGTGGCCGGCTGATGGTGTGTGGGGGTGGTGGAACAGCCTTTCGCTGTGCCTATGGCTGGGAATTATTCAGCTCTAGCCACTGAGCGTGTTTCGTTGTAAGGTGAGTGTCCCAATTAGTTTCACATCGACAGGAGCTCAGCATGAAGAAGACCTATCAGGCTATGAACGTTACGGATCTCGGCGCGTTGAAGACGCTCACCACAGGTTCAGGAAGCGGCAACGTCGATGGTAAAGGTAAAAATGATGGCAGCCCCAAGAATTGATGGCAGCCCCAACAAGGCATAGTCCTCCCAAAGCCAGCCTCCGCTTCGGGACACCATTGCTCCGGTGATGGTGTCCTTTTTGTTTTCTACAGCGACAGGTTCGTAACTGCGCTTCGCGAAGTTGCCGGCTAGGACTTGAGAAGGCGTTCGACCGCCCGGGTTGCCTCGGTGAGTTTCTCCGCCCCGGTCGGTCCACCTTTGGCCACGGCGTCGGCCACGCAGTGGTGGAGATGTTCGTCAAGCAGGCGAACGGCCACGCTTTGTAGCGCCTTGGTTACCGATGCGATCTGTGTGAGGACGTCGATACAGTACTTGTCCTCCTCCACCATGCGCTGGAGGCCGCGAACCTGGCCCTCGATACGGCGTAGGCGAGCGAGGTGATCGCTGCGATTCGTGGCGTAGCCGACGGCAGGGACGGTCTGAATATTCTTCCGGGCCATGTTTGTACTGTACCCCCGTAGGGTATCTTGAGCACAACCCCTTCGAAGGAGTGCTCCATGTCCGCGACTACCGCTCTCACTCTCACCGTGCCCGAAATGAGCTGCCAGCACTGCGTCAACGCCATTACCGGCGAGGTCAAATCGCTTATAGGGGTGGACAGCGTGGTGATTGACCTCGACGAAAAATCGGTCGTCGTGAGCGGCTCCGACCTCAACGAACAGGCGATCCGTGCGGCGATCGTCGAAGCGGGATACGCGGCAACGCCATGACTGATGCGGCTGTCGACGACACTGCGGCGACCGTCGGCCCGGACGGCGAGCGGGTTCGGCTCACCATCAGCGGGATGACGTGTGCGTCTTGCGCGGCTCGTATCGAGAAACGTCTCAACAAGATCGATGGCGTTCAGGCCACGGTGAACTACGCCACGGAGCAAGCCAGCGTTGTCTACGCCGCCGATCGAGTGAGCACCGATGACCTTATCCAAGCCGTCACCTCGATTGGGTACGAAGCCGCCCTACCTGCGGCCAAACCCACCGCTCCCCCGCCAGTTACGTCGGGCGCCATTCCAGGACCGGTCCCCACTACGACGGCCGTCGCCGCTCATGCTGGCCCCACGCCGACCGACGCCGACGCCGACGCCGCCCGTCACCTCACGACGTTGCGCCAGCGGCTGCTCATCTCCGCTGCGCTGACCGTTCCCGTGGCGGCGATGTCCATGATCCGGCCGCTGCAATTCGATAACTGGCAGTGGCTGGCGCTCACGCTGGCGTCGCCGGTGGTGATCTGGGGCGGCTGGCCGTTTCACCGGGCGGCGGTGATGAACGCCCGCCACGGCGCGACGACGATGGACACGCTCATCTCGGTGGGCACGTTGGCGGCGTTCGCCTGGTCGCTCTATGCGTTGTTCTTCGGTGACGCCGGCATGGTCGGCATGCGTATGGGGTTCGAGTTGACCCTCCGCCGAGACGCCTCGGCCGAACATCTCTACCTTGAGGTGGCCTCGGCGGTCATCGTGTTTCTCCTCGCCGGGCGCTACTTCGAGACGCGGGCGAAACGACAGGCCGGAGCGGCGTTGCGGGCCTTGCTCCAGCTCGGGGCGAAGGACGCCACCCTGCTCGACGAGGACGGCAACGAACGCCGGGTTCCGATCGAGTCGATCGTGGTGGGGAATCGGTTCATCGTTCGTCCGGGCGAGAAGATCGCCACCGATGGCATCGTGGAGGACGGCGCGTCGGCAGTGGATGCATCGATGATTACCGGCGAAAGCGTGCCGGTCGAAGTCGGCGTCGGAACACCGGTCACGGGTGCCACGGTGAACGTGGGCGGCCGCATCGTGGTGCGGGCGACCCGGGTCGGCGCCGACACCGCTCTTGCTCAGATGGCCCGGCTGGTGGAAGACGCTCAGGCGGGCAAGGCTCCAGTACAGCGCCTGGCCGACCGGGTGTCAGCGGTATTCGTACCCGTGGTCATGGGCCTGGCGGTTGCGACATTCGCGTTTTGGATGTTCCATGGCGACGGCGGCCGTACGGCCTTCACCGCCGCAGTTGCGGTGCTCATTATCGCCTGCCCATGCGCGCTCGGACTGGCCACGCCCACCGCTCTCCTCGTTGGCACCGGCCGGGGGGCGCAGCTCGGCGTCATCATCAAGGGCCCCGAGATTCTGGAATCAACCCGCCGGGTAGACACCATCGTGCTCGACAAGACCGGAACAATCACCACCGGACAGATGACGTT
>JAYVSS010000068.1:0-5003 GCA_043775075.1 Acidimicrobiia bacterium
GCACCGGCGTTTTTAAGATTCCCATCTGGCTCCCTGCGCGATGCGCGCCGAAGGAAGCAAGAAGCCGGTTCCGTCGAAGCAATCTTGGCTATTTCGCCAGACCGTACCATGGGTCTACGTTCCTCTGCTTGCTTGAGCGACAACGTGCTGTTGCGGCGCGCCGGTGTCGCACGCCCGCCTCACAGGTGCTTCACAAGTTGCACACATTTCCTGCCGATATTCGTTTTGCGTACGACCTTGCGTCGACACGGCGCGGCCAATTCGCCGACGTCTCGTTCCTCAGGAGATCCCATGAACACAACCCTCTTCCTTGCACCGTTCGTCGCCGTCGGAGCGCTCGCACTCGTGGGCGGCGGGTCGGCCGGAGCTCAAACGGAGACGGCGTCGAAGAGCGCCGTCGTTGTGGTGACCGCGCTACCCCAGTTGACGACCACCACGACCACCACGACCGCCACGACCGCCACGACCACCATGACCACGACGACGAGCACAACGACCACAACCAAGCTCGGCGTTACGGTCACCCGACGTGTCTTGACCTGCGAGAACGCCCGCAATCACGGTGAATGGGTGTCGTCTCGGCCGAAGGACGAGCGGACGGCGGCGGCGAAAAGCGACTGCGGCAAACAACACCGTCCGACCACCACGCTCGCCGGTGCGACCACCACGCTTGTCGGTGCGACCACCACGGTGACGGCAAAGCCGGCCTCGACAAGCTCGACCGCCCTCCCGGCGGCGACGTCCACCACGAACGTGCGCAGCGACAACGACGATCAAAGTGAAGACGACAGCAACAAGAGCAACAACGACGACAGCAACAAGGGCAACAACGACAAGAACGGTCGGGGCAACGGCAAGGCGAAGGGCAAGCACTGACGCACCTGCCGGGAACTGGCACTGGACGTCACGCCACCTTCCCCGATTTCGTTGGCGGGCACGGCCGAGCCGAGGATGCGGTGAATCCTTGGTGTCATCGCACCTTCGCCGGCCGACCGAGCGTGGCGATCGAGCGCACTGTTGTCCACTGCGCCGGCGAGGCCTGTGGTGCATGGCTTGACCCTTCGGCTATCCGGGGCCGAACTCACTCGTTGTAGGCGCGGATCCGATGCTTCACGAAGTGGACGAGTTCGGTCTCTGACAACTGCGCTCCGGCGGCAACCGCTTGCTCAAACCCAACATCACCGAGCGCACTGCGCAATTCATCGACCGCCGAACTCGCGTCCTGCACGACGCTCGGTTCTGACGGCAGCGCCGACAGTGCACCCGACGCGTTGAGCGAGCCGAGCAGTAGCGCTGCGGCGCGATGGTCGCCGATTCTGGTCAGCAGACCGAACACCCGACGAAGGCTCAGCCGCAGGTTCGTCCAGTCACCGCCGCGGCTCCAGGTATCGATCACTATGCCCGAACCATTCAAGGCTGTGCGAACATCACCGTTGCGGGCCTCCAACCACCACACCTCGGTGTGGGCGAATGCTTCGATCCATCGGTTGCCGGCGGCGCCGGCAACCCGTGCGGCCTCTCGGAGGAGGCGGAGGCTTTCGGCTGGATCCGACCCCTCGAGCGCCAGCCCGAGGGCATAGGCCGCCTGGGCCCGAGCCGTCGGTGACCCGCACACACGAGCAACCGCGCTCGCCTCGCCGGCCATAATGGCTCCCTGCACCGTGCGTCCGACACTGGTCTCGGCAACCGAGCGCATGTAGAGGGCGTGAGCGAGGCGCGAAGCAGACCCCATGCGGGCCGATGCCACCATTCGATCGCCCCAGCGCAGCGCCTCCTCCGCTTCACCCAGGTAGAACAGCGAGTTCAGCAGCGTCCGTTCGGCCAGGCCGCTGGTGTCCACACCCTGCGCCGCACCGGCGGCCACGGACTCGAGCGCGACGTCGATGCTCTCGCGAAGGTTGCCTCGTACGAAGTGCCCGTAGCTCACGATCGCTAACACCGTGGGGAACCTGGGGTGCTCCGCCGCACCGGGCATGGCGACCGCAGTGTTGGCCCACGAAAGTAGCTCGTAGCGGATCCTGCGGAAAGCGAATTCGCGCAGGGCGGCAGTCATCCTCATGGCTGCGTCAACGTCGCCGGAGCGCACCGCCCGTCCGAACGCCAGTCGCAGGTCATCGAAGTCCCAATCCACCTGCTGCGACGACCGACCCTCGTCCGGCCCGGTGATGCCGATGCTCGACCGCTCGGCCAAATCTACGAACCATCGCAGGTGCGCCTCCGATACCTCCTCAAGCCCTCCCAACTCGGCGATCTTCTCGCGGCCGAACTCGCGAAGGGTCTCGAGCAACACATAGCGAGACCCCTGCTGGCTCACGATCTGCACCATCGACTTGTCCACGAGGGAAGCGATAACGCCGACGACGTCGAGTGCTCGTTCTTCCGAGCCCGACGAAGTTCCGGGGCGAATACCGACGCAGAGCGCTTCGACCGCGTTCAGATCAAACGTGCCGGCGAAGCCCGAAAGCCGCGCATACACGGCCTGCTCGAGGGGGCTCAGCAATTCATACGACCAGGCCATGGTGTCGCGCAACGTGCGATGACGGGGGTCCGACGAGCGCATGCTCGTACCGAGCACGGTCGCCCGTTGCTGCACCCGCTGGACGATCATCTCCGGCGACAATGAACGGAACTGCGCCGCCACGAGCTCGAGCGCGAGCGGAAGTCCGTCGAGCCGACGGCAGATCTCGGCGATAACACCGGCGTTGTCGTCGGTGATCACGAAGCCCGGGACAGCTGCACCAACGCGCTCGAGCAGCAGTTCGACGGCCGGAGAAGCGGCGATGGCGTCAGGGTCGGCCTCGGCCGAAGCCGACACCGGCAACGTGGCGAGGGGCAAGACCATTTCGCCGGGTAATCCGAGGGGCTCGCGTGACGTGGCGAGCACGTGCACCAGGGGGCAGAGCACGCGAATCCGGTCGACGAACGGCACGAGGGCGTCGAGGAGATGCTCGCAATTGTCGAAGACCACGAGCTGATGCCGCTCGGCGAGGACGCTGATCAGCGTTTCCTCCATCGTCAACTGCTGGTGCGGCTGCACGTCAAGGGCCGTGGCGACGGCATCGGCGAGTGAATCCACCCGGTTCACCGCCGCGAGCTCCACGAAGGCGGTGCCATTGGCGAACCCCTGGACCGTTGCCGCGACATGTCGTGCGAGCCTCGTCTTGCCCACCCCGCCGGGACCGAGCACCGTCACGAGCGGCGCGATTCGGATCGCGTCGACAACTCGGGCAACGTCATCGGCGCGTCCAACGAGGCGTGTGGGTCCGTCCGTTACGGACCGACGGTGACGGACAGGCGCGCTGACGGCACTGACGCCGAGCAGAGCCGGGTCGTCGGCGAGTATTTGCGCCTCGATCGCCGTCAGCGTGACGGTCGGGTCCATACCTGTCTCGTCACGGACGAGGCGCCGGAAGTCGCTAGCCCGCCGCAACGCATCTGCGTGGCGACCATCGCGGAACAGTGCGACCATGAGCTGGCGGACGAACCTCTCGCGCATAGCGTTCGCCGCGACGACACCTTCGAGGTCACCGATCAACGACGCGTCACCGCCAGCACCCAGCCGGCTCTCGTAGTACGACTCGACAACGGTGAGTCGTTGCTCGTCGAGCCTTACCGCCTCGGGGCGGATCCACTCAGCGTCGTGGAGATCGCCGAACGCCGGACCTCGCCAGTAGGCCAAGGCCCGCTCGTAGAGCCGCGCCGCCTCCGCCGGGCTGGAAGCGTCAGCGGCAGTCTGGGTAAGGCCGACAAAGTGATCAACGTCGAGCGCACCATCGGACAGATCGAGCCGGTAGCCGCGGTCAAGCCCGACGACATGAACAGATGACCCCACCACGCGCCGTAAGCGCGAGAGGTGGCTCTGCAGCGTGGCACCCGCGGAGGAAGGCTGGTCGTCGCCCCAGAGCGCATCGCAGAGCCGATCGACCGAAACCACCGACCCACGATGCGCGGCAAGGAGTGCGAGCAGCAGACGGAGCTTGGGGCTGAGCGCGACCGAACCTTCGCCGTCACCGATCGTGACCGGCCCGAGGATTCTCACGCTGATCGGCATCAAGAGATCATCGCCCGCTTCCTTGCAGCACGCTGCAAGGAAGCGGCAAGCGATGCTCCAGGCGCCCTGGCGGGTCCTGCAAGCGGGTCGATCGACGATGAGGGCATGAACATCACGACCGACACCACCGTCAACCCCAACCAGGCGCTCTGGGAGAAGGGCGACTTCACCCGCCTCGCCGCCGCCATGCGTCGCAGCGGTGAAGCACTCATCGCCGGACTCGGCGTTATCGACAGCATGCACGTGCTCGACGTCGGGTGCGGCGACGGCACGACTGCCGTGCCCTCGGCCCAGCGAGGCGCCACCGTGCTGGGTGTCGACATCGCCCGCAACCTTGTCGCCGCAGGTAACGCCCGAGCCGAGAACCTCGGCCTGACCAACCTCACTTTCGAGCACGGGGATGCATCCCACCTGTCCGACATCGCCGACGACCGGTTCGATCTCGTGGTCAGCATCTTCGGGGCGATGTTCGCCCCCCGACCCTTCGACGTGGCGAAAGAGCTCGTCCGCGTCGCCAAGCCGGGAGGCCGCATCGTCATGGGCAACTGGATCCCCGGCGATCCGACGCTCGTGGCCCAAATCCTCAAGATCAGCGCCGCGTATTCACCGGCACCACCGGAGGGATTCGTCAGCCCTGTCACATGGGGTGTGGCGGCGAACGTGATCGAGCGCTTCGGTGCAGCCGGCGTGCCGGAAACCTCGATCACCTGCCAGCCACAGACCTACACCTTCGAGTACCCCGGTCAACCGGCCGACTTCCTGGGCGTGTTCCGTGACTTCTACGGTCCGACGATGAACGCCTACGCCGCGGCGTCGGCCAATGGGCGAGAGGCCGATTTGCACGCCGAACTCAGCGCGCTGTTTCTGGCGCAGAACACCGCTGGCGTGGAGGGGATGACAACGATCCCAGCGGCGTACCTCCAGGTCATTGTCCACGTGTGAGGTCGACAGC
>JAYVSS010000069.1:0-6219 GCA_043775075.1 Acidimicrobiia bacterium
CATCTCGTGTGCAGCTGCAATGGCGGGGGACTTACCCCGTCAACGGAGATCGGTCGGTAAGCGTTTCCACCGCCAAGATCGCCGAAATTGCCGCCCTAAGCGATGCCTTCGCGTCATCGATCCTGCTCGGTCTCCTCGGTGGCGCGGCCCACTTCGGCCTCGACGTGTCGTCGCTTGAGCGGGACTCCGTCGATGCTCTCGTGGGTTCCGAAACCGTGTTCGTGTCCCTGCGCGACGGGGCCTCGGTGCTCCATGCCGACGATGCCAACCTCTTGGCCACCACGAGCGGACTCACCACGTGGCACGCCAAGCATCGCTTCTGCGGGAGCTGTGGAGCCGAGACCCAGGCCCGCGCCGCCGGACATGAGCGGCACTGTTCGTTGTGCGCCACCACCCACTTTCCCCGCACCGACCCCGCCGTCATCATGCTGGTCACCGATGGTGACCGAGCCGTCCTCGGTCGCCAAAAGATCTGGCCGCAGGGCATGTTCTCAACGCTGGCCGGTTTCGTCGAACCGGGTGAATCGCTGGAAGATGCAGTGGTGCGCGAGGTCTTCGAAGAAGTCGGTCTTCGCTGTGACTCGGTGACCTATTCCTCGTCACAACCATGGCCCTTTCCCCAGTCGCTCATGGTCGGCTTTCACGCCCGGGCCGTCACCACCGAACTCGCCGTGCATCCCACCGAACTTGACGACGCCCAATGGTTCACCCGCACAAAACTGGCCGAATCCCGACGAAACGGACGCCACGCCATCCCCCTCATTCCTCCGCCGATGACCATCGCCCGGCGACTCCTAGACGAATGGCTAGACGCGTAAGAATGGAGCTATGAGCACCCTCGTCCTGTTGCGCCACGGCGAATCGCTATGGAACCAACAGAATCGTTTTACCGGTTGGGAGGACGTCGATCTGGCGCCCGAGGGTGAGCGTGAGGCTCGTCATGCCGGCGATATGTTTCTCGAAGCGGGCCTCCTGCCAGACGTGGTGCACACTTCTCTGTTGAAGCGAGCCATTCGCACCGCTGACCTGTCGTTGGCCGCAGCTGGGCGACACTGGATACCAGTTCGACGCAGCTGGCGTCTCAATGAGCGCCACTACGGTGACCTTCAGGGTCGGGACAAGGCCGAGACGCTGGCCCGCTTCGGTGAAGAACAGTTCACGATTTGGCGGCGCAGTTTTGATACGCCACCTCCTGCGGTGAGCCGTGATTCGCCGTATCACCCGGCCAATGATCCCCGTTACGCCGCCCTGGCTCCCGAACAGCTCCCGGCCACGGAAGCGCTGTCCAACGTCCTCGATCGAATGCTGCCGTACTGGTACGACTCCATCGTTCCCGACCTCCGAGCCGGGCATGTCACCCTGGTGGCCGCTCACGGCAACTCGCTGCGGGCCCTGGTCATGCACCTCCAGGGACTCACTGCGGCCGAAGTTGTGGCGCTGAACATTCCCACGGGCATCGCGCTGCGGTTCGAACTCGACGAGTCGCTCCGACCGCTCTTCAGCGCCTATCTCGATCCGGAGGCGGCCGCCACGGCTGCGGCCAAGGTGGCAAACCAGGGCAAGAGATAAGCCTGCATAACTCCCAGGGCCATGTGACGTACGACACGTGTGTCGTTTGAGCGATCGCTTTAATTCGCCCCCGGAAGGGCGTACAGTCGAATCCATGACTCGGATGCTTCACTCCATCCTGACGACGTCATTCGCTCCGGCGATGGCAGCCGCCACCCCCATCCCCCAGCCACCTACGGTCCCCGTTGGCGGTTCGCCCACAGCTGGTATTTCACCCGTCCCGGTGTCAATCCGTGCCGCCATGTGGGACGACCTGGCATGGCGAGAAAAAGCTGCATGTCACGACATCGATACAAACACGTTCTTCCCCGTGGGACTCACCGGTTCCTCAATCGAGCAGACCAACCGGGCCAAGACGATATGCCGCAGCTGCCCGGCGCAACCGGCGTGCCTGGAATTTGCTCTGCGTACAAACCAGGATCACGGAATCTGGGGCGCCCACACCGAAGAGGAGCGGCGAGCCCTACGCCGCGCTCGTCGAGCAGCGGCGCGTCGGGCTCTGGCGGCCGAGCGAGCAGCGGCCGAACGACTAGCAGAGCAGCCCGCTCAGGGTCCCCGCCGAGACGATCGACAGACCCGCGAGGCGATTGCGGTCTGATCCCGCCACGTTCAGCGTACGGAGGTCGGGAGCGCCGGCACGTCGATGTGGGCGAAGGCAAACGTCGGTCGCCGAGGCGGCATTTCGACCAGGTCCACTTCACCCAGGGATTCCGTCGCTTCACCTGTTCGCGAGTGGTCTGATCCGAACTCCGCACCGGTAAGAGAAAAGAACAACGCGTCGGAAGCACCGGCAATGCCCCCGAGGTCAATAGGCGCCTCGATTAGTTCACCCCCGAAGGACCGACGAGCGAACTCAAGAGCCTCGTGGGCCTGACGAAGGCTGGTCGTTACTGCGGACACAAACGCGTCGGCTCCCGATGCCGTGCGGGCGGTGATCTGAAACTTGCCTCCGGGCATCTGTTCCATACCGATGAACTCGACGGCGCTCCGCCGCACCGCGCCAATCACTTCGTCGGTATCTCGACGAAATGTTGGAACCAGGTGATGAAGCGAATCGGCATTGACCGGCATTGAATTCCTCGGTAAGAAGCAGAACTCCGTCGCATAGCCATCGGGATCGGCAGGGGATAACTTGAGGGTTAGGTCGCGTCACGAGATTGTTGGCGGGCGCAAGGGCACGCTTGATTGACCGGTGACGTAACTTTGGCGCCAATCATCTTGTGGCGGGTCTTCAGCCGAGGTCGGCGGACGTCGATGTTCTGCAGACCTTTCGTATCCCGGAGACATTGTTATGGCGAACCTGACTGAACTCATCCGAACCGTGCTGGCCGAACACGGCCGCTTGAGCGTGCCGATCGAGCAGCTGACCGATTCCGCCGACCTTCACGAGGCCGGCCTTTCGTCGCACGCCACGGTTTCGGTCATGGTGGCCATCGAAGACGCCCTCGACGTCGAGTTTCCCGACCGGATGTTGAATCGACGGACGTTCGAAACCATCGCTGCGTTGATCGAGTCCGTCGACAGCCTCGTCGTCTCCGCCTAGTCCTCGCCCGTCCGCCCGACTGCTCTCTACATTCAATGCTTGCTTTCCTTGACCTCCGCCCCGTGGGCCAAGCGCTTGTTGAACAGGCCCGCAAGATTGGTAGTGAAGTCGCGGCGAAACACGCGCGCGATGTAGACACCCGGGGTCGGTTTCCATTTGAGGCCATTGAGGCGCTTTCCCAAGCGCGCATGCTTTCGAGCTTTATCCCGGTCGAACTGGGCGGCGAGAGCGCCACGATGACCGAAATTGTTGCGGTCTGCCATGTTCTAGGGCAGTACTGCTCGTCCACGGCGATGGTGTTTGCCATGCACCAGATCCAGGTGGCATGCCTTGTTCACCACGGACTCGAGTCCGAAGCTTTACGCAGTCATATGCAGGCCATCAGCGCCGAACAACGACTGCAGGCGTCCGCCACGACCGAAGTCGGCACGGGCGGCGACGTGCGCTCCAGCGTGTGCGCCGTGTCGATCGTCGGGGACCTGTATCTAATCCGGAAAGAAACGCCGGTGATTTCGTACGGTGATTATGCCGCTGACATTCTGGTCACCGCCCGCCGAACGTTCGAATCGCCAGCTGCCGATCAAGTCATCGTGGTGGTCCGTCGAACAGACGCCGAGCTCGTCCCCACATCCGACTGGGACGCGCTCGGCATGCGGGGAACCTGCTCACGCGGGTTCATCCTGACCTCGGAGGGTCCCGCCGGTCACGTGATCGCCGAGCCCTACGCAGACATTTCAGCGCGCACAATGCTGCCAGTAAGCCATCTCGTCTGGGCCGGATTGTGGAGTGGCATTGCCACCGACGCTGTCCAACAGATCCGCGCCAATTTGCGCAAACAAGCGCGAAAGTCGAGCGGGGTGCCAGCAAGTGCGGCCGACGTGGCCATGCTCCATGCCGATCTCGAACTCGTGCGCTCAGCGATAGCAGCGACCACCCAAATGTATGAGCGCGTACGAAATGATCACGCCGCCGCCACCACACCATCGATGACCCTTCGGATGAACGCACTGAAGGTTTCCGTGTCGCTCGCCCTGCCGAGAATCGTCACCGATGCACTTCGTCTCGGAGGCATCAATGCCTACCGAAACGACAGCGATCAGTCGCTCGGCCGTCATCTGCGTGATCTGCATAGCGCGGCCCTGATGGTCCACAACGAACGGATCCTGACCAACAACGGTTCTCTGTTGTGTGTCACGAAGGACGATGCATGAGCACGTCGAAAGCCCACCCTGGCTCGTCGCCGAGCGGAGCGAAGGACGAAGTATGACCGAATGGATCACCGAACAGCGGAGGGTATGGCGAGACGAACTCGTGTCCGCCGGCCTGCTGATCCGCACACCCGTTGATGGGGTCTACGGCCGCAGTGCGCAATTTGAAGACGTGCTGCTCGGCGTATCTCGCGGTGTCCATCGTCTGGGTGCCGATCAACAGGCCGAGCGGGTGGCATTCCCGCCGATACTGCCGCGAGCGACCTACGACCGCAGCGGCCATCTTTCCTCGATGCCCGAACTCCTCGGCTCGGTGAGTTCGTTCAACGGCTCCGACAAAGACCATCGCGTCGTCTTGGAGAAACAAGCCCACGGCGAGTCGTGGGCCGACGACTTCGCCTCGACCGACGTCGTGCTAACGCCGGCGGCGTGCTACCCCGTATACCCCATGTGCACTGGCCAGCTCCCACCCGAGGGACGGGTGTTCGAGATTGTCGGCCAGTGTTTCCGCCACGAACCGTCGATCGACCCCATGCGTCAGGTCTCGTTCCGACAGCACGAATTTGTTCGCGTCGGTTCGCCCGAGCAAGTGCAAACGTGGCGAGACGTTTGGTATGTACGCGTACCAGAGTTCGTCGAGCGACTGGGCGTACCATTTCGTCTTGATGTGGCCAACGATCCGTTCTTCGGCCGTACCGGTCGTTTAATGGCCGCGTCACAGCGTGACCAAGCCCTGAAGTTTGAGATCCTTGTCCCCACCTTTAGCGAGGAATTTGAGACCGCGGTGGCTTCGCTCAATGCCCATCGAGACCACTTCAGCCACGCGTTCGACATTCACACCCACAACGACCAAGATGCCCACACGGCGTGCTTCGGGATGGGTCTGGAGCGCATGACACTTGCCCTGTTCAAGTTTCACGGTAACGACCCGGCCGATTGGCCTGCGTCTATCCGAGATCTACTGTTCGCATAGGAAATGCCACAGGTCGTCGTCGGTCCCGCGCAACGTCATTCCCTGCATGGCGACGGGGCGATTTGGCGCGAAACAAACTGCTACACCGATGTCTGGATCGAGGTCCTGCATGCCCTCGGCTTGGAGCCCATGGCCATGCTCGGGCCTTGCCTTCGGGTAACGCTCGAAGCAGACCAATGGACGTTTTTCAAACCGTCGTTCGACGATCTGTATGCGCTCTACGGCATCGACGTATCGGAAACGAATCCGTGGCGCGGTCTTCTCCAAACGTGCCTGACCGCGGCGGATGCCGGCCGCATCGCCTTGCCTGAGGTGGACTCGTGGTTCCTTCCAGATACAGCCGGGGTCTCGTACCAAGTCGCTCATGTGAAAAGCACGATTGCCGTGCTCGCCATCGACGTCGTAGCAAAGGAACTCTCCTACGCCCATAACGCCGGCTGCTACGAACTTTGCGGTTCAGACTTTGATGGCCTGTTCGGACTTGGCCACCGCGAGCGGACGTCCGACCACCTACCGCCGTACGTGGACATGTGTACGCCACCGACCGAAACGAAGGTTTCGACCCGAGATCTCGCCGAACGCTCGCTCTCCATCCTGGCCCGCCATGTTGCTCGACTGCCCCGGCACAACCCGTTCGACGAGTGGAGTCAGCGATTTGGCCACGAGATCGAGGCGGTGCGGGCAACGGCGAATGGTGAGGGCTTCCATGCCTACGCATTCACCACCTTTCGTCAGTTCGGCCCGGCGTTTGAGCTCTCCGCCCGCCACCTGCATTGGCTCGCCACTGAGTCGTTGCTCCCGAAGACCTCCAGGTCCGTATTGCGCGCCGCCGCCGATCGTTATACCTCTATTGCTTCCACCGCACTTGTCTTGCAAATGCGGACCGCACGAGCCGTGATGGGTGGAAAGCCGCTCGACCCCACCCC
>JAYVSS010000070.1:0-3830 GCA_043775075.1 Acidimicrobiia bacterium
CGGTGCCCCGGCATCGTCACCTCAGCCACAAGGCGTGCCTTGAGCTGGTGCCATCGCTTGATCCGACCGCCCTCGTCGGTGGAATTCGGTACTACGACGCGCAGATCGATGACGCCCGTCACACCGTCGTCGTTGTGCGCACCGCAGCATCGTTTGGCGCGGTGTGTCTCGCTGGCCTGGCCGTCGAGAAGATCGTGACCGAGGGTGGTCGCGCCGTGGGCGTCGAAGTGACCGATCGAGAATCGGAGAGCGACGAGTCCTTCGTTGTACGCGGCAAGTGCGTGATCAACGCCACGGGCGTCTGGACTTCTGGCCTCGAACGCTCAGCGGGGGTGGCCAAACCGCTTATCGTCCGCGCGTCGAAGGGTATCCATGTGTTGGTGCCGCGCCATCGCGTTCGGTCGGGCACGGCAATGATCTTGCGGACCGAGAAGTCCGTCCTGTTCCTTATCCCCTGGGGCGATCGCTGGGTGATTGGGACGACCGACACCGATTGGAACTACGACCTCGATCATCCGTCGGCGAGCGCCAGCGACGTTCGCTACGTGCTGAAGTGGGCCAACTCGGTGCTGACCGATCCGCTGACCGAAGCGGATGTGGTCGGGGTCTACGCCGGGCTGCGGCCCCTGATCTCCGGTGGAGAAACGGCGACGACGAAGCTCAGCCGGGAACATGCCATCAACCACGCAATGCCCGGCCTGATCAGCATCGCTGGCGGCAAATACACCACCTACCGCTTGATGGGTCGAGACGCCGTTGATGCCGCGGCGAGCGAGCTCGGACGGTCGCTTCAGCGGAGCATGACGCACGAGATTCCACTGCTCGGGGCGCAAGGTCACGATTCGGCGTTGCGCACGCTGGCCCGCCATCCGGGAGCAGCATCGCTCGCTCCGGACGTGCTCGCTCATCTCGTCGCCCGCTACGGCTCGACGGCTTCCGAGGTCCTGGATCTCATTGCCGCCGACATCGCGTTGGCGCAACCATTGGCCGGAGCCGATCGTGGAGCTGAACCCGAGCGCGATCCCGATGTCTCCCGTTTCGATACCGGTCATCGCGCCCTTTCGACCGGCGGGCGATATTTGGTCGCCGAAGCCGTGCACGCCGCCACCCATGAAGGGGCTCGCCACGTCGATGATGTACTAACGCGACGCACGCGCCTCTCCATCGAGGTCGACGACCGCGGCGTGGCGGCGGCGCCGCAAGTGGCGGCGGCGCTCGCCGGCGTCCTCGGATGGGATGAAGCAACGCGAGATCGCGAAGTACGCCACTATCTCGATCGGATCGACGCCGAACGTTTGGCCCAGGGCAAAGACGACGACGCCGGGGCCGACGCCGCCCGCCGCCCGATTCGTGATCTCCGGCTGCTCAGCGGCCACGCCTAACGCAGGGCGCTCCATTCCGCAACTTTTGAGCGTTCGGTTCGTTCAGGTCGAAGGAGTGCGTTAGGGTGGCGATGGCAAGGAGGTGTGGGTATTCCGTCGGCCCGCACCTCCTTGTTCATTGCGTTCGTCTTGTTTCTCAACAAAGACTCTTATCAGCGGGTTCCGAAGAAGAGGACTCGCCAGCCTTGATCGGGAAAACCAGCGGCTTCGGCCAGCCGGGCGCTCGCATGGTTTTCTGGGTGGTGCAGGTAAGTGGGGACCTCCCGTTGGCCAAAACCCGCCGGGCGGCGGTCTCCACCAGTGCCCGTCCGATACCCCGGCGGCGAAGCCCTTCTTCGGTGACGACGCTGAGCTCGTGACCAAATTCGTCATGCATTTTCCGGCCGACGCCAGCCCCATAGACGTGTTCGTCGTCCCACGCAATCAAAACGTCGCCGTTAAATGGCGTCAGCCACGGGGGCACGCGGTCATCGTCGGTGGACACCCACTCGCCGAAGTCTGCGCTCGTTGTGGGCGCGGTACTCCAGCGAAAGACGCCCCCCGCAATAGCGCCCACCCGTCCGACGATCTCCGGCATCGAAGCGTTCAGACGGGCAACATCAGCATCGAGATCATCACCTCGCACCACATCGGTAAGCCGGTCGGCCATGGCAAGAGGCACACTCAACACCGCAGCCGTGGGGGTGGCAACGCCGATCACGTCATGCACCCGACCATCCCAACCAGGGTTTGACCGACTGGCGCTGCCCACGACCGTGACCCCAACGCCTCTCGGTGGCCACGCTCCGAGCCATTGCTGTAGGTGAAGGCTGAGGAGGTCGTCGGTGGGCATGGTCAGAGTTTGAGTCAAGCAGGAGCGTTGTGTTGCGAGCGCTCGACCGGACGACCCGGATCGGCCGCCCAGTCCGACCACGAACCCGGATAGAGGCGCGCTTTGGGTAGGCGAGCGAGCTCCATCGCCAGGATGTTGTGACACGCGGTGACGCCCGATCCGCAGTGACAAACGGCAGGTCGGTCCGTGCGGACGCCGAGGTCGGTGAATCGTTCACGAAGTTCCAAAACCGAAAGAAAACGGCCGGTACTGGCGTCAAGATTTCCCAGCCACGGCGCTGATACCGCGCCCGGAATATGACCGAGACGCTTATCGATCGGATTTGGCTCGCCGCGAAAACGGTCGGCACTCCTGGCGTCCAAGACGATGGCATCGTGACCTCGGCGCAACGTGTCCACCGCCACCGCATCCACGGCCGCATGAAGCGGCCACGGCCGCACGGAAAACGTTGAATCCGGGCGCTCCGACGGCGCATCAAGGCTGAGTTCGCCGGTCCAGGTGGAGATGCCACCATCGAGCACCGCGGCCGGTTGACCGATGGCGGTGAGCATCCACCACAGGCGAGCAGCGATCGACCCGCCGGCATCGTCGTAGGCCACCACCACGTCGCCGTCGCCGATGGCTAAACGATTCATTGCGGCGGCGAAGTGTTCTGGTGAGGGGAGTGGATGGCGACCCGGACCGACTCCGGACGGTCCGGCGAGATCTCGATCGAGGTCAACCCAAATCGCCCCGGGGAGATGGCCGGCGTCGTACGCCGCCTCACCAGATCGGCCGTCTACGTACCAACGCACGTCACAGATCACGAGGGTTGGATCGTCGAGAACATCGGCGAGCCAATCGGAGGAAACAACAGGTCCAGGGAGGGAAAGCAACGAAGTCGTCCAGGGGCGGGAGAGAAACAAGACCGCCGGATCGTAAATCGTCGGTGACGGGGATGTGTGGATCGTACGAACACAACGTGACCAGCCCCTGGACGACGTGGCTCGCTGGCCGACAGGCCGCCGACCACCTGGACTACGGCGTGCGCCAGCTATGGCCTTCCAAATCCAACAGCACGTCCGCTTCGGCTGGGCCCCATGAGCCTGCCGGGTACAGCGACACCGGAACATCTTCGGCGGCGAAACCCTCCAGGATCGGATCGACGATCTCCCACGCCGTGGCCACTTCATCACTGCGGATGAACAACGTGGCGTCGCCCATCATGGCGTCGAGAAGGAGACGCTCGTACCCATCCAGGTCTTCCTCGGGGAATTGGTCGGCGTAGTCGAAGTCCATATGGGCGGTGCGAACACGAAACGCTTGACCGGGAACCTTGGCTCCGAAGCGGAGGGAAATACCGGGGGAGGGCTGGATACGAACCGTCAGGGAGTTCGGTTCGTGACGAGCACCCATAGCGTTGGCGAACGGTTGGAGCGGAGCATGGCGAAAATGGGCGGTCACCTCAGTGACGCGTTTCGTCAAACACTTGCCGGTCCGCACGAAGATCGGAACGCCGGCCCATCGCCAGTTGTCACAGGCCATCCGCATGGCGATATACGTTTCGGTCTGACTGTGCGGATTGACTCCCTCCTCCTGCCGGTAGCCGACTGCGGGCACCCCTTCGACGAGCCCGG
>JAYVSS010000071.1:0-8208 GCA_043775075.1 Acidimicrobiia bacterium
AGTTCGGAATCGTCGAGCGGCACGATAGCGACGCCCATCAGCCGATCGTCATTGGCGCAGAAGTCTTTCATGTGGCGGTTGTGGGCCCGAGTTGCTCCGTAACGCAAGCGGGGGTCGGTCTTGCTGCTGGCATGAAACGGTAGGCCCACCGAGTGGGTGGCGAACACCAGTTGACGGGCGAATCCGAGTTGATCCATCGCCTCGCTGCGGTCGTCTCGATCGAATGCGCCGAGGGCCTGGATCTCCTTGACCTCACGAATCAGCGAACCGCCCATCGCCCGCATTCGATCCTTGTGGGCGTCGCTATGGCGATTCCCCTGGGCCACGATCTCCGCCACTTCCTCGTCCGTCACGAGTGACGCGGAGTAGCCAATGAGCGGGACTTCTTCACGAATATCTGGATCGGCGTAGGCCCGCAGAAAGTCTGGGAGTTCCATGATGTGGCTGTCCGCGTCATAGAAAAGCCGATCGTTTGGCGCATAGGTCATCGTGAACATCCCCGTTCGTCGGTGTGATCCCTCGGACAGTACCCGCGCCACTCCACTCGGTCCCAGTCCCACCGGAGTCCTACCGGCCAAGGCGCAGGACGGCGGGTACTCAGCCGATTCGGAAACGTGAACCCTTGATCAGACGGTCCATACAACCGGGACGGCGGAGGCCTTTCGAAACACCACGCCGTCAACGGACGGCCTGCGGCTATCTGGATCGAGCCGTACCTTAACCAACGTCTCCAACACGACCCTGATCGCCGCTTCAGTTTCAGCCTTGGCCACGTGCGTGGCGAGGCAGGCATGGGGACCCCGGGCAAACGAAATATTCGCCTTCACGTTGGCCCGGCCCAGCACGAAACGATCGGGGTCATCGAATACGGCGGGATCGCGATTGGCGCCGGCGACCGAACAAATGACGAAGTCACCGGCGTGGATGGAGGCCGCACCGAGGACGACATCGACCGTGGCATACCGGTCCAACTGGGCTGCGGCTGGCTCGATTCTGACTGACTCCTCGACGAAGGACGAGGCAAGGGAGGGGTCGTCCCGCATGGCGTGCGCCATCTCGGGACGATCGAGCAGGTGTACGAGCGCGTTTGCCGTCATCGCTTCGCTCGTCTCCACGCCACCGAACAACAGCACGGCCACGTTCGACACGATTTCGTCGAGCGTGAGAGTGGCGGCGGCTTCGATGAGCAACGGTGATTCGTTCAATGAACGCTCAACCGCGGTACGCAACAGCCTCATCGCCCGGAACCCGTCTTCGCTCGGTTCATGGCCCAGGGAGGTGTGCGAGACCACATGCACGATAGTGGAGTACCACGAGAGCAATTCATCAGTATGCACATCAACAAGGCCGAGCGCGTCGACCATCACTTCAACGGCCAGCGGCGCCGCTAGTTGTGTGCGAAGTTCCGCGCGCTTACTTTGAAAAAAACCGGCGAGCAACGACGCTGCGCTGTTCGTCATCCGCTCGCGCAAGACGCCAGGATCGCCGCGACGAAAGGCGTGTTCGAACGGATCTCGATGGCGCAAATGCTCGCCACCATCGAGGGAGAGCATGCTCGGGCCGAGAAGCCGTTGGGTAGAGAACCGCGGATCGTCCACGGTGAATCGCGCCGGATCGCGGAGGACCGACACCACCAAGTCCCTCCCCGTGATCAACCACCCACCGAGCGCCGGAACCCAGGACACCGGTTCGGTGGAGCGAATTGCGGCCAAGGATCCGTGGAAGTCCCGTTCGAGATCGTCCATCGTCAACGCGTTGCCGCCGGGAAATGCTCGACCAACGGCGCCACCCGCCCATTGTATGCGCGCCGAGCATTGCTCAGAGCGTGTGTGGAAGTCCTGGTCGTGGCTGAGCCGCGACCACGACCCCCAAACGGCAAAGGAAGAAATAGCTCCGCCCGCCGAACGAGATCGTTCGGCGGGCGAGGCACAGACAGCTGACAGCCACGATGGGTCACTCGGTTCCCGCGGTCAGCAAGCGCTGGGTAACCACCCCCATCGTGGTGAAACGACGGGGTCAAGCGCTGATGACCTCACGGATGTGACCGAGTTCATCGATGATGACCTCCGGACGAGCGATCTTGGGCGGACGTCCCCGACGCTTTCGCGCCGCCAGGACCCGTCCGTTCATGAGGAGTTCCCCACCCCAGACGCCCCACGGCTCGCGCCGACCGACGGCGGCGTTCAGGCACTCGTCGGCCGACGGGCACAGGCCGCAGATGGCCTTGGCTCGAGCGATCTCGCTGAGGTCCTCGGAAAAGAACAGCGACGCGAGCGTGCCGGCACCGTCGTTGCAACGGGCTGAGGCGAACCACTCGGGCTGACGATGATCGAGGAAGGGGGTGGGGGTCATGGGAATCGTGCCTTTCGTGACGGATCCTGAACATGGAACTGGCCGTGTGTGTCGGGGCTCGGGACCGGTGCGGCGGGTGCCGGTTCGGTCAGATGAATAAGTGGAGTGGAGGAACGGAGGGAAAAGAAAAAGGCCGCCGGATCTTTCGATCCAGCGGCCTTCAGGGTTCATGTTCTCGGATGGTCCCGGCTTACACCGGTGGATCTCCTTGAACACCCGAAGGCCGCAACAGCCACGACAGCAACGTGGTGGCCGGCTTGTTGGTGTTGTGTCGCTTCGTGGTTTCCGTACATTTGCTGCTGACGAGAGAGGTGCACGGAAGGCCCCAAACGTCTGACGGGCGTGCTGCGGCATCAGCTCCAATCGATGCCATACCAAAGGCCACGAAACCGGACTGCGCGCTCGCCTGCGGATACACCGCTACCGAAACTGCAACCGCCGCGAGGGAAACCGGTACCGAACCTTGGATAGCGACGGGCATCAGGTTCTTCGTCATCGTGAGTGTGTTCATTTCGGCACCTCCTTCAGGGGGCGGTTCAGGGTGTTGGTGGTTACGAGCGTTCATCGTCTTTTCGACCAAGAACGCTTGAGAGTTTCACCGGAGAAATTCCCCGGGTCAAGCGAATTAAATATTTGGCACGAAACAAACCGTCAGAATGTCTGACGCTCGGACACAATACGGGCGAGGAGCTCCGGAGTGGCGGCGGCGAGCGGCGTTCGTCGGGCGGTGTGTTCCAACGTGACCAAGTCCCGGCTTTGGGCGTCCACCACCACCGCCCCGGCTTCTTGGCACACCAGCATCCCCCCGAGGTAGTCCCACGACCCGTGGGCCGAGGGCGAGGCGTCGATGTATGCGTCCAGAGTTCCGTCGGCCACCGCACACATATCGAGGGCGGCGGCGCCCAGGGCCCGGAATTGCTTCCATCCCAGCCATCGCGGCGGTAGGCCGGAGAGTCCGACCATGGACTTCGAAAGCTGCGTCGATCCGCTGGGCCGAATGGGCACTCCGTTGCGGAACGCTCCCCCGCCGCGTACCGCGGTGTACCGGGTGCCGTTGGCCTGGTTCTCCACGAGAGCCACGAACGGTCCGTCGGCATCAACGGCACACAGCGAGGTGGCGTACCACGGAATTCCTCGTGACGCATTCGTCGACCCATCCACGGGGTCAATCACCACCACCACCGCTGCGCCACCGCGCCGCAGGCCGCTCTCCTCGGACAGCACGCCAACGCCCGCGGCATCGAGCAGGTGCAGCGCGACCTCGTCGGCGGTCAGGTCCAAGCCGTATTGACCGGCTCGCTCACCCGGCTGGTGCCAATCCTCGATCCCATCAAGGGCCCGACGAACACTTTCGGCAATCTTGACGAAGAGATCAAGCAGGTCGTCGGTGGAATGGGGGGAACTCATTGCTCTGTAGTCTCGCCGGTCTTATGACGCTGCGCGAGGCCACTACGGATGATGTCGAGATCATCGGCGCGCTTATCAAAGGGCTGGCGGAGTACGAGCGGCTCAGTCACGAAGTGCAGTGGACCATTGAGGAGTTGGGCGATGCGCTCTTCGGATCAGGATCGACCACGAACGTCACGTTGGCCATGGACGACAACACCGGCGAGGTCGCTGGCTTCGCGCTCTGGTACCCGACATTTTCCACGTTTCGCGGCGACCGGGGCATCTGGCTCGAAGACCTCTTTGTGCTACCGAAGTTTCGCCGCGCGGGTCACGGCATGGCGCTGCTCCAGGAACTCCGCCAGCGCACACAGGGAAGGGTGGAGTGGGTGGTGCTGGATTGGAACGAGCCGTCGATCAAGCTCTACGAATCACTTGGCGCGAAACCGGTCGGCGGGTGGACGCGGTTTCGTTGGCTTGACGACGATGGTGCTGCGTGATCTGACGGGGTTTCCCGAGACCAAATCGCGCAGGAGTGACTACGCCCGGCTGATGGCGAAAGCGGGGATCACTCGAGGGGCGGCGGTGGTTACATATTCGCCGAACTGGGGCATCAGTTCGGCCTGGGCGGCGATCGTGCGCTGGGCCTCGTCGACCGGGAGCTGGGTCACGCGGGCGGCGTAGGTCTCGGTGCCGAATTCAACGTCGATCTCCGGTGTGGCCACGAGGTTATAGAACCAGTCGGGGTTGGTGGGGGCGCCGCCCTTGGAGGCGAAAACGACGAGCCGGTCGTCTTGCACGAGAGCGACGAGCGGAATCTCGCGAAGTTCTCGACTTTTGGCCCCGATCGTGTGGAGGATGACGACGGGATTGTCGCCGAATTGGGCGACCTTCCCGGAGTTGGCCCGAAATTCCGCGATGACCTGTTTGTTCCAATCACTCATGTCCGTACCTTACGACAAGTAAGTGAGGCGGGGAACCGCGGACGCGCCGTAACGTGGGGCGTAGAGCGTCGACATGACGATCATGACGACGCCAAGGTGACCATGTCCGCTGAGCCGCCCATGGACGACCCAGCAACGACGGTGCGCGGCGATCCGGTAACGGTCGCCCTGGTGGTTTCGAGTGCCGCGGCGACGCTCGCGTTCCTGGCTCTTCGTCCGTCGGTTGGAGTGGGACTCGGCCTTGGCCTGGAAATCCTCGCGCTCACGGTGTGGTTCGCTCTGCTCTGCGTCGCCAGTCGAAGCCCCTCCAGAGCCCCCTCCAGAAGCCTCGTGTGGGCCAGCGGACTTACGCTCCTTGGCGTGGCCGTGGCGAAACGCCCGTTCGGCTCACAGGACCTTTGGTCCTACGTCATGCAGGGACGCATGATCGTGGTCCATCACGCCAGTCCTTACCTGCATCGTCCGGCGGAGTACCCGGCGGACCCGTTCACGTCGTTCGTTCCCGTTGGTTGGCGAACCTTCCGGAGCCCGTACGGACCGCTGTTCTCCGTCGTCTCAGCCGGGGGCTCGCTCATCGCTGGCGGCTCGGTGGTGGCAAACCGCCTCGTCCATCAGGGCCTCGCTGGTGCCTGCCTCGTTGCCTCGGCCCGCCTCCATGAGCGGCGGGGCCGGCCGTTGGCGGTCCCGTTCCTCGTGATGAATCCCATGTGCATCGCCATCGTGAACGGTGGGCACAACGATCTGTTGGTCGGGGGCTTCATCGTTTGCGCCATCGACGCCGCCGTCGGCGCGAATGGGCGCCGGTGGCGCGGGGTCATCTGTGGTGCGCTTCTCGCCGCAGCAGCGTTGATCAAACTCACCGCCGTCCTTCCGGCGCTGGCCGTTTTCATCTGGCTCGTTCGCCGCTTCGGTCGGCGCGTCGGGCTGATTGCGGCGACGACGTCAGTCGCGCTCTGCACTGTTGCGTATTACGTCGCCGGCGGGCTCCGGGCGTTGCGGCCAGTCCTGGCCGCTGGCGGGTCGCGCGTCAGCCGAGCGTCCGCCGCCGGAGTTGTCAATCGCGCCTTCGGGCACGAGACGATCGCCACACGGCTGACCATTGTCATGGTCGCGGTCGGCATTCTCCTCGCCCTCGCCGTCGCGAGCACAAGTCGGTTGCGCAGCTCCCCGACACCAACGACGACGGGGACAATCCTCACGATGCTCGCTGTCGCTCCGTTCGTGCTTCCTTGGTACGCCGGGTGGATGCTTCCGGCGGCGGCAGAGTCGACGAGGAGCAACGCCACTCGTGCCGCGACCCTTTGGTCCGCGGCACTCTTCCTTGCCTATACCGAGCCGCCCGGCCGCTCTACCGGGGCCATATCCACGGTGTTGGCGGTGCTCCCACCGGCCTGCGCCCTAGGTCTGGCGGGGTCGTTGGCACTGCAGACCATCAGACCATCAAACCATCAGACCATCAGGCGATCTTGAATGAGGTGGGGCGGGTGGGGCTCGAACCCACGACCAAAGCATTATGAGTGCCGTGCTCTAACCAACTGAGCTACCGCCCCGGGACGGAGCACCGATCGTATCGGTCCGGACCAGGCGGAGACCGACCGAAAGGTGCCCAAACTCCGCCGGACGCTCGGCTATTGTCTCTGGTTCCTTCCGGGGTAGCTCAATTGGCAGAGCATCGGACTGTTAATCCGCAGGTTGCGAGTTCGAGTCTCGCCCCCGGAGCGAAGGAACACAGCGAGCCCTCCGGGGCTCGTTTTGCTTGCGGGAAAGAACATCAAACCTTGGCGACGGGCAGACCGGCGAGCGAATTGGGGTTACCTGCGTCCAGTAGAAAATTCCCGACCAGCGGATTCGTCGTCTAGTCAGTGTCGTTGAGCCAGACCGTGGAACGCTCGAGCAGGAAATTGCTCACGCGAAGGCACCCGTCGAAAAGGTCGCAGAGAAGTTCCTCGCCGGCAAACACCCGGGCCAGCGACACCGGACGTTTGGCGACGATCGAGAGCGACCGTTGTGGGGCGTCGGTGACGGAGGCGAACGAGTCGATCGCCGACACCTCGACGGGGAAGTCCGGACCGGCAACGCCGGCAAGTTCGGTGGCGAGCACCAATAGGTCGGGTGGGCGCGGTAGCGGTGGGAGCCCCCATGTGAGAGTCAACGGGAAAAAGAATTCGTCCGGCGGGTCGACATCTTCGCCCAGCTCGTTAACTTTGTCCTCGAACGACAGAAGGACCCGCGGATCGACTTCGAGCGTGAGGTGCAGATCGAGCGGGCCATTGCACCCTTCTTCCGGATGGAGGTCGACTTCCCATGCCTGACGCAGCGAGTAGGTCTCGACTAGATGACGCTCGTCGTGAACGTGAAATCCCTGGTCGACCGTTGCGTGGTCCTTGAGGTCGGCGATGTAGCCGGCCACGTCGATAACAGCCATTGCCTCCGAGCCTACGCAACCGGTTCCGTGGTGGTGGTCATCGAGCCGACGGTCCCATCTGATACGGCTCAGTAGGCGCGAAGCACCGGTTCCAGCTCCGTCGGGCTCGCGCCGTGAAGGATGACACCGTCAGCGCCCAGGGCCAGCTGTTCACGAATGGTCACAACACACTGTTCGGGTGAACCGGTAGCGGCGGGGGCCAGCCATTCACCCGGTATCAACGCGGCCAGGTACTCGAGCTCCGACGTCGTGGCGACGGCATCAAATGCCTTCCCGGCGAAGCCCACCACGAACGGATCGGCACGAAACGTTGCCAGGACGTTCGGGTCCCAACGATTCGTACGAACGAGGAGGTCACCGTATGCCTGCAAATACGTGGCCAAACGACCCACCGTCTTCTTCAGTCTGAGCGGTTCGGCGATGTGATCGCCCACCGTGGCCAGGCACGACCACACCTTCACCGACGACGGATCGCGGCCTGCCACCTCGGCCGCCCGCTTGACCGTGTTCGCGCACCGCACAAGGGTTTCGTCGGTAAAGAACGTGTGCAGAACAATTTCGTCGAACGCCCGCCCCCCGAGTTCCAACGAATGCGGTCCGAACGCAACGAGACCAAGCGGGATGTCTTCGTCGAACTGCGGATCGAGGCGCAACACTGGAAACTTCCCGCACGGGCCATCGTGGCCGATCACCGTCTCACCGTGCCATAGCCGACGCATCAATCCAGCAAAATCTTCCATCTGCGCGGTGGTGATACGCGGGATACCAAATGCATCGAACAGGCGCTCGATCCCTCGACCGATCCCGAGAGTGAATCGTCCGCCCGTCAAGCGGTGCATTGTGGTGGCATAGGACGCCGTCACGATCGGGTGACGGGTGTTGTGGTTGGTGGCGGCGGTGCTTATGCCGATGCGTTCGGAAACTGCAGCCGCCGCACCCGAGAGGGTGACCGCCTCTTTGATATTCCATCGCTCGGAAATGAACGCCCGCCCGAGACCTAAGCGCTCCGCGTCTCGCATTTCCTCGAGCAGCACGCGTGGGCTTTCGGGGGCACCGGCGAGCGTGTAGAACCCCAGTTCAGGGCGGACGAGCAGAAGGGTT
>JAYVSS010000072.1:0-4200 GCA_043775075.1 Acidimicrobiia bacterium
CAGACATTTCACCGTCCCGATGCCGTGAGCGCGAGCCGATCGACGCAGCAATTCGAGTTGGGCTTCCTCGACCGTGGGTGTGGGTGCTGCCAGGACTGCAGCTGGAAGACAACGCTCCGGGAGGTCGTACTGGCGTTCAAAGTTCGGCGCCCGGCCCCGACATGCAATACGTCCAGTCCAGAACAGGTTCTCCACCCCGAGCTTGGCGTCGTCCCACTTCCATCCCCAATGTTCACGCTTCGCGCCACGATTCTGCGATAGCGAACTCGGGGCAACTGGCCCCCGAGCCGAGATCTCGTCGAACACCGATGTGGTGAGCTCCGGTCGCTTGATATGCAGATCACGAAGACCACCCCACACCTTTGCGTCCCCACCCATAAGCGCGCGCTGCTTCTTCGGACGGAACAGCGGCTCCATTGCTGACGGCATCAACGATGCCTCATGCGCCCAGTATTCGAACAACTCACCATCGTCGTCCATTCGGCGCACCAGCGAACGGTCGTGCGGTCCGAGGCGAGCGAACACCGGAAGCTCTTCCGACCGCACAAGCACGTTGACGGAGTCGACCTGCAACAACCCAATCGTGTCGAACATCTTGCGGACATGGCGACGGTCAATGCGGCCCGGAGGCCGGGGCGTGCCAAATCCCTGTGCCGACAACGCAATACGGCGAGCCTGGGCGAGAGAAAGTGGTTTCGTAGATTGCTTCATCATCTTGTCGGGAGCTTCAGCGCGACGGGAGACAGTTCCGGCGCCGCTGACTAAGCAATCCACCAATCGACAGGGCGAGCGAGAACAGCAGAACGACGCTACCGAATACGTTGATTTGGGGTGGGATCGAGGATCGCTTGGTGATCCAGATCTTGATTGGAAACGTCTCCACCCGACCGGAGTTCAGGTACGTGATGATGAAGTCGTCCAGGGACAATGCGAAGGTGAGCAGAGCCGCCGCGGCGATGCCTGGTGAAATGATCGGCAGCGTGACCTTGGTGAAGGTTCGCAACGCGCCAGCCCCGAGATCAGCCGCCGCTTCTTCGAGGCGCCAATCGAAACCGCGAATACGAGCTTTGACGGTGGTGGTGATGTAACTGACGCAAAACATCACGTGGGCGATGACGATCGTGACAAGACCACGGGACACGTTGGCGGTCACGAAGAGGGTGAGCAGGGAAAATCCAAGCACGATCTCCGGCATGGTCAGGGGCAGCACCAGCAGCATGTTGACGAGGCCCTTGCCTTTGAACTGATACTTCACCAGAGCCAAACTCATAAGCGTGC
Organism: Acidimicrobiia bacterium; assembly: GCA_043775075.1. GTDB lineage: Bacteria > Actinomycetota > Acidimicrobiia > Acidimicrobiales > JANYDT01 > JANLQX01. The sequence continues at coordinate 1,279 of JAYVSS010000072.1, forward strand.
CTAGGATCGTCGAGATCACCACGACCACGAGCGCAATTCGCACACTTCGGGTGAATGCCGAGGTCAGTTCGGGATACGAATTCCAGTCTTTCCACGCATTGAGCGAGAACCGCCCCCACTTGTAGTTGTACCGCCCGGTTACCCACGAGCCACTGGCTAATTTCCGGCCCGGCTCGTTGAACGAGAACAACACCACAACGAAGATCGGCGCGAACAAGAACGCCACGACCACGCCCGTCCATACGCCAAGTAGGCGAGACGACCAGCGCGCCTTCACGCCAACTCCTCCGTGCCCAGCACCCGTGCGTACAACAACACGCCTCCAAGAATCAGGAGCATGAGCACGAAGGAGAGCGCGCTCATTTGCGGACGGAAGTTCTCGCGGAGGAAGTTCTTTTCGATGATGTTGCCGATCATCCGCTGTCGATCTCCACCGAGCAATTCGGCATTCACAAAGTCACCGCATGACGGAATGAACGTCAGCAGCGATCCGGCAAACACGCCCGGCAGAGAAAGCGGGAGCACCACCTTCATGAAGGTGCGGCGCCCGTCGGCATACAAATCCGGAGCCGCTTCGAGCAGCCGACGATCGATCTTGTCCAAAGACACGTAGATCGGCAGGATCATGAACGGCAAAAAGTTGTAGAGCAATGCCCCGATGACCGCCGCATGGGTATTGAGCACCTCACCGTTTTTCGACAGCATGCCCGTCCACCGTAAGAAGCCGACCACTGGGCCATCACCGAACAACAGAATCTTCCATGCCAATGTGCGAATGAGGTACGTCACGAAAAACGGCAGGACCACCGAGGCTAGGAGCAACGTCTTGAATCGACCAGCCTTCATAGCGATGAAATAGGCCAACGGATAGCCAAGAATAATGGCGAGTACGGTTGCGACAAAGGCATACAGAAAAGTACGAAGAATAACTTCGCCGTTATCAGAAAATACGTTTGAGTAGTTCGAGAATCCACCGCTCTTCAGAGATCCTCGGCCGAGCTCAAAGAGCGGAATGACGAAGAAGACGAACAACCATGCCAGGCCGGGGCCGAGCAACACCCACGGCACCCAGGCGGCTCGAGGTCGCAACGCTTCCTCGGCTCGCTTTTCGCCGCCCCCTCCAGCCACTAGAGGACCTCGGTCATCGACAGCGCGTGGCTCACTGCTGGGTCGCAGCGACGAACGCTTCGTCGACCTTGTTCTGTTCGTCGTCGGTGAGGTCGCGCCAGGCATAGAGCGGCGCATCGGCAGCAGGATTGATGACCGGGTTTTTCTTCGCTGTGTCTGTCATAGAGTCCGCCGCACCCTTGACCGGGGAACCGTAGTTGATGGCTTCGAACAACGGACCGGACACCTTCGGATCGTAGAGATAGTTGATCCAGGCGGCGGCCGTCTCCACGTTTCCACCTTTCGGGATGATCAGTGTGTCGCTCGACAGGATGCCCCCTTCGGTGGGAACCACCCACTTGAGATCGGGGTTATCTACCTGGATGCCAGCCACATCCCCCGACCACGCCATAGCCGCCGCGGTGTCGCCCGCGCCGAGGTCCTCGATATAGCCGTTCCCGGTGATCTTGCGGAACTGGCCGGCGTCTCGCAACTTCGAGAGTTCTGAACATGCTTTGAGCATTTCATCGAGCGTGGCATCAGCGGGCTTTATACCCATCATGAGCAACGTGAATCCAACGGAGTCACGCATCTCCGAAAGAATCGTGATCTTTCCTTTGAGCTTTGGATTGAACAAACCGCTGATCGACTTAATCTCTCCGTCGACCTTGTCCGGGTAGTACGCGATGCCGGTTTGAATGATTGAGTACGGCAGCGATTTCGACCGGTCCGGGTCCCACGCCGGACTCAGCAGCGAATCAATCAGATTCACTTTGTTCGGAACGAGATCGGCAGGAATCGTCTCCACCCAGCCGTTCTTCACCCACTTTGACGCCATCCACGCCGTGGGCTCGGCGATATCGAACCCGATCCCTTTGCCGGCCTTAAGGTCTCCCTCGAACTTGGCAGTGAAACTCACGTTGTCGTCGATCGCCAGTTGGTAGTCCACGTCGATACCCGTGGCTTTGGTGAAGTTAGCGATGGTCGCCGCCTTCTTCGGGTTTTGATCGTTTTCGATATAGAACGGCCATGCGGCAATACGCACCACGCCCTTCTTCCCGTTGCCGTTCCCGACCGCAGCGGCGCCGTCGGTTGACGCAGAGCTTGCGGTTGACGCAGTACCTGCGGTGTTAGAGCCAGCGGCCCCATCGGTAGTGGAACCCGATTTCTTGGTGTCGCCACAAGCGGATAGGACGACGGGCCCGAAGCCGGCGAGCAGGCCAGCGTTGAGAAGAAACTGGCGACGGGAAAGTGACATGGCAACTCCAGAGTGCGACGAAGGGTAGTACGAGTGCTGATGGATGTGTAGCGATCGCTACAGTGATGCTTCAACCTGTTCGAGATCAGTTCCGGTGGCGCCGGCATACTCGGATATTTCGGGTAGCACGAAGGCGCTCCCGGGTTTCCAGGTGATCCAAAGCCGCTCACCTGGCCGACACGACAGGCCGTCGTCGGCCTCGAGGTCAGCCACGAGTTCGGTGCCGTCTGCGGTCTCCACATGCACATCGCTCGACGCTCCGTGGAATACCTGATTCGTAACGGTTGACCAGATACCAACGCGGCCGTCAACCTCGCGTTCTTCGAGAGCAATTCGCTCGGGCCGCAACATGACGGTGACTTTCTGACCTTCGGTGAACGTACGGTGGAGCAAAGGTGACTCCACCACAGCTCCCCCGATGACTTTGGCCACCACGCGGTCACCGTTCGTGCCGATCACTGTCGCCGGAAGAAGATTGGCCGACCCGATAAACCCGGCCACGAAGATCGTAGATGGGCTCATGTAGATCTGCTCTGGTGTGCCCACTTGTTCGATCC
>JAYVSS010000073.1:0-1555 GCA_043775075.1 Acidimicrobiia bacterium
CCAATGAAAACCCGCCGATTTGTCGCACTAGGTGCGATCGCCCTGAGCTCCACCATGTTGTTCGCTGCTTGCAGCAAAGATTCCGCCGATACGACCACGGCCACAGCCACGGAGGCCGTCTCCACCGACGCCGTGACGAGCGATGCCGCCGCCACCGATGCCGCCGCCGTCACGGAGGCGGTGACAACGGATGCCATGACAACCGAAGCAGCCATGACCTCCGACGCAGCCATGACCTCCGACGCCAAGACTCCTGACGCCAAGATGATGGGGGCATTCGGTGCCGCCTGTTCGGCCGTTCCCGCCGACGGTGCCGGTTCGTTTGCCGGTATGGCCAAGGCCCCCGCCGCCACCGCCGCATCGGCCAACCCGTTGCTCTCCACGCTCGTGGCCGCGGTTACCGCGGCTGGCCTCGGCGATACTTTGAACGGTCCCGGACCGTTCACGATCTTCGCCCCGACCAACGATGCCTTCGCCAAAATCGACAAGGCAACGCTGGACAAGTTGCTGGCTGACCCCAAGGGCGACCTCACCAAGATCCTGACGTTCCACGTCATCCCCGGTAAGGCCATCAAGGCTGCCGACCTCCTCAAAGACGGCAGCGAAATGACTGTCCAGGGCTCGATGGTGAAGATCACCGGATCTGGCCAGGACCTCACCGTCAACGGCACGGCCAAGGTGATCTGTGGCGACGTACCCGTGGCCAACGGCATCGTGCACATCGTGGACACGGTGCTTCTCCCCAGCTGATCTGCACATTTCGTCGATGCCTGTCTCCGGGTTTCCCCTGACCCGGAGCAGGCAGGGCGTCAGTCGAATGATCCACCAATCAATCGGCGACGAACACCATGTAGTCCGCACCGTTTACGAATCACCAACCGGAAGTAGCGCCATGACGGAACATCACCCCCACACTACGCAAGTGTCCTCAACCCGACGCTGGTTGCCCCCGGTTCTCGTCGCTGGTGTCCTCGTCGCCGCGGGAACGACCGGTGTACTTGCCCTCTCGCGCACCTCGTCTGTGACCAAGAGGGGCTCTGCCGCAGTTCAGCCAGCCGCAAGCAAATCCGTCGACATCATCGCTCCAACCCCGCGACTGCGCACTGGTCGGCCCATCAAATCTCTTGACTTCGCCGTCGTCGCCAACCCGGCGAATCCGACGTTCGGCGCAACGGCGGAGACGACAACGCCGTCTACCGGCCCGCTTCCTGCTGGTACACCTCGCTCATCCACTCCCGTCAAGGCGGACACACCTGCTGCCGCCGTCACGTCGTTTGTGAACGCCGCGATCGCCGGTGATTTGGACACCGCGTGGTCCCTCGTCGGCACCGCCGACCGAGTTCGCCTCGGCTACAAACAACGAATCGCTGAGCAGGCGAACGCGTCCGGTTGGAAGGCCTTCTCGGTCACGTCGACCGTCGGTGACAGCGTGGTCGGCAGCGTGACGCAGACCCCGAAAGTCAGCGATATCGATGGCGTGATAGCTGCTCAGGGAAACCTACGTGTACAGACGATAAAGGAAGGGTCCGCCTACCGGGTGCTGTGGAGTCGCAAA
>JAYVSS010000074.1:0-19744 GCA_043775075.1 Acidimicrobiia bacterium
GAAGGCGTTGTCTGGAATCTGCTGGCGAGCCATATCCGCATTATCGCAGTGCGGCCTCGGTCTAGTCGCACCGAGCGGTCTCGACGCCCCAAGTCGACCAACAGCCTGCTCGCGAACAGACAACCTCCCGCGCGACAAAGGACCCACGGCGGCGGCCTCTTGCTGCCGATAAGGCCACACCGCATCCAGCGCAGTGCAACCGCGTGAGCCGCCCGGGAACGGCCTTGCCCAGCGCCACTCAGCGCTCAAGGCGGCGAAATCATCGTGCTATCGGCCACTGCAATAGCGGAACAAACAATTGCGCGCGATTCGGGCCAAAGCGTGTGCGCTTACTGGTCAAATTCGCGTGAATATGCAGCGCGCTTATCGAGTGCGCCGACCGGCACTTTTGTCGCAGAGAAGCGGGGTGGCGGAAGAGACCGTGTGAATAAACGCCTAGCCCAGCAGGACTCGGTGAAATAGGAGTCTCGTAGGACCTCTGTAGTGCTCATGGGGTCACTGGTCCGAAGGCGCCCCCGAGCGCGTATGCCCGCGTCACGTCGATATGGCAGGTGCTTGTCAGGTACACATTGACTTTGGCGTGCGCAGTTAGGTATGAGGGAGCTGGATTGGTCAACATAATGATGGCGGCGGGATCCAGTTTTGTGAAGACGTACCCCACCTTTTTCATCGCAGCGGCGACAATCGCGTGCCTTTTTAGATCGGTCACGACGGCGTCTATAACGGACGCCGGAGCGCTCGCGCGGAGTTTCGCCATCTGGGCTGTTTCGCCCTCGTAGTAGGCCTTGATCTTGGCGGTGTCGTTGTTCAGGATCGCTTTCGAAATCTCCGCACGAATCGCGCCATTCAAGTCGGTGCGAGTGGCGTCGCAGAAGGCTCCGCCACCGGTTCCCAATGTCGCTGAGTCGATCGTGACCGGCGGAGAGGAGCGGGCCGGGCCGCCGTTCGTGACGGCGACGCAAACGGCGAACAAGACGACCGCGGCGTGGCTGGATCTGGCGGCACCTGACTTTGTGTACATGTTGGACTCGCTTCCATTTTTGTGCGGATGCACTTAGGTTCTTGTGGCTCCGTCTGGCATTCGTGGACAAGCCCGATGCAGCAACCGGCCGGGCGATCGATAGCGCTGTCAGCGCGAGACGAGCGGCGCGACCGACTTGGCCAAGCTGGTGATCTGGGTGACGGGATCGCGTACGGCAGGTGTATACGAGAGCAACAGGGTTACCCACGAGTCACCCTTGTAGAAGGTGAGCGATGCCGACGTGAATGCCTTGTCGGGGCTTGCGCCGGTCCCGATCACGAACGCTCCGTCGCCGATGCCGGGCAGTGTGTTGTAAACGAGGTCGCCCTTCGTGTCGCGAGCCTTCGAGGCGAGCGCGACCGTATTCGCACTCAGGACGGCGTCCTTCGCCGTCTTGCCGAGCGCCAACGGGCCTCGCACGATTGTCACGATGAGTCCCCCGGCATCGGTGCCGTAGGAGCATTGCCCTCCCGTGCGGGTGGATGTCGAGTCGCCGGGTCCGGGATCGGCGCCGAGTGCTGTGGCCGCCAGTTGCGCCGGGATGATCGAGCACGGATCGAACGGCCCTCCTGCCGTGCTCGTCGGCGGAGTGGCGACGCGCGCCGGGTTGGGCGGGCCGGTGGTCGGTGACGTGGCCTTCGTTGCCTTGTTGTCGGGACCGATCGTCACTACGTCGATCGTGTCGGGGACGCGGCAGCGGCCCTCGAGCCATTTCACGGCAGCCCGTCCCGAGGCAGAGGTGCTGAGCGCGAACGACTGGCGGGCCAGTCGTTCGACTTCGGCGGCCGTGCTGACCTTCGCCGCCCTCGCCACGACAGACAGGTCTCCGGCGTACAGCGCTCGAACGGACTTCGGCGCATCAGATGGTAGGAGCTTGGCGACGCCTCGGAAGAAGGGAAGCTGGGCAGTCGCCGATGAGCGGATCTGGGCGGTCGGCTGAGCGAAGTCGATGCCGATCCCGGCACTCGTGGGCGACAGATCGCAGAACGTGTCGGCGCGAGCTGGCGACACAGTGACGGCGACGACACCGGGAACAAGCATCCCGAGCACTACGGCGAACCGCAAACTCCGGCCAACTTGCCGTGCACAGCTACTCGTACCGGCGATGGTCACGGCGTCCACGCATGCACGACTGGTAGCGGAACTCGTTGGGGTTCCGGGGGCAGGTTGTCACCGAAGACGCCGGCGAGCAACGCGTGCACTACGGGATGGAGACGCTCTTCGGCGAACCGGTCCCAGTCCGCTTCAGACTCCCACACGTCGTAGTAACGCAGCCCTCCCTCGGGACGTTCGACCGCCAGGTGCACGACCAATCCTTTCGGCGGGGTCTCGCCGATACCCGAGGCGATCCGCTGATAGAACACTGCGTCGATTGGTACGTCCTGCGTAAACGCGTATGTCATTGTCAGTCTCCTCGATTGGTCCGAATATGCTTCGGATGGAAAGCTATCATGATGCCGCAACCCAACATCAGCCGTGACTACAACAGCGCCGCCCGGGCGGCGCAGTCCCACGCCACCAGGCAACGCATCGTTGAAAGCGCCCGCGACCTGATGTTGGAGCAGGGCTACCGGGCGACGACGATCGCGGCGATCGCCCGGCACGCCGAGGTTCACGTCGACACGATCTACGAACTGGTGGGCCGCAAGCCGATGGTGCTGCGTGAGTTGATCGAACAAGCTATTTCCGGCTCGAACGCGGCGATCCCGGCCGAGGAACGGGACTACGTGGCAGCTATCCGTAACGAACCCGATCCCCGTGCCAAGCTCGCCATCTACGCACGAGCGACCCGCGAGATCCATGAGCGGATGGCGCCGCTAGTACTCGCACTACGCGACGCTTCGGCCACCGAGCCCGAGGCCCACGAGGTCTGGCAGACGATCAGCGATCGGCGGGCGGCCAACATGAACAGATTCGCAAACGAGCTAAAAAAGGCTGGTGGGCTCCGCCGCGGGCTGTCCATCGACGAGGCGGCCGACGTCATCTGGGCCACCAACAGTGCCGAACTCTTCTGCCTGCTGACAGTCGAGCGAGGTTGGGAACCCGCACGGTATGAGCGCTGGCTGGCCGACAGCTGGTGTCGGCTCCTGCTGCCGGCTTCCTGAGCACGATCATACCGAAAGCAGATCAGCCACCGAAGTGGGAGCAGTGTCGAAGGGGGAGCCGACACGGGCGGAATGAAACGTGAGATCAGTGTGGTCCATGACCAGCGCAGCGCGTGTCTGGCGGCCCACTTGAGGTTTGAACCGCCCGACGGTCGCCGCTATGAGGCGAAGTGCCGCCGGGGGCACGTGGCGAGGCGCTCCTTCGCGTCCGTCGGCGCGTTGCACCGTTTCGGCGAGTTGGTTGAACGTGAGATTGTCCGGGCCGCCGATCTCGAATGTCTGGCCTCGTGTTGTGGGGTCGACGACGACACGCTCGACGAGCGCCGCGACATCGGCGACCGACACGAAGTTGATGGGGTTGTCCCCCCGGCCGAAGACCAGTGGCCGACCCGAGCGAGTCGCGGTGTCGCGAAGGAGTTCGATCCACAATTCGAGGAAGGCGGTGGCCCGCACAATCGTGGTCGGAACCCCGCTACCGCGGGCGTACTGCTCCGCCGCGTACTTCATGCGGAACAGCTCCATCGGGCTGTCGAAAGAAGCGCCGACACCCGATATCAGCACCAACTCGGCGCCAGACGCCTTTGCGGCATCGGTTAGATGGGCGTTGCCGTCACGATCGACGGTCGCCGGCGAGTCGCCGTGGGTTCCGACGAAACCGTGTACCGCTGACACCACGAGGTCGACACCTTCGAAGGCGGGCCGTAGCGTGCTCGGATTGCGAACGTCCCCGGTGATCACGGACACCGTTCCTGGGAAATGTGCGGCTCGCCGAGTGTCGCGTGTCAACACGCGAACCTCGAGTCCGCGCTTGATAAGCCGGTCGACAAGAGCCGTGCCGAGGCGGCCAGTACCGCCGGCAACGAGGATCATTCGACCGTACCTCCCATGACCTGGCGATTGACGGTGGCGTCGATACCTCCGCCGCCTGCCTGAACGGGTTCGAGGTAGAAGCGTGCCCACGAAATCTCATTGGCGATGACGCCGAAGATGATCACACCGCGCATCATGTGGGCACTGCCGTCGCGGCGGGTGCCGCGGTGCTCCCATTCACTCCACACGGTGCCGCCATCCACCGCCCAGCGCACCACATCGGTGGAAACATCAGGTATGGCGGCGAAGATCTGTTCCCAGTTGCGGCGAACCTGTTCGCGCCCGGTGAAACCTCGCTCCGGATGAGCGGGAGTCTCGTTGCGGTAGTCGACCGCAAAGCAGGCCACCAGTTCATCGAGATCGTGACGGTTCGTGGCTTCTTGTAGCCGTTCGACTAGATGCATAGCTCGCTCTTTCCATATTTGATCCTGTGGACTATATTTACTCTAAGACTATGGAACGAAATGTCGGATCTGTCAACCAACCCCGCGCATACGACTCGAGCCGCCGGCGACAACAGGCATTCGAGACCCGAACCGCCATCCTCGACGTTGCCCGCTTGCGGTTCCTTGCCGATGGATACGCGTCGACGACGATCGCGTCAATCGCCGACGATGCCGGCGTGTCAGTCGACACCGTCTACAAGACCTTCGGCAACAAACCGGGGCTCGTCCGAGTTCTGTGCCAGATCGCCCTAGAAGGACAGGGGTCGGTGCACGCAGAAAACCGATCCGACAAGCTCCAGGCAACGGAGTCCGACCCACAGGTGATCATCCGCGGGTTCGGCGCGCTGACGAGAGAAGTGGCGCCCCGCATCAACCCGATCCTGCTGTTGGTCCGCGAGGTGGCCGCAGCCGACCCCGAAATGGCGCAACTCCAACACGATATCGACCGACAACGCCTCGCCCGCATGACCCACAACGCCCGCAACCTCAGCGACGCCGGTCATCTCCGGCAAGACATGACGGCAAAACACGCCGCCGAGATCATGTGGACCTACAGCTCCCCCGAGCTCTACCAAATGCTCGTGGTTAGTAGAGGATGGACGCTCAAACGCTTCTGCGACTTCATCGCCGACGCGATGATCGCCGCGCTGCTCCCGCCGTCACGGAGCGAACACGAGTAGGACGCCCGTTGCGTTCCGGCGCCGCTTCCACCGGGCGACGGCAAACCAAGGCATCTCCAGCCCGCCGGGTCACCCGATCGGGCCATGCATCGACGAATGAGCCCATGCCGACGGCGGCCCGGACATCGGAACGAGGCGTCGGCGGATCGGCGGATCGGCGGATCGGCGGATCGGCGGATCGGCGGATCGGCGGCTCTTACTTTGCGACATACTCCCAGTCGGCATCTGCACAAGGGTGTGGTCTTGGCCGCGCAAGGCGTCATACTGCGCTACTCGGCGGTGCCCAGGACGGGACTCGAACCCGTACGACCGTTTCCAGTCCGAGGGGTTTAAGCCCTCTGCGTCTGCCATTCCGCCACCCGGGCTTATGTTGTGGACTCCAGCCTATGCGGCGCATGCCCAGGTCGGGCCGACGGATCCGGCCCCGACTGCAGCGAGGGCATCGTCGACGATGGCCGCCCATTCGCCGCGGGCGACGGCGTTGGCCAAAAGGATGCCGGAAACAACGTCGGTAACGACCTCAGTCCTCCGGCGGCCGCGGACCGCGACGGCGATCGTCCGCACTTCGCCGTCCGTTCGCCGCAGTACCCGGTCGGCGCCCGGAACGCGGGGCGGAGACTGAATCCCGGGTACCCGTAACCCACGGCCTCGGGCCCACGACGCCAGGTTGGCGACCAACTCCGAGAACTCGGCAAAGGAGACGGTCTGGCCACCGGAGGTGTGCATCGCAAGCATGTCCGTCATCGTGACAGCACCCGTATGACAAAAACGCAACCGCCCAGCTCCAAACGGCTTATTCCCCGATTTGGCCACCGTCGCCCTTGAACCGCCCAAGTCCCCGTCCGGCTAGCCCCTTGAACGTAGATTAGGGAAGTCATGACTATGGATGAGGGAACGCCAAAGCGTCGCCGCGGCCTGTTTCGACGTGATCGGGCCGAGCAACCCGTGGCCACCGGACAACGGCCGGGTTCGTCGGACGGTTTCGATGACCCGTGGTCAGCCAGCGCCTGGGACGACTGGGACGATGACTTCACCGCCGGAGGCCAGCGCAGTTCGGTCCCGGCCGCCGCCGCACCGCGGCCAGAAGCGGTTGACGCGTGGTTGCAATCGGAAGCAAACGACTTCGACGACGCAGCGCGCAAAAACACCAAGCGCTGGGGCGGCGACGCCAACCGGGCTGCTCCCGGTTCAGCGAACGCCGACGCCTCGGTCGGACCTGGGGGCTTTGGGCTTTCCGCACGGCATCGAACCTTCGACGAACCACCCGCGCCCACCTTCGCCACAGACCCTGCCCCGCCGGCAACCTCACCCGCCTCATTGCGCGCTCCGGCATCAACCCCACAAGCGTACGAACCGCTCACCGTCATCGATCGTCCAGCCGAGCTGCGAGGGGAGCAACCGAGCACACCTCCGCCCTCCGAACCGCAATTCGAACCGCAATTCGAACCGCAATTCGAGGCGGCTAACGAACCCGACCACGTTGCCCTCATGCCCCCACCCGCGGACTTCGCGGTGGAAGACGCCGAGGCTGGGTCCGACATCGACGACGATCTCGTCGATGACCTCTCGATGGTTGACGACGAGGACGCTCTCGGGCCGGTGGCGCAGCAAGGAACGTCTAGAGACCGACAAACGCTCCACACGGACCTCGCCGAGCAACTCTTCGCACCAACCGACTACGAACAATCGAGTGCCACTGCCGCAACGTACGCCGGGGCGCCAGGAGCGGAGGCGGACCAAGCAACCGCTTCGGACGACGACGAACTACGTCAGATCGATCACCTCGGCGCCGATCCTGATGACGCCGCCGACCTCAGCACGCTCGACGAAGAACCGACGTTGGTCGCTCCGCCCGCCGCCTCGTGGGCACCTCCGGACCGGGTAATTCCGGCTCCCGTGTCCGAGATGCCGTTGGCCCCGAGTGGGGTTTCGACGCCGGCACCAACAGCATTCCAGGAACCACACCAACAGGAACCACACCAACAGGACCAACACCAATCAGAACAACCACACGACGTCGCCGCGAGCATCAGCCCCGCAGACACCACGGCCGGAGGATCAGCGTCACGATTTGTTTCCGTGTCAGTGGTAACCGACGAAGATCGGGCGGCTGCAGCGGTGCTGCACGAGGCCGAGAACATGGCGCCCGAGGCCGAGAACATGGCGCCACGAAGCCGCTCCGAGCGTGTTCCTTCGTCGGAGTTCACTTGGTCCGAGCCTGCTGTGCTCGCAGCATCAGCCACGGGCTCGACGACACCTCCCACGAGCCGCCCGCCGACGAGTTCACGCTGGGCCCGGTTGTCAGCAGAGTTCGATTCCGACGGCGACCTTGACGACTCCTTCCCCCGCCAAACATCAGCGCGTCCGGCCCCATCAACTCCGGCGAAGAGCCAGACCGCAGCGCCGACCGCAGCGCCGACCGATGCGGCGACCGACGCGGCGACCCTGCCAACCCCGGCAATGGAGGACGCTCCGACATCCCCAACGTCCGACCCCGGGGAGCGCGCACGCATCACCGAGCGACTGGCCCCCACCGATCAACCACGACCGGCCGCCGAGGATGTGCGCTCCGATGCCGACGAGGACCCGTGGAGTCGCCCGTCGCCGAGAACGTCGCAATCGGTCGGTCCGCCTTCCGCGGCAGTTGCTCAACCCAGGCCACCGACCGAGACCGAGACCGACGACCCGTGGTCGCGTCCTCCCGTGGCTCGGACCGATCGACCGGCGGATTCTTCGCCCCCGCCTCTCCGCCCTGACCCGTTGGCCGCGCCGCCGTACCTGGGCGAGCAGGCACCCGATGCCACAGAGACTCCGGCGCGCAGGCCACGCCGAACCCGGCGTCCGGAGGCGCCCTCAGCGGTCGAGCCAATTCGCGCCGTCGAGCCAAGCCAAGTGGCAGTCGACGCGAAGGATAACGACGAAACCGAGGGCCCGACTTCCCTTCACCCGGATCTGTCGACGTTTACCGGAGTCATCGGGAGCGCGCTGGTGGCGTTCGCTGCCGTTCGTCTCGTCCTCACACTCGTCAGCACCCAACCCGCCGTCCCCGCTCGGTTCACCGGGACCAAGGCCGACCTCCTGCGCATAGGCGAGTCGTTCGCCACATCCGGATCAGCCTGGTCCGTGGCCCTCGTTGTGGGCACGGTTTTGCTCGTCCTTCCCGGCTACCTCGGTCTGCGCAGCCATGTGCGTCGTTGGGCACCGATCCTCGGCATTGCTCTCGCCACCGGCCTCGGAGCGATCATTGTTGGCTATCTCCGAGCCAGATCTGGTGCCGAACTGAAGAGCGCGTCACCGCTCAAGCTCGTCAGCGACGCCATCGTCGGCCCAATCGGTTTTGGTTTGCTCACCGTTCTCAGCGTGGCGTTCGGACTGCGCGCTGCTCGCGCCACCCAGCGATAGACCCACTATTCGTCTGTGTGCAGATGTTCTGTACACATACTAAGAAGACTAACTCCGTAGTTCAGTCGACCTCGGCGCCGGCGCTGGCGGCGAGATAGGTCGCCCGAAACTCATTCGTCCGTTCCTGCCACTCTTCCAGAGTGATGGCATAGCGCCTGTGGTCTTCCCACACGCCGTTGATTTCGATGAACCGCTCGGCGATCCCCTCGCTTCGAAGCCCGAGTTTCTCCACCACGCGCAGGCTGGCAACGTTGCGCGGGACAATGGCAATTTCGACTCGATGCAACCCGATGGTCTCGAAGGCGTAGGCGATCACGCCAACCACGGCCTCACCGGTGAGCCCGAGCCCGGCATAGTGCTCGTCCACCCAGTACCCGATGTTCGCCGTCTGCACGGCGCCACGAGAAATGTTGTTGAGGTTGCACTCACCGACAAAACGACCGTCGAGAAACATCCCGAAACCACACGCCGTTCCGGCCGCCCGCTCACGATCACGCGAGTCGCATCGATTCTCGAACACCCGACGACTCGACACGGCATCGGAGCTCCCCGCAGGGCGTCGAGGCTCCCACTTCGTCAGCCATGCTTCGCCGCGTTGCCGAACTTCCTGCCACGCTGGTGCATCGCTTGGACGCAGTGATCGCAACACCATTCGCTGGGTCACGATTTCGGGCCCCAGCGCCATCTGGGTTAACCGTTCATTCAGCGTTTGACGCCACCGGCCCGAACTCACGCCCTGCATCGTAGTTACAGCAACAGCCCGTGGCCCACCCGTCGTTTGGCCCATTTTTACGCGTTAAGAACTACGCCGACGCGCTGGCCGCTAGGCTCATAATTGCCGTGTAGGGACGGCGGGAGAGACCGGAAAGTCGAAAGACCGACCGGCGCCGTAGGAGCAACCACCCCGGAACCTCTCAGGCACATGTACCGCCATCGTTTGTCTTGCCGAACCAGTTGCCCCACTTCAACACAGCACCACTGGATCAGCACGACAACGGCACGCTGGAGAGCCGACCATCCCGCCAGGATGGGCGCACCGAAGGTGGAAGTCCGACGAGTTCCCGCAAGGGATCGGATGAATCTCTCAGGTCACCGGACAGCGGGGGAACCATTCAGAGCAGCACGCCCCTGAGGAGTTCCTATGTCCGCTTTCCATCCTGCGCGTATCGTCCCCACCGACGATCTCTCGTCCTTCGCCGATCGCCACCTTGGCCCGACGTCGGCCGACGTGGACAAGATGCTCGCTTCGATCGGCTTGCGTTCGATCGACGAACTGCTCGATGCCGTTGTGCCTGCGTCGATCCGAACCCAAGAACCACTCGCTCTCGAAGCCGCTCGGTCCGAAGTGGATGCGCTCAAGCGATTACGCGAAATGGCCAACCGAAACCGCGTCGTAACGTCGATGATCGGCCAGGGGTACGCCAACTGCATCGTGCCCCCGGTCGTGCTGCGCAATGTGATGGAGAACCCGGCGTGGTACACGGCATACACGCCGTATCAGCCCGAGATCAGCCAGGGGCGCCTTGAGGCTGTCCTTAATTTTCAAACCATGATCGCCGACCTCACGGGTATGGACCTGGCCAATGCGTCCCTGCTCGACGAAGCGACCGCGGCGGCCGAGGCGATGGCGCTCGCCCGTCGACAGTCAAAGTCCCGGTCGAACCGATTCCTGCTGGACTCGGGCTGCCACCCCCAGGTGCTCGATGTTGTCCGCACACGAGCCGAGCCGCTGGGAATCGAACTCGTCCTTGGAGAGCCGTCCGCTCTCGTTCAGGAAGTAGCAAACGGTTCCTTCGGCTGTCTCCTCGCCTGGCCGAATACCACTGGCGCAATTCTGTCCCCCGAAGTATTCCGCACGCTTAGTGATTCGATGCACGACTGCGGCGGACTGGTTTGCGTGGCCACTGATCTGCTGGCCTGCGTGGTGCTCGAATCACCCGGATCAATGGGGGCCGACGTAGTGGTCGGTTCGGCTCAGCGTTTTGGCGTTCCACTGGGTTTCGGGGGTCCACACGCAGGATTCATGGCGGTGGACGATACCCACAAACGGGCGCTTCCCGGTCGTCTCGTGGGAGTGTCGGTGGACGCCGCCGGACGGCCCGCCCTTCGCCTCGCCCTCCAGACGCGCGAGCAACACATCCGGCGAGATAAAGCGACCAGCAACATCTGTACCGCTCAGGTGTTGCTCGCCGTCATGGCCGGGATGTATGCGTGTTGGCACGGACCTGAAGGCCTCCGCCGTATTGCTATGCATGCATATGACTCTGCGTCAATCGTGGCCGCCGGTGCGGCCCGTGCAGGGCTGACGCTCGACAACGACACGTGGTTCGACACCGTCACCGTCGTCGCTCCGGGGCGGGCCGAGGGGATCGTCGGCGTGGCACTAAAGGGCGGCGTCAACATTCGCCTCGTCGATAAGGACCGAGTTGGCATTTCCTGCAATGAAACCACAACCGACGCGGACCTGGTCGTAGTCCTCCACGCCCTTGGTTGCTCCGTTTCGGTGGAAACTCTCCGGGCGGCCGGCTGGCCGATCGGCCTACCGGCCGGGATCCGTCGATCGGCAGAGATCCTTACGCACCCGGTTTTTCGCTCCTACCGCACCGAGACAGAAATGCTTCGCTACCTTCGTCGGCTGGCTGACCGCGACCTCGCACTCGATCGCACCATGATCCCGCTCGGATCGTGCACCATGAAACTCAATGCCACCACCGAGATGATCCCGGTAACGTGGCCCGAATTTTCTGACATCCATCCTTTCGCCCCCCGTTCACAGTGGGATGGCTACGCCACCATGATCGATGAGCTTGAGCGGATGCTGGTGGAAATCACCGGCTACGACGCCGTGTCCCTCCAGCCCAATGCTGGCTCGCAAGGTGAATACGCCGGTCTTCTTGCTATTCGCGCATACCATCGCTCCCGCGGCGACGTTGACCGCACCGTCTGCATCATTCCTTCGTCGGCCCACGGCACCAATGCCGCGAGCGCCGCGATGTGTGGGATGAGCGTGGTTGTCGTCAGCTGTGACGAAAATGGCAACGTCGATATCGCTGACCTTCGGGCCAAAGTCGTGGTGCATTCCGAGAAGCTCAGTGCACTTATGATCACCTATCCGAGTACGCACGGGGTTTTCGAAGAGTCGATCACCGATATCTGTGCCGTGGTCCACGCCGCCGGCGGTCAGGTGTACCTCGATGGCGCCAACTTCAACGCCCTCGTTGGTGTGGCCAAGCCGGGCCAGTTCGGGGCCGATGTCAGCCACCTCAATCTGCACAAGACGTTCTGCATTCCCCACGGAGGCGGTGGTCCCGGCGTTGGACCGGTATGCGTGAAAGCCCACCTTGCCCCGTTTCTTCCCGGTCACCCGGCGATCGACGGCACCTCCTCCATCGCATCGCATTCCGCTGAGGTAATAATAAGCGCGCTTACTTCTGCGCCCTATGGATCAGCTGGCATTCTTCCGATCCCATGGACATACATAACGATGATGGGATCCGAAGGTCTGCGGATGGCCACGGCTGTGGCCATTCTGTCGGCCAACTACATTGCCCATCGGCTGGAGGGTCACTACCCCGTGCTTTACACCGGACGCAATGGCCGCGTCGCCCACGAATGCATTCTCGACCTTCGACCGCTCACCCAAACGACAGGGATCAGCGTCGACGACGTGGCGAAGCGCCTCATGGATTACGGATTCCACGCCCCCACGATGTCGTTCCCGGTGGCGGGCACCCTGATGGTTGAACCGACGGAAAGCGAATCGCAGGCCGAACTTGATCGGTTCTGCGATGCGATGATTGCCATTCGCGCAGAGGTTGATCGCGTGGTGGAGGGCGAGTGGCCAGCGGACGACAACCCCCTGTGCCGCGCTCCCCACCCAGCCGAAGACGTGCTCAGCGATTCGTGGGCCCGGGCCTATTCGCGCGAAACCGCGGCCTACCCGCTGGCCTCGTTGCGCAAGGACAAGTATTGGCCACCGGTCTCGCGTATCGACGGAGCGTACGGCGACCGCAACGTGGTCTGCTCATGTCCTCCGCTCGATAGCTACGGCTGAGCGGTTTCCAAGCCGGCGCTAAAAGCAGTATCGCTGCTGCTCGACAAACGATGTTCCTGCAGCAGTTTCCACCGTTCACTGCGGTCCGGAAGGTCGCGGGAGAGCCAGACCAGCGCCACGAGCCACGCCACTCCGATCAGAAGTGTCCCTCGAACGGACCAGTGGTCCATGGCCCAACCCCCCCACATCGCGCCGAATGGCACAGTGCCGCCGAAGGCCATAAACCACAGCGCCATCACCGGAGCGCGTCGTCGTTGGTCAAGGTGTAACTGCAACACCGAAGACATCGCTGTGGTCGAGCCGAAGTACGCAAAACCGAGCACGAACGCAATCGGAAAAGCGACCATCGGCGACGATGCAAACGACCACGCTGCCAGCGCGACGGCAAACACAGCGTAAAACCACGAAACCATCTTGCGCTGATCACGTTTCACCAGGACGGTGCCGATGCTCAACGCGCCCAAGGCCGCCCCGAATCCCCACGTGGCGAACAAAATAAGATATGTCCGCTTACTAGTGGTGTGGAAGGCCCGCTCGACGACCGTTGCAAACTGGCCGATGAACGGAAGCGAAAAGATCGAGAGGGTGAACAAAAGGAAGATCACGCGACCGGCCACCGGATTGGCCCGAGCCTCGCGGATTCCGTCGAGGAACGCCGCCTTCCCGCTCGACCCCCGATGCTCCACGCGGCGTCGCATCGGAAGATTCCACAATGCGATGATGAGAGCGAAATACGAGATGGCGTTGAGGAAGAAGAATCCCGACGCACTCACCCCCAGGCCAGTAAGCGCCAGCACGATGATCGGAGCGATGGAGCGCGAGCCGTTCATCGTCGCCGAGTTCAGCGAAATGGCGCCGCCCATATTGCGGGGCTCAACCAGCTCCGGCATCACCGAGGCCGTGGTTGGGGCCGAGAGGGCGTTGGATACGCCGATCACCATCGTGGCGAGGAAGAGTGCCAGTGGAGACTTCGCTTTCCACGCCACAAACGCCAAAACAAACGCCGCTGCCGCCTGCACACACTGCACGGCGATCATCAGCTTTTTGCGGTCCACCCGGTTGGCGAGCACCCCGCCCGGAATGGAGAGCAGCAGCAGCGGCCCGAGCTGCGC
This sequence comes from Acidimicrobiia bacterium, assembly GCA_043775075.1. Classification (GTDB taxonomy): domain Bacteria; phylum Actinomycetota; class Acidimicrobiia; order Acidimicrobiales; family JANYDT01; genus JANLQX01. The sequence continues at coordinate 13,691 of JAYVSS010000074.1, forward strand.
AACGGTCAGCAAACCGACAAACGAGGCCGAGCCTTTCGGGTGGGCCGCGCTGCGGGTGAGGTCAAGGGCATACGGTCCGACGACGACGTTTTGCAGCCATGTGCCCACGAGGGAAAACGTGGAGCCGACATAGAGCCGGCGAAACGGCTTCGACGCCCACGCCGCCCCAATCGATCCCGCTGCCCCAGCCGCCCCCGTTGCCTTGTGCGCATCCGCCAACGTGATGCCGGGAGGGCCAATTCGTTCGTCGTCAACCGCGTTCAAGGTCGTTCATTCTCGCGCCATCATGCAGCGATTCCCCAGCCCACATGACCGGTGTCACATCGGACGCGACCTCACCGGTGAGTCTGGCGAAGGGCGAGCTGAACCCGTGCCATTATCGGTCGGTCAACTCACACGGAAGCGGGACAGCTATGAGAGTTCGAATCAGCGTAGTTATGGCGTCAGCCCTGGTCCTCGGGGCATCGATCAGCGCATCCGCAGTTGTTGGAAACACGGTCACCGTGACCGGAGGGAGTCCGTTCATTGCCGGGTGTGAGCAAGTGACAACCGCAGCTGCATTCCCGGGAGCGGAGGTCGAGCCGTTCGTGGCGACCGACCCAAACAATGCGCAACGCCTCATTGGAGTGTGGCAGCAGGACCGATTCCCCGATGGCGGCTCGCGCGGGCTCGGCACGGCAACTTCCAACGACGGTGGCGCGAACTGGACCACCGTCACGCCCCCGACGTTCAGTCGGTGCGCCGGCGGCACGCCCGCCAATGGCGGTGACCTCGAACGGGCCACCGATCCGTGGGTATCGATCGGAAAAGATCGAAATGGGGCGAGTGTTGCGTACCAGATCAGCGATTCGTTCAACGATACGAACACGACCAATGCGATTCTCGTCAGTCGCTCGACCGACGGCGGCACAACGTGGCAGAACCCGGTAACGGTTCTGCGCGAAAGCGGTGGGCGCGATGTCACCTTCGCTTTCAGTGACAAAGAGTCGATCACCGCCGACCCCACTCGGCCCTGTTACGCGTACGCGATTTGGGATCGACTCGTCGGCCCCGCTGGTAAGTCGAATGCGTCGGCGTCGGCCTTCGAACATGCATCTGGTTACCGCGGACCGACATGGTTTTCGCGCACCACCGACTGCGGAGTGAGCTGGGAGCCCGCCCGTATGATCTTTGACCCAGGGCAGATTAACCAAACAATCGGCAATCAGATTGCTGTTCTGGCAAACGGCACGCTCATCAATACCTTTGACCTGATCTACAACCAGAAAAACGCTCATGGTCTACGCGGCGAGAACATCGCCGTGCAACGTTCGACCGATGCCGGCGCAACGTGGGGTCCGGCGATCATCGTCGCCAAAGCACAAAGCACCGGAGTTACGTTCAACGGAACGCCGCTACGAACCGGGGACAACATTCCCGATATTGCTGTTCTCGGGAACCGAGTCGTTCTTGGGTGGCAGGACAGTCGGTTCTCTTCGGGCGCCCACGACGACGCGGTCGTCGCCGACTCCACCGACGGTGGTCTGACCTGGACGGCACCGGTCCGCGTCGGCCCGGGTCTCCTGCCAGCGTTCAACGTCGCGGTTGAATTCACCGCAAACGGTCGACTCGGAGTTGGCTATCACCAACTCGCGGTGGACGGTGGAGTCACTCGCTGGCTTGCAACGGACACAGCCGGGTCGATAGGCGCACTTGTACCGTCGATGCTGTCCGGCGGGTCGGCAAACGTGATTACGAACGCACCGATCGCCCGAGGGTATTTCCTCGGCGATTATCAAGGTTTGACCGCGAGCGGGGAGAACTTGGTCTCGTTCTACGTCAACCCGAACACGACGGGGCCGAACAACACGGACGTTTACGCCACTATCTCGTAAAGATCACCTTCGCTTTCGCCAACCACCTCGGAGGTATTACGTGACACGAACATCACTTCTTGCTGCACTCCAGCGGGTCAGCCAGACCGCTCGCGCCGCCGATAAGGCTGGCGTCGACCCATCCGAGGCAGCTGGCCAGCGGCACGCGCACCTAGCCTCCGACGAAGCGTTGTCTCGCCGACAATTCCTCACCGCCGGAGTTGTGGGAGCCGCAGCCGCGTCGACCGTTGGACAACTCGTCCTCGCTCGCCGGGCCGATGCCGCACCCCGACCGAGTTCTCAGCCGTCTATCGCGATCGTGGGCGCGGGCATCAGCGGCATGTCCGCAGCGATGACCTTGCGTGATGCGGGCTTCACCCGCGTAACGGTGTACGAGGCCAACTCCCGAATCGGTGGCCGCACCTTCACCCGTTCGGGTGACGGGTTCTTCGAGCACGGACAGTGGGCCGAGTGGGGCGGGGAGCTGATCGACTCCGGGCATAAGACCGTCTTCGCCCTCTGCCGCCGCTACGGCTTTTCGACCATCGATCTCGGATGGCATTCCGTCGTCAACAACGGCGCGACCGACACCCTTTACTTCAACGGCGGCTACTACCCGTGGGACGTTGCGGTGACCGATTGGAAGGCGGCCGGCCTCGAGCAGGTGATCCAGACCCAGATGGCCACCCTACCCGCCTACCCATGGCCCTACGATGCCGTTTGGACACCCGAAGCGCTCGCCATTTCGCGCATGACAATTGCTCAGTGGATCGACCGATATGTCCCCGGTGGACGTTCGTCGAGCCTCGGTCGTTTCATCGACGTTGCCTACGCCATCGAGTTCGGCGAAGACGTTGACCGGTTGTCGGTGCTCAACCTCCTCGGGCTGCTCGGTTTCTCCAACGGCGGGGGCACCGGAGCGTGGTGGGTCTACGGCAAATCCGATGAACGCTTCAAAAGCGTCGGCGGTAACCAGCAGCTTTCGCGGGCCCAAGCAGCGGAGGTGGGCAGCTCGAACATGGCGCTCGGCTGGGCATTGACCGGGGCGCGCCGACAGACCGATGGTCGGGCTCGTCTCGATTTCACCGTTGGAGCATCGACCACCTCGGTTGTGGCAGACCGGGTGATCCTGGCAATTCCGCTCGGCGTCATGAAGCGACTCAAAGCTGCTGGGGGCTTCACCGGCTCCGGCTTCGACACAGACCCACGGAAAATGGGAAGTATCGAAACCCTCGGCTTCGGGGCCGATAACAAGCTCCAACTGCAAATCTCTGACCGTTTCTGGACGCAGGGCGGCGTGTGGGGCAACGGCAACGGCGAGTCATACGCCGACACCGGGTACCAGGAAGCCTGGCCAGTCACGACCGGCCAGCCTGGAAACACCGGGATCATCAACAACTACACCGGCGGAAGCGTGTCCCGGCAACTCAACCCGTCTGCCCCCTTCAGCGATACGTGGTCTTCGCGCACCGCTGCGGCCTACGTGACGAATGCGGCGAAGACCTTCCTTGGCCAGATCGAGCCCGTCTATCCAGGAATCTCGGCGCGATGGACCGGCAAAGCACAACTCTCGGTCTGGCACGTGAACCCCTTCTCGTGGGGCGCGTACGCCTACTACCCGCCGGGCTACTGCGAGCAGTACTGCACGGTCGAACGCATGCCGGCCCGCCCGTTCCACTTTGCCGGCGAACACGTTTCTCAGGACGCCCAGGGATACATCGAAGGCGGCGCGATCGAGGGGATCCGGGCGGCCAACGAAATTGCCACGGACTATCGATAATCCTTCCGGCCCCCACTTTGCCAGGTGGTCTACGGTTTGGTGGGGTTCCGGTCCGATATCGAGCCGGAAGCACGACTACTGGGCGCGTTTCACTCCGGAGGCTTGACTGATGCAGCACGCAAAACACCTGTCGGCGACTGCGGCTGCACTGTCGCTCGCCCTGATGCTCACATCCTGCGGTGGCTCCTCGAAGAGTGCCTCGTCGGCCGCACAGACAACACCGGAGACGGTTCCCGTCACGAGCGCAACGCAGACACCGACCACCGGGGCGCCCGAACTGCTGACTCCGATCTTCGTCGCCGCCGTGCAACCAATAGCGACGGACGGGCTCATCGCCGGGAAACGCCCGCCGTCGAGCACCCCGTTGGCTGACTACATCCGAACGCTCGCCGCCGGTGACGCCGATCTATTGGCCGTCGCCGACAGCGTGGCGGTGGCCGAAGGTCGGGCACTCGACCAGATCGGAACAGACGTGGAAGGGGGCGCCGGAATTGCCGGTGTCGTACCGACGACGGCCAAATCCGCGAGCGACGGACCGATCACCGAGTCGACGGTGGCGGCCCCGGCGCTCGGTGGCGGGCGAGGGTTCGCCGTCCGTGTCCAGGCCACCGCTGCTGCGCCACGTCCGTTCGCCGACCTGGGCATGGTGAACTCGATGCTGTCCAACCTGTTCGGCAGCCTGGTTCCCCCGGGTGCCGAGGTGGCGGCGGGAAAGTCGCCGCCGGTGACCATCTCCGACGAAGGTTCGACGGTCACCGGTTCCATCGGGCTCGACGTGAAGGCCGACGGGACTACCGCCTTCGGGATGGACTTCGATGTGAAGGTCGACCGGGCCGCCAAGAGCGGTGAGGCGGGGGCAAAGGGGGTGGAGGCGGCCAAAGGTTCGGCGTCGATGGGATTCGACGCGACGGCGAACCCTTGTCCTGACGCCAACGGGATCGTGAACATCAAGTTCAGGGCCAAGTTGGGCGCCAATATCAACGTCGGGGCCAAGAGTGCGATCGGCACCACCGAGGTGTCGGGCACGGCGAAGGTCAATGTCGACGACTCGGCCTCGGTGACCGGGTTCGACATGGACGCCCGCCAACAGAGCACGGGCACGAACGCTGCCGGCACCGGAACGTTCGTGGACACCAGTGCTTCCGTGCGGCTGCGGTATCAAGGGAACGATAGGGGGACGACCACGACCGGCGACAAGTTGAACCGTGAATCGCAAGCCGTTGACTTCGCCGAGCGAAATCGGCTCCACGAAGACGGGATGAACAAGGCTGCCGACTTCGTCTTGGGCTACGTTGCGGCCCTCGAGGTGTATTGGAAGGGCGGTAGGTGCGTGAAGGTCGTCGCCGCTTCACCCGGCCGAGTCAAACCGGGCACGGTCAGTCCGATCCAGGTATCGGTGGTCCACAAACTCGAAGGCGTACCGCTGGCCGTGCCCGTCGACGCCACCCTCAAGGGACCGCAAAGCATCGACATCACCCGCATCGAACGCTCGCCCGGCACGATCACCCACACCGCCTCCGAAGACCCGAAGTCAACGGCCACCGTTGAACTGGTCAGCACGTCGCGCCGGGGCATTGGAAAAGCCTCCGTCTCCATCGAGGTCGGCGAGTCCAACGCCTATGTCGTCGTCGGCGGACTCGAGGACTTCCAGGTGAACCAGACAGTGTGCGACGTGATGGCGCCGTTCGTATTGACATCGCCGGGTGTGGCATCGATGACGTTCAGTGGTGGCCTTTCCGGAAAGGTCGAGGCTTCAGGGGTGTTCAACCTGCACTACGTCGGTACGTACGCCATCACGTTGCCCGATGGCCCGGGCAAACCCGGCACCATGAGTTCGTCCAGCAGCGGATCGATCCATGGTGAGGCCGGTGCCGGCACGGAGAAATACACGCTTACCCCCACCACCTGTTGACGGCGATCACAATACGGCGAGGAACCTTCAGTACGGCGTTGACTTCGTCCGGGGGGGTCATGTTCGAGGCTCTGCGCCGGCTGAACCAGGTGTTGTTCGGTCCGAGGTTCGATCCGGGGTTCGTTCGCCGGGTGGTCTGCGGTTCTTCAGCCTCGCTCTCAGCGTGATGTCGAGCCGGTAGCAGGGACACGTCGCCGATCACTCTGGCGGGGGTGTCGCTTATTTTGGCTGGACCGATTGGGCTGGACAAGATCGCCAAAGCATTGGTCCCGTTGGTGGCCAGGGTCCCGGTGTTCCGATCGTTGTCGGTGCGCTCGCAGGCTTCGTCTGACGGCCCGCCCCGGTGAGCCCAACAAGAGCGGAACCGTATCGATGGAGGCCCGGTCGGAGCGTGGAGTGGTTAAGACCACCATTGATCTCGATACCAATCGGTCCAACGCCTACCTCGCCAGTGGCGGGGTCGGGGCGAAGCTCGCCGGGACCGGCACGTACACCGTGACGGGTGAGCA
>JAYVSS010000075.1:0-2653 GCA_043775075.1 Acidimicrobiia bacterium
AGACCGAAGTCGCCGAGGGCGGTGGCGCCCATGATGCCGGCTCCGATGATGAGCAGCGAGAGCACAGGGAGGATGGCGACGAACGAGGTGTTCAAGGACCGCATCAACACCTGATTCATCGAGAGATTCACGATGTCGGTATACGTCAATCGGCCAGTCGGTCCGACCACCTTCTCGTTCTCAGCCACCTTGTCGAACACCACGATGGTGTCGTAGAGCGAGAAGCCAAGGATCGTGAGAAAGGCGATCACCGTGGCCGGGCTGACCTCGAAACCAATCAGCGCATAGACACCGACGGTCACGATGATGTCGTGAACCACGGCGGCGAGGGCGGCGACGGCCATCTTCCATTGGAAGCGGATCGAGACCCACAGGGCAATAATGGCGAAGAACACGATCAGCGCCTGGCGGGCCTTCTTGGTGACGTCCTTGCCCCATGAGGGACCAACGAAGTTCACGTTGACGTCGTTCGCCGTGATCTTGCCCCCGGCAACTTTGGCCAGCGCCGCGGAAACCTTGTTTCGGTTGACATCGGTGGACGTATCGGACTTCACCCGGATGCGCTTCACCCCGTTAGCGGTGACCTCTTGGACGGTGACGTTGCGACCGATGATGGGGCCGACAGCGTCGCGAGCACCAGCGACCGAAAGCGACTTGGTGGACACTTCCCACGCCGTGCCGCCCTTGAAATCAATGCCCAACTTCAGACCTCGTCCGGCCAGGGCGCCCAGGCCGAGACCGATTACCACGAGCGACAGCAGCGCCCAGGTACGCCAACGGCGAATGAACTCGTAGTTGGTCCCACCGGTGGTCAGTGTGTGCCACAGCGATTGACGGGGGACGGCGTCCGCAGTGGAATCGATCGTGGTCACAGCTGTGCTCCCGAGGTAGCGGAGCCGGGCTTCAGACGTCCGGCGGCGGGGGTAATGCGGGTTGGGCCCGACGACGAACCCGACGAGAGACCTTGACGCTTCATCTGGCGCTCGGCGATGAGCGTCACGATAGGCCGGGTAAACGCCCAGGCGACGAGCAGGTCAAGCGACGTTGAGATGAGCAGGAAGAGGGCAAATCCACGAACCGAACCAATGGTCAGGAAATAGAGCACGCCAGCGCCAATGAGTGACGTGAAGTCGGCCGCGATAATCGTGCGGAACGCGCTCTTAAAGCCTCGGTCAACGGCCTGGGCGACATTGCGACCAGCGCGAAGTTCGTCGCGCATGCGTTCAAAGAACACGACATAGGAGTCCACCGTGGTTCCGAACGAGACGATGATGCCGACGACTCCCGACAGGCTGAGGGCGAGACCCTGCTTCTCGGACAGGAAGGAAACGAACGACCACATGAGTCCACCGGACACGAGAAGTCCGCTAACCACGACGAGCCCCAGCGAGCGGTAATAAAATATCATGTAGCACGCCACCAGCAACAACCCGATGAGGCCGGTCACCAGGCCGGCGCGCAGCGAGTCCTTGCCCAGCGAGGCCGAAACGTTTTGCACGGTCTGCGGTACGAGCGTGACGGGCAGGGAGCCAAACTTCAACGCCGTAGCGAGACCCTTGGCCTCACTGGCGGTAAACGCGCCAGAGATCGTGGCCCGTCCGTCGAATTTACGGGCGTTGATCGACGGAGCCGACACCACTTCACCGTCGAGCACGATGGCGATCCGCTGACCGAAATACTTCGCGGCCATGGCATCCCACTGCGGCGAGCCGATGCTGTTGAGCTGGAGGTCGACGGTCCAATCGCTGGTGTTGGTGTCGATCCGAGCGGTCGCCGTGTCCACCACCGCGCCCTTGATCTCCGCCGGCCCGAGTAAGTAGCGACGTGACGTCGGATCGTTGCGCTTGCCCGGAAGGATGACAGTCATTTCCGGACTGTCTGCACCTATTTTTGTCGTGTCCAGCGTGGTCGGGAACGAGTTAGTCGCCGCCGTGGACGCCGCAGGGACGGCCGTTGATGATGATGGCGACGCACCGGCGGGGACCGTCGCGGGGAAGGCCGTTGGTTTCGGTGCCGATGCACCGGCAATGGTGGAGGAGGCGTTGGGGGCGGCCGACACCGTCGTCGGCGCCGCAGTGGTCGGTGCGGCGGTCGTGGCCGCTTGATTTAAGACGCTGTAACTGTTGCGACCGGGTCCGCTCAGGCCGAGTGCTTGGGTCGTGTCTGACGCCGATTTAGCCGTCGTGGGAGTGGCCGTTGCGGTCGTGGTCGTTTTTGGTGCCCCGCCTGCTGCTGGCGCGACCGTGGTCGACGATCCGCCGACCGTCACGATCTTTGTGGTGGACCCCTTGCTAGTTTTGGCCGTCGTTTTCGCCGTCGCCTGCTGGGCCTTGAGATCAACTTCCGAGGGGACGTCTTGCAACACCGGCCGGAAGGTCAGCTGTGCTGTTTTTCCGACGATGTCCAGAGCGGCGGCAGAATCCTTCACCCCGGGGAGCGAAACCACGATGGAGCGGTCACCCTGGCGGGAAATGTCCGGCTCAGCCACACCGAGGGCATCGACCCGGCTACGGATGATGCTGATGGTGCGGTCAAGCACGTCGGGCTTCACATCGCCCTTCGGCTCGAGCACGACCGACGTGCCGCCCTGGAGGTCCAAACCGAGCGACGGTTTCCACCCGGCGGCCACCGTTGCGATGGTGCCGAGCAGCGC
>JAYVSS010000076.1:0-1977 GCA_043775075.1 Acidimicrobiia bacterium
CGATGGCCGCCGCCGAGTTCTGGAGCAGCGCCCCGAGCGCGACGGCGGCGAGCACATTGAGGAGCATGTAGAGCACATAGGTGGCGATGGCCCCGACGCTGAGGTTTGCCTCCAGGGCGCGGCCCGAGGCAGAGGCCAGCCCGAGGCCGGCCGCCGCGACCACTCCGCCGAAGACGCGCCAAGGCGTTCCGACGACAAGCCATCAAGATGTCGAAGGCGGTGCCGCGAACGCACGGGAACCGGCGGTATGTGGCGGTAGTCAGGCACGATTCCGTTGAATCGCACGGTGCCCCTGCCCGGCGGTCTGGGACGCGCAATTGACGCTTCGAGGGCTTGTTCGTTGCGCGCTCCGCGCCCGCGAACCATGCGCTTCAAAGAGAACGGCCAAGCGTCCCCAATGTGCCGAATCTCAGAACTCGTTGATGGCGTCAATCAGTTGGCGCAGTCGACCGGGCTGGCGGCGATTGAAACGAAGGGCCAGCCGATGCAAATCGAGTTCGTCGTTCTCTGAACGCTCCGGGCCGGTCGGGCCGCTCCGTTCAATAGCGCCGTCGGTTGCGTACGATCCAAAGCGCGCCTGCAAACTGACCAACGCCAAGTCGTCTGGCGCTCGGTGCATGCGCAGGATCAATCGGTCTTCTACCCAACGGATCGAGTGATGGTTGGAATAGAACGACATTATTTCGCCGACAGCTTCCTCCACGGAGTCTGTGACTTGGTAGAGCGCTCGGTCCGACGACCCCACCCACCCCTGCTCGATCATCACGTCCACGAACCGATCGAGGGCATGCCAGAAACCCTGGCCGAGTCCGAGCATAACGATGGGAACCGGCGTCGCCTTTCCGGTTTGCAGCAGCGTCAGGAGTTCAAATGTTTCGTCCAGCGTGCCGAAGCCACCGGGCATACAAACAAACGCATCGCTCTCCCGAATAAGGGCCAATTTGCGGGTAAAGAAATACCGCATATCCACGAGGCGATCAGGAGCGAGATGCTCGTTCGCCTCGCTTTCGAAGGGCAACCGAATGGCCGCTCCGAGGGCCATCTCGCGACCAGCGCCTTCGAGGCCAGCAGCCATGATTCCGGGGCCGGCGCCCGTCACCACCATCCATCCTTGCGCCGCCATGGCCGCAGCGAGCGCTTTGGTTTGCTCGTAGAGAGGAGTGCCTCGCTCGGCGCGGGCTGATCCGAAAATCGTGACTTTGCGGACGTGTCGAAACGGCCCAAAGGTGAGATAGGCGTCGCGCATTTCCGCCAGCGCAGCGTTCGCAATTTTTACATCCAAACGGTCCGCCCGGTCGTCGGCTACATCGAGCGCAATGCGCACGGCCGACACCAGAATTTCACGGAGCTGATCCCGATTGTCCAGCCGCCCATCGTTGTCCTTCACCCGCTCGGAGACCAGGGAGAGCACTCGGTCAATCGTCTCGTCGAGTGGGCCATCTCCCACTCGCCGCCTCAGATTTTCGCCGGTTTCCGCTGCTTTCGTCATACCGACGACGTTAGCGACGACCTCACGCTTCGAAATGTCGCTCCGGTTGCCCAGCCGCAGCCCTACGCTCGACGGGCGTGAACAACGCCTCCGGAGATTTGGGTCCCGTCGAGCGTGCCGCTGGAGTGAAGCGAGCGCAAACCGAAACGTTCGACATCGTGGTGATCGGTGGGGGGGTAACGGGCGCCGGGGTGGCGTTGGACGCAGCGAGCCGGGGGTTGTCGGTGTGCCTGGTGGAAAAGCGTGACTTCGCCTCCGGAACGTCGAGCCGGTCCTCGAAGCTCGTCCATGGTGGGCTGCGTTACCTCGAACAATTTAATTTTGCGCTGGTGCGCGAGGCGTTGCACGAGCGCCGCGTCTTACTGGAAACCGTGGCCCCGCATCTGGTGCGGCCGGCCCCGTTCCTACTTCCCCTGCGCAAGCACTACGAGCGTCCGTACATCGGGGCAGGGGTGCTTATGTACGACGTTCTCGCCGGTCGTCACGCG
>JAYVSS010000077.1:0-19943 GCA_043775075.1 Acidimicrobiia bacterium
TTCAAACATGGCGCAATGGGTGCCGATGTTGGCCGAACCGGCGAGCCCGACGGACCCGGCGATCTGAGCGGCGACATCAGAAAGTATGTCTCCATAGAGATTGGGCAGAACTATGACGTCGAAAATTTCAGGAGTGTCGGCCATCTTGGCGGCCCCGATGTCAACGATCCAGTGCTCATTCTCAATGTGCGGATATTCGGTCGCCACTTCGTCGAAGACCTGATGGAAGAGTCCATCGGTCATCTTCATGATGTTGTCCTTGGTGAATGCCGTGACCTTCTTTCGGCCATACGCCTGGGCGTATTCGAATGCGTAGCGCACGATGCGTTCGCAGCCGGGCCGGGTGATCAGCTTGAGGCACTGGAACACTTCGTCGGTTTGGCGGTGCTCAATCCCGGCGTAGAGATCCTCTTCATTTTCACGAACGATCACCACGTCCATGTTCGGATGCTTCGTGCGAACAAATGGGGCGTAGGAGGGACACGGCCGTACGTTCGCATAAAGTCCAAGCGTCTTACGCACGGTGACGTTCAGGCTCTTGAATCCGCCACCCTGGGGTGTGGTGATGGGCGCCTTGAGAAACACCTTTGTCCGACGGAGTGCGTCGATCGACTCCGTCGTGATCCCGGCGGAACTCGCTCCACTGGCATAGACCGCTTCACCGATCTGGATCTCCTCGATGGCTATGTCGGCGCCAGCGGCTTCGAGGATGCGCAGCGTGGCATCCATGATTTCCGGGCCGATGCCATCGCCGCGAGCAACCGTGATGGGCGTAGTCATGATCTGTCTCATTTCCTGTAGTTATGCGAACTGCATTACAGGAATTCTAATACCGGAAGTTTTCTTCCGTCAAGCCTTTTTCTCTTGTTTCAGACGATCAGATCCACCGGAGCCCGACTCAGGGCGATCGGTCCCTCCGCGGTGATCACATAGAGGTCCTCGATCCGCACGCCGCCTTCTCCGGGAAAGTACACGCCCGGCTCGATCGTCACCAGGTCACCGTCGGCGATCGCATTACGCGACGTCTGACCGAGCCACGGGAGTTCATGAATGACCAACCCGGTGCCATGGCCGAGCCCATGGACGAACTCGTCACCCCAGCCGGCCTGCTCACAAACCTGCCGAGCCGCTCGATCGACATCTACGCAGATTGCCCCCGGGGCCAATGCCGCAACGCCGGCGTCGTGAGCCGCCCGGACCACGTCGAAGTGGTGACGCTGAGCTGCGTTTGGTTGACCCACGTAGAGCGTCCGAGTCATGTCCGAGTGGTACCCGTTCACCAGCGCACCGAAGTCACAGATGACCTCGTCGCCTATTTCGATCCGACGCTCGCCCGGCTCATGATGTGGCCGGCTGGCGTTGGCGCCCGACGCAACGATCGTTTCGAACGACACCGCGTCCGCCCCGAGCGCAAGCATGGCGTCGTCGAGCGTTCGCTGGAATACCCGCTCCGTTGGTCGTTGGACGAGTGTCGGTGCTACCTCGGCAAGCGCAGCATCAGCGATTGCTGCCGCTCGGGCCGTGCGGGCGATCTCGCCTGTTGACTTGGTACGACGCAGGCGCTCGACGAGATGAAACGCGGGAACGCAGGTCATCCGTTCATCGATCGACGCCAGGCTCTGCTGTGCCGACCAACTGATGGTTGCCGCCTCCAGACCCAGTTTGATAATGTTATGCGCACGTAGAAATTCCGCGAGCCACTCCGTTTGGGCAAGGGCGCTGCGTCGAATCACAATCTCCACCGACGCCTCCGCCGCTGTCGTCTCATCGAACGCCTGCTCCGCGTACCGACCGTCGGTCAGAAGCGTTGTCCGTTCAGCGGTCACGACAAGTCGCGCCGCGGAACCGGTGAATCCGCTAAGCGCTCGTATGTTTACGAGGTCGGTGACGAGGACGCCATCAAGCCCCTCGTTGTGGGTAACGAGCGCTTGGAGGGCTACCAATCGCCTACCAGCTAGAACCGGCGGGAGCGACCCCACCGGACGGTTGAGATCCCACCCAACCTCAAGGGCAAGGTGCACATCCTGAAGCGACGGGGCCGAAAGAATCGCCGAAGTGGACTCATCGATCTCGACCGCCGCGCCGCTCTGGTCCGCCATCAGCCAGCCAGTCCCATCAACCGCAACGCCGCCTCAACGGCCAGCGGGTAACCATGACCACCGAACCCCTGCACCGAGCCATGCACGACCGGTGCAATCACGCTCGTGTGCCGCCACTTCTCGCGGGCATGGGTGTTAGAGAGGTGCAACTCGACCTTCACGCCATCAAAAGCTCCGAGAGCGTCGGCCAACGACCACGAGTAGTGGGTCAGCGCCCCGGCGTTGACCACAATCGCCGCACACCGATTGCGGGCACCTTGCACCGCCTGCACAAGCGAACCTTCGTCGTTCGCCTGCACATGCTCCACGTCGCAGCCTGCACTGTGGGCGGTCTCTCGGGCCACGGCCACGTGATCATCGAGGGTGGACGAACCGTAAATCTCGGGTTGACGGGTGCCGAGCAAATTCAGATTCGGACCTGAGAGCAGCAATAGAATCGGACGAACATCGCTCACCGCACTGCCTCCAAAGCGTCGAGCAACACATCACCGGCAACGCCCACGACGGACTCAATTCCGTTCGGTCCGTCGAGCACGAAGGTCAGCCCATCGAGCGCCTTCTTGTCCCGGCCCATCAAAGAAATCAACTCGTCAGAATCAAGACCGGGCGGGATCTTCGTCGAGAGGTCATATCCGGCCACCACCGCTCGGTGTTCGGCGACCCGGGCGGCGTCAATACGGCCGAGGCGGTATCCAAGCTCGGCGGCGAAGATCAGACCCATGGCCACCGATTCTCCATGCATCACCGAGAAGCCGGTGGCGATCTCGATGGCATGACCAAGGGTGTGACCGTAGTTGAGGATCGCTCGCCGCCCGCCTTCTAGTTCATCGGACGCAACAACGTCTGCCTTAATTCGTATGCACGCAGAGATTCGGTCCTCCAAGGTCGCTTCGGTGAGCTCGCCGGGCCGGTCGGTGAGGAAGTGATACTTGGCCATTTCCCCGAGGCCGCTGCGGTACTCGCGACCGGGCATCGTGGCCAGATAGTCGGTGTCGCACAGCACGGCACTCGGCTGCCAATATGCTCCAACGAGATTCTTCCCTTCGGGAAGATTTACTCCCGTCTTGCCGCCGATCGCCGCGTCGATCATGCCGAGCAACGTTGTGCTCAGGTAGACCGTGGCAATACCTCGGTGATAGCACGACGCCGTGAATCCACCAATGTCCGTAATGCGGCCCCCGCCCACGGCGACGACCACATCGTGGCGATTCATTCCCCACGCGGCGAAACCCGAGCACAGGGACTCCACGGTGGCCAGTGTTTTCGTTTCCTCGCCGTTGGCCACGGTGAACAGCCGATGTTCGATTCCGGGATCGAGATCACCGAGCTGCAGCGCATCGACGAGCGATGCCTCGGCCACGATCGCCGCCCGCTTCGCCGTTGGGACCGCGGACTTCAGCGCCGACGCCAGCTCATGCCGGACGCCCGCCCCCACGTGCGCCTCGTACCCCCGGCCATCGGGCAGCGGAACTCGAAGGGTGGGCATGCTCCCCATTCTGCCCGAGCGAATGCCCGTAGTCGCGACAAGATTTTTACCACTGAAACTTTTAGGCCTCTTTATAGAGCATATGCTCTGCTTTGCCGAATGGACGTTCGTCCTAGTGGTGGAATTGTAGAGTGATCGAAACTCTTCGCTCTCTGCTCAACAACACCGATGGTTGTCGTGTGCGCGGGCTCAAAGAGGTCGTCGTTGTGCGAGGGTTGTTGGACCGAATTGAAGCGCAGTGGCATCGCCGCGCCGATGCTGCCACCGCAAACGCTGATGATGCCGACGTCGCCGCTCGCCGTGAGTTGTTCCGCGCACAGGCAACGACCCCATATGACCGTGCACGTCGAAGCCGCCGAAATCGCCGGCCTCAGCGGAGCCGTGTTGAGTGAGCTGACCGATTCCGGGATGACACTCGATGCCGCCACGGTCGAACGGTTGATGGGCGACTCCATCGTTACCCGGGTCCTGATGGCCGGCTCGGTCGTCCTTGATGTTGGCCGGCCGTCACGGACCATTCCCCATTCGATCCGCCGAGCCGTCATTGCTCGTGATCGGCACTGCCGATACGGAGCCTGTAACCGGCCCGCAGCATGGGCCGATGTGCACCACATCCGGGAGTGGCAGGCCGGTGGGGGTCACTCACTCGACAACTGTGTCCTCCTCTGCAGCCGTCACCACGACCGCATGCACCGTTTCGGCGAAACCATCGCCATGCACCCCGACGACGACCACGAAACCGCCGACCTCGCCCAGCAACGGCTCCTCTCCCGCAAACACCCAGCGGCGTAACCCTGCGGAGCTAGTCAACGACGGCGGCGAGGATGAGCCGCCGTAGTTCGTTGCGGATGGGGTGGGTTGACGACGGGAGCAGCTGGGTGAGGAACATGGCCGTGATGTCTTCCTTCGGGTCGACCATGAAGAACGTACTGGCCGCCCCGCCCCAGCCGAACTCGCCGGGCGACGATAAAATGTGACCCGCCGCCGGGTCCATCACCACAGAGAATCCGAGACCGAAACCAACGCCCTTGAAGTTGGATTCCGAGAAAAGGGGCCGGCCGATCGTGTCCAGATCAGCGTTCCCCGGAAGGTGGTTCGTGGCCATGAACCGCACGGTACGCGGACTTAGTAACCGCACCTCTCCCAGCGCTCCCCCACCCCGCAACATTTCGACAAACTGCATGTAGTCATGGGCCGTCGAATACAGCCCACCGCCGCCCGACAGGAACGCTGGTTGCGATGGCCCACGGGCGCCCAGCGCATCCATACGCATGGCCTTTCGGGTCCCCGGAGTCGGTACGTATAACGCCGCCAAACGATCAGCGCGCGTATCGTCGCACCAGAAGGCGGAGTCCACCATCCCCAGCGGACCGAAAATACGTTCACTAAAGAAGTCGTCGAGCCGTTGTCCGCTCACCACTTCAACGACGCGCCCCAAAACGTCCGTTGACACTGAGTAGTTCCACTCCGCCCCCGGCTGAAATACCAACGGGATACGAGCCCACGCCTCGCAACACGCCTGCAGATCCATGCCGGCGGGCGTACCCCACTCGAATCCGGCTTGGCGGTAGAGATGGTCCATGCCGTTGGCGTAACTGAATCCGTACGTGAGCCCGGAGGTGTGGGTCAGTAGGTGGGCGATCGTCATTGGCTCGGTCTGCGGGGCCGTGGCCGCACTCGCCGCTGGGCCACGCAAGTATACGCGTTGCTCGCCGAAACACGGCACGTATTTTGATACTGGATCGTTGAGATCGAGCAGCCCTCGTTCGTAGAGCATCATCGCCGCCACCGACGTAATGGGCTTGGTCATCGAATACATCCGAAACACGGTGTCGAGCTCCACTGGTGCGCCGGCCTCCATGTCCCGCAAACCGTTGGTTTCGAGATACGCCGTCTTGGCGCCGCGGTTGACGGCGATGAGCCAGCCCGGCAGACGACCGTCGTCCACATACCGCCCGAAGTGGCTGGTAATGCGAGCGAGGCGATCGATTGACAGTCCCACCTCGGAGGCGTCAACATTTACGGCAGGAACGGGTGCGGTCATGGCTCTGAATGTATCGACGCATCACCTGAAACTCGAATCCTTACAACACCATCAGCCGACCTGGCTCTCCGGAGTGGACCCGATCTCGGTAACCTCGGCACCCATGGGTCGACCGGTTGTTCTTGTGCACGGGTGGGGTGGGTCGTTTGCCCACACGTGGAAGGCCCCCGGATGGGACATGTTGCTTTCCGATATCGGGCGAACCGACATCATCGGCGTGGACCTTCTCGGCCACGGGACCGCCCCGAAGCCCCACGATTCGGCTGACTACGCCGATCTTGGTGCCCGAATTCTCGAAGCCCTTCCCGACGAACCCGTCGACGCGGTCGGCTTCTCCCTCGGTGCAATGACCTTGCTCCACACCGCCACCCAACACCCGCAACGGTTCCGACGGATCGTGCTCGCCGGCATCGGCAACCGATTGCTCGACCCGGACCCGAACGCAGCCAACTCCTCCGACGCTATTGCCGCGGCGATTCACGGGGCCGATGGCGCGAATGGCTGGGCCGAGGCCATGGCTCGGTATGCCAAGCAGCCCGGCAACGACACCGACGCCCTCATCGCCTGCCTGCGTCGACCGATGCCGGTGGACCCGGTCACGCGCGACTCATGCGGCCGGGTGACGAGTCAAGTGCTCGTCTGTATTGGCGACAATGACTTCGCCGGACCGTCCGACGAACTTGCCGCCGCCTTCCCCAACGCCACGCTCAAGGTGTTGCGCAAAACCGACCACTTCGCCACCCCCGAAGCGTTCGGCTTCATCGACGCCGTTCTCAAATTCTTGGAGTGATACGTACACAGAACCTGTTGAGGGTCTCAAGCACCAGAAGTAGGCCGCGGAACCCAATCTTCACGATCTTGCGCGCGAAGAACCCAAAGAAGCTTTGGTCGCGATAGAACATGGTCGATACTTCAATTGCACTACAGACCAGGAGGACAGCGGTGTTTCGGGTGGCCAATCGGCCGATACAGCAAACGGCGACGCAATGGCCCACCGTTTTCACCGTCATTGGGGTCTACGGCGGTTTCGCCGGCCGCAGCAAAAGCGCCGCGGCGCGCGTGCGTAACGAACGAAGAGCCCGCGCCAATAGGTCAACATTTCTAGCGTCGATCGTCTTGGCGGCCAGCAAGCTGGCCGATTCATTTTGCTGTGTCTACCGGTCGGCTCGGCTACCGGCTCTCCTTCTAAGCCGACGGAACGGGACGTGATGTTTAGTTCGCTCCCCATGTTCGACGTCCCCGAACTACGGGAACAGACCGATGCCCTGTGGGCGGCGTGGGCGATTGAGTTGGGTCGGCTCGGCCTCGATGCTCCGCCCTTTCTGGTCCGGCCGGACGAAGCGCTGCTCACCCACTGGCGCCGCCCGGAACTCTTCGTTAGTCAAACCTGTGGTTACCCCTACGCCGCGGCTCTACGTCCGTCGGTTACCACCTTTGGTACGTTCGCCTATGAAATCCCGGAGGAGCTGCGACCGGGCTTCTACCGATCGGTCATTGTGGCCCGCGTGAGCGACCACCGCGTGGGCGCCGTTGTTGCACCGGGGGATCTTCGCGCCTTCAACGGTGCCACCGTGGCGATTAACGCCACGGACTCGCTGTCAGGCTGCGTCAGTCTTGGCGCGGCGTTGGTCAACGGCGGCGTAACCCAGGTCAGCAACGTCGTGGTGAGTGGCGGCCATGCCAATACTTTGACCGTCCTCCAACGCGGCGAGGCCGATATCGCGGCGATTGACGCCGTCACCTTCGCCCTTCTTGGAGATGTCCGCCCCGCTGCCCTCGACGGGATCACGATCATCGGCCGCGGCCCCACGATCCCCTGCCTCCCGCTCATTACGGGAGGCTCTGCACACATACCAATTCTCCAGAGTGCCCTCGGGTCTGCGCTGATGAATCTGCGTGAAGGATCGCCCGAGGTACTACGCGCGCTTCGCATCTTTGACGCGGTGTTCCCGCACGAGGACGACTACACAGCCACGCTGGCCCTGGGCGATACGGCAGCGACACTGCTGCCCGTCAGCATCTGAATGGAACTGGGAAAATACTGGTAATCTTTTCCCAATGGAAGTCACCGTTGACCAGGTGGGTCGAATCCTTGTCCCGAAAGCGCTTCGGACTCGTCTCGGAATTGAGCCAGGTTCGGTCGTGGACCTCTCCGAATACGGGACTGGCTTGCAGCTCACACCGGCCGGTCGCACAGCCCGAATCGAACATGAAAACGGCAAGCTTGTTGCCGTGTCGGGCACGCCAATCTCCGATGAGGAGATGTTCGCGGCGATCGACGCCGGGCGGCGATGACCCGATATGCGGTTGACACCAGCGTGGCGATTCCGTTGGTACTCAAGGATCATCTGGCCCACGCAGCTACAACTGCTCTGATTGGAGATCGCCAGCTCTTTCTTGGCGGGCATGCCGCCTATGAGACTTTCTCCACCATGACGCGCTTGCCGGGGGACAACCGGGTCGCTCCAGACGATGCGATCGCCATCCTCAACGACCGCTTTCTCGGGGTACTCCTCGTGACGGACGAGCCGCTGGTTGTTCTAGGTCGTTTCGCGCAAAAGGGGATTGCGGGCGGCGCCGTGTACGACGCGCTCGTTGCCGAATCAGCGCGCGCCAATCACGACATCGTCCTCTTGTCGAGAGATCTTCGAGCGGCGAACACCTACGCCCGGATGGGCGTGAGCGTCGAGATGCTGACGACTACCTAGCGGCGGCGAGCGGTGCCGACACCGCACGTCGGCGCCAGGCTTCGGTAGCTTCCACTTCGTTGAACGTGAAGAGGTGCAACGCCGTGATGCCAAGGCGGTCGGCGTCGGACTCCAATGGGCCGACAAGTGACATCGGGTCATACCCACCGGGGGCCAGAAGTTTTCCCATCGTGGAACGGTTCTTCTTTAGGTAGCGCAGCGATGCCCCGATGCCCAGGCGGGCACCCATTGTCATAAGCCGAGTGCGGTCGATCGCCCCGGGAACACCGAGATGCACGGGCGATTTGAGACCGGCCGCTCGTTCGGCCTCCAACCACTTCTTCAGCAGGGAAACATCGAAGCACATCTGTGTACTTACAAATGTCTTGAGACCGGCGCAAAGCACGAGCGCTTCCTTGGCGTGGGTGGCCTCGTGAAGAACGGCACGATCAATCAGGGCATGTCCGTCCGGGTACGCGGTGAAGCCGATGGTCTCGAGACCATGCTCGGTTTCGAGCAATGCCCTCATGAACCCAAGGCCATCGGCGAACGGACCGAGAGGCTTCTCCTGATCTCCGCCGATGACGAACAACTGGCGAACACCGTGTTGGCGACACCAACCAGCGATCAGCGAAACTTGACTCACACTTGTGACCATCCGGGCGGCAATGTGAGGGACGGGAGTATGCCCGGCGGCGAGGACCCTTTCGCTCAGCTCAAGCGTGGCGTCGATCCCTTTCACCGGTGAGCACGTGACCGAGACGTGCGACGACGGAGGCAGCGCGGCAATCGCCGCGTCGGCGGATTTAAGGGGGATGATCTCGAACAGGACGTCGTTAAGAAGCGCAGACATGGTGAATCAGCCAATCTCGTTTGGGAGCTCGTCCTTGCGACGAGCAATGAAATGCTGCAGTTCTTCGTCAATAGCCGAATCAAGTTCGGGTGCTTCATATGCAGACAGACGTTTTTTCCAGATCACGTTCGCGCGAGCGACGGAGTCTCGCGAACCTTCCTCTGCCCATTGCTCAAAACTGCCATTGTCCGCAGTCTCCGAACGGTAAAACGCGTGCTCGAAATTCGCCAGGGTGTGGGCGGCCCCGAGGAAATGCTGACCGTGCGGATTCTCCAGAATGGCGTCGAGAGCTAGCCCGTTGGGGCTGAGATCCATACCTTTGACGAACGTGGCGAACATACCGAGCTGGTCATCGTCCAACACAAACTTTTCGTAGCCAATGCTGAGCCCACCTTCGAGCCATCCAGCGGCGTGGAGAACAAAGTTCACTCCGGCCATCACGGTGGGAAACATCGTCGACGCGCTCTCGTACGCCGCTTGTGCGTCTGGCACCTTTGACGACGTGAGCGATCCGCCGCTACGAAATGGCACGCCGAGGCGACGGGCGAGTTGGGCGCAGGCGTAGAGCACCAGAGCCGGTTCCGGCGTGCCAAAGGTGGGCGCGCCGGTTTGCATGGACATCGACGACGCGAACGATCCAAAGATGACCGGCGCGCCAGGGCGGACCAATTGAGTGAACGCCATACCGGCGAGCGCCTCGGCCAGTGTCTGCGTCACCACGCCAGCGGAGGTGGTGGGAGCCATCGCCCCGGCGAGAATGAACGGGGTGATGATGCACGCTTGGTTGGCGGCGGCGTAGGTTTCGGCGGCGGCAAGCATGGTGGCGTCCCATACCAGCGGCGACGACGCGTTGATCAGCGAAGTCATCACGGGGCGATCGGCCAAGTCACCACCAAACCCAATCCGGGCGAGCTCCACGCTGTCTGCCGCTCGGCTGCCGGCCGTCACCGATCCCATAAACGGCTTGTCGGAATACTTGAGATGCGAATAGACCATGTCCAGGTGGCGCTTGCTCACCGGCACGTCAACGGGCTCACACACCGTTCCACCGGAGTGATGGAGATTTGGCGACATGTACGCCAGCTTCACGAAGTTCTCGAAATCGTGGAGCGTGGCGTAGCGCCGGCCCTTGTCAAGATCAAAAACGAACGGTGAGCCGTAGTTCGGAGCAAAGACGGTGGCATCGCCCCCGATCAGTACACTCTTTTCGGGATTGCGAGCATGCTGAATATATGTGCGCGGAGCAGTTTCCTGAACGATCTTGCGGGCCAGACCATCGGGAAAACGAACCCTATCTCCGTCGACATCGCAGCCGGCATTCTTGAAGCGGGTGATGGCGCTGGGATAGTCACGAACCGTGATTCCAACCTGAGCGAGGATCAGGTTGGCATTGTGTTCGAGCAGCTCCAAACCTTCGTCGTTCAGTAGCTCCACGGGCTTGAGCGTGCGAGTAAGGAACGGGTCATGAGCAACCGCATGTGACGCGCGAAGCTCTTGGCGGGCGGAGCGTCCGCCACTGCGTCGACCCGTAGGTGCAGATGTCATGTTTTTAGTCCTTCTTGCCCGGTGGGATGGTGCGCGTTTTCGTCTGTCGCCGACTGCTCCAACATCGCCGTTGTGGCCACGGCGCTTGCGGTTGCGGCATCGCTTCGTCCACCACGACGGCGACGGCCCGCACCGCTCTCACCGGTTCCGGGACGCCGCTCGGGAAGGTGCACCAAATTCGCCAAAAACGGCGTCGGAGCAACCGCGTGGGGGAAGGCCATCGCCTGGACAAACAACTCTTGGAAGCGCGGCTCCGTCGCCGTTTCGATTTTGATTACGGAGCGAGCGGACGCTTCCAATTCGCTCCGGAGGGAATGCGAGAGGAGCGCCCGGACGGCCCCCCCACCGGCGGCATTCCCCACTGACCGAACGCCCGCAAGTGGACAGTCTGGAACGAGTCCGAGAACCATGGCGTGGAGGGGATCAATATGAGCGCCGAACGCGCCAGCGAGACGTATATCGGCGAGGTCGGTCGCCCCCGCATGGTCGATGAGCAGGTCGATCCCCGCCCGCAATGCCGCCTTCGCCAACTGGATCGCCCGCACATCATTTTGCGTCACGACGATACGGCGCTCGCTATCGTTGTGAAGAACATACGTGTACGTACGACCGTCAGGAACCACATGGGAAGTGGACTCGGCGAGCGATCCGTCGATCACCCCGTCTTGGTCAATCACGCCCGAGAGGTACATCTCGGCAATGACTTCGATGATCCCGGAACCGCAGATCCCCGTTACGCCAGTCTTGGCTACGGCCTCAGCAAATCCCGGCTCATCCGACCATTGCTCGGCTCCAATCACCCGGAGGCGTGGTTCCTTCGTTAACGCATCAATACGAACACGCTCGATTGCCCCGGCAGTGGCTCGTTGTCCGCAGGTGAGCTGTGCACCCTCGAACGCCGGGCCGGTTGGGCTCGACGCAGCAAACTGCTTCTGACGATTGCCGAGCACGATCTCGGCGTTCGTTCCGACATCGACGAGCAACTGCCACGCCTCACCCCGGTGCGGCCCTTCGGCCAGCATCGCTGCCGTGGTGTCGGCTCCCACGTGGCCGGCAATACACGGGCCGACGTAGAAGGAGGCATAGGGAAGGTCGATACCGAGTGCGGTCGCCAGGCCGGTAACGGGCTCGTTGGTGGCCAGCGTAAACGGTGACTGGCCCAACGGAACCGGGTCGTACCCGAGCAACAGGTGATGCATGACCGGGTTCCCGACGAGAACCATGTCCACCACCAGATCCCGGTCGATGCCCGCCTCGGCCACAAGTTCGCCGACGAGTTCGTCGAGCGCCACGCGCACCGCCCGGGTGAGTTGGCGATCGCCGCCCGGGTTCATCATCACGTAGGACACCCGACTCATCAGGTCTTCGCCGAACCGGATCTGTGGATTCATCCGACCAGCCGTAGCGACCACCTCACCGGTAGCCAGGTCGCACAGGTGGGCGGCAATGGTGGTGGAGCCGACATCCACCGCAATTCCGTAGATCGCATCCACGAAGCCTGGCCAGGCGCCAACGACTGAGTTCGAACGCAACACCACGGTGAGGTTCCCGGCGTCTTTCTCCAGCGCACGAACGAGGTGGGGAAAGACGCGGCTGTCGATCTCCACATCGAGCGCCCGATCGGCGGCAATACCTGAAGCAATAATTTCGGCGGCACTTCGGCCATCTTCATGTCGGCCCAACTCGAAATAGACAAGCGCGAAGAGCGGGTCGACCACCACGCCCGTGAGGTCGACGCTCTTGCGGACGACCTGACGGTGCACCTGGCTTTCCGCTGGCACATCGATCACCAGGTCGGTTCGTATGCGCGCTGCACATCCCAGACGGTTTCCGTCGCCTAGCGGTCGCTTGCCGTGGTAGATCGTTTCGGTGGGACCGGGTTCGGTGAAGGCGTCGAGCCCTACCGTCATTCCCCACTTCGGGAACGATCCCACGCCCAACGTGACCTGGCAGCGGCCACAAATTCCGCGGCCACCACACACGGTGTCGAGGTCAACTCCCAATACCCGGGCGGCTTCAAGCGCGGTGGACCCAAGTTCGACCTCGCCCTGATGACCAGACGGAGTGAAGACGACGCGGACCATGAAACTATGTATGCGTAGTTATTCGGCGCGGCGCCGGCGGCGGGCATCTCGGTCACCGCGTCCGCCGACCGGCGCATTTGGATCTCGGTTCGCCCGTATCCACGCCGCACAGTCCTTGTCGTTGCCCGCCAACACGTCGGCTGCCATAACGGCGTTTCGGACCTCATCGTGGAGCGGACTCATGATCGCCGACGTCATGCCGGCGCCAATCGCCATTGATAGAAACGTCCCGGTGATGGCGTGGCGGTTCGGTAATCCGAAACTCACATTCGACGCACCGCATGTGGTGTTGACCTTGAGTTCGTCGCGGAGGCGACGGATCAGGGTGAAGGCCTGCTGGCCGGCCTGACCGAGAGCGCCGATGGGCATGACCAACGGATCCACGACAACGTCGGCCGCAGGAATCCCGTAGTCGGCGGCGCGTTCAACGATTCGTTTGGCCACAGCAAACCGAACATCCGGGTCCATACTGATCCCCGTCTCGTCATTGGAAATGGCCACCACGGCGGCACCGTATTTGGCGACAAGCGGGAGGACCCGCTCCATGTTTTCTTCCTCGCCGGTCACTGAGTTCACCAACGGCTTGCCGATGTAAACGGCCAGCCCGGCCTGTAACGCTTCGATAATCGATGAGTCGATCGACAGCGGCACGTCAGTTATCGCCTGGACAAGTTGCACCGCCCGGGCGAGCAGGGCGGGTTCGTCGGCCAACGGAATGCCGGCATTCACATCGAGCATGTGCGCGCCAGCGGCGACCTGGGCCAGCGCATCGGCTTCAACCCGACTGAAATCACCCTTCTTCATTTCTTCCGCGAGCAGCTTGCGTCCAGTCGGATTAATACGTTCACCGATCATCACAAATGGACGATCAAAGCCAATGACCACTTCTTTCGTGGCCGAGCTCAACACGGTATGGGTCATTGGTTTCCCTCAGGTTGATTTGATTGTGCTGCGGCCTTGGCGTCCGTGGACCATGTACCCCAGTCGCTCGCCTCTTCTTCATCGCCGTCGTCGGCGTCGTCGTGATCGACCGATTCATCGAGCACTTCGTCGGCGGGCTTGTTTTCCGGCTCCCATCCGCCCAAAAAACCGAGACGGCCGAGATGATCGATCGAGTAGTCGGACTCGATTCGAGCGGCCTCAGCCGCCGCCTCCATCGCTAAATCATCTGTGCACGGACGACTCACCCGGTTCCACTGGGCGATGTCTTCCTGTGCGGTGTAGATGTGGGCCTTGCGCTTCGCCCGATCAATCGCGCGCTGGAACTTGGCCGGAAGAATGACCTGATTGCGGTCCCGTCCCTTTTGGGCGTTGACTTGAGCCGGGATGTTGCGCCACGAGATCACAATGATCTGCGCGCTCTCATTACCTCGACCGCGTCGGCGAGCCGGTACTTCGTCCTCACTCACGACGTTCACGGAAACGATCCACGCAGCCCGAAATCAGGCGGCCGCGCGGCGCTTGGCCACGAGCGACTTGGCAATCTCGGCGGCCACTGCAGCATCACGGCAATATGCGTCGGCGCCAACGGCGGCGCCGAATTCCTCGTTCAAGGGCGCGCCACCCACGAGCACGATGTAGTCGTTGCGCAGACCGCGCTCGATCATCGTGTCGATAACGACCTTCATGTACGGCATCGTGGTGGTGAGAAGGGCGGACATTCCCAAGATGTCCGGCTGATGCTCAGCGCAAGCGGCGAGGTACTTGTCCACGTCGGTATTGATCCCGAGGTCAAACACTTCAAACCCCGCACCCTCCAGCATCATGGCCACGAGGTTCTTACCGATGTCGTGAATATCGCCCTTCACCGTGCCGATGACGACCTTGCCGATCGGCTCATCGCCGTTCGCCGCGAGGATCGGGCGCAGGATCTCCATCCCCGCCTTCATGGAGTTGGCCGACAGGAGTACTTCAGGAACGAACAGGATGCCGTCACGAAAGTCGATGCCGACAATTCGCATGCCCTCAACGAGCGCCTCGTCGAGAAGCCTCTGCGCCGACCAGCCGCGAGCCAACAGCAGGTTGGTCCCTTCGGCGATCTCGGCGGCCATTCCGTCGTAGAGATCGTCGTGCATCTGGGCGACGAGGTCCTCGTCGTTCAGGCTGCTCAGGTCGAGATCGTCATCGGCGTTCGTCACGGGGGCTCCGGCTGGTCTTGGGGGAAGGACTTACAAGTCGAACGGCCCGGTCCGCATGGTGGAACCGTTCCGCTCTACGGAATCAATAGTACTCGGGCCGGGCGAGAATCGCCAGGGTTCCCTACCTCCGGTAGAACTCGAGCGGTTGCGGGGCCAGCGGGGTGTTGCCGAGAATAAGGTCCGCCGATTTCTCCGCCAACATCATGATCGGGGCGTAGATATTCCCGTTGGTCACATACGGCATTGACGATGCATCGACCACCCGAAGACCGTCGAGGCCGTGCACTCGCATCGAGGTCGGATCGAGCACGCTCCCATCGTCGGTACCCATACGAGCGGTACATGATGGGTGGAGAGCGGTCTCGCCGTCCTTGGCCACCCACGCCAGGATCTCGTCGTCGGTCTCCACCGCCTTCCCCGGTGACGTTTCGCCGCCGTCGAATGGCGACATTGCGGCTTGGCTCAGAATTCGCCGGGCAATATGGATCGCCTCGATCCACTCCCGACGGTCCTGGTCGGTCGAGAGGTAGTTGAATCGCAACTCCGGTTTCACGTTGACATCGGGAGATGTAATTCGGACGCTTCCCCGTGAGTCCGAGTACATCGGTCCTACGTGTACTTGGTATCCGTGACCCTTCTCGGGGGCCGAGCCGTCATACCGAACGGCAATGGGAAGGAAGTGGAACATCAGGTTGGGATAGGCGACGTCGTCGTTCGACCGAGCGAACCCACCACCCTCAAAGTGGTTCGTCGCTCCCGGTCCCTGGCGAAAGAGCCATTGCAAACCAATGAATGGGCGGCGCCAGAGTTGGAGGTTCGGCTGCATCGAGACGGGCTGCAGGCATTTGTATTGCACGTACACCTCCAGATGATCCTGCATGTTCTCTCCCACGCCACTGAGGTCGTGGAGCACCGGCACGCCGGCGTTCTGCAGGACGGACGACGGCCCCACACCGGAGACCTGCAAAAGTTGCGGTGAGTTGAACGCTCCGCCGCACAGGATAACTTCGGCTCCACGAGCCGTCTTGGCGGTCCCTCGGCCGATGCCGGCGCGGTACTCCACACCGACAGCGCGCATACCTTCGAACAACACTCGGGTCACGTTCGCCCGGGTCTCAACCGTCAAATTCTTTCGACCGAGTACGGGGTGCAGATAGGCCCGAGCGGCCGAGAGCCGACGGCCACGACGCACGTTGCGATCGAACGGAGCGAAGCCTTCCTGCCGATATCCATTGACGTCGGTCGTGGAGGGATACCCCGCTTGGCGCGTGGCCTCGAAGAAGGCCGCAAACAATGGGTTCGTAGCCGGACCGCGCTCGACCTCAAGTGGTCCGTCCGCTCCATGCCACGCGGACGTTGGCTCCGCCAGGCAGTTCTCCATGCGTTTGAAATACGGAAGGCAGTGGGCATACGACCACGATTCCATTCCCGGGTCCGCCGCCCACCGCTCGAAGTCCAGGGGGTTCCCCCGTTGAAAGATCATGCCATTGATCGAGCTCGATCCTCCGAGCAACTTGCCGCGAGCGTGATACACCCGCCGGCCGTTCATAAACGGCTCCGGCTGCGATTCGTACTTCCAATCGTAGAACTTGCTGCCGATAGGGAAGGCCAACGCCGCCGGCATGTGAATGAACACGTCCCACGGATAGTCAGGACGTCCGGCCTCCAAGACGAGAACCTTGTTCGCCGGGTCAGCGCTCAGCCGGTTCGCCAAGGCACAGCCAGCGGACCCACCACCGACGATGATGAAATCAAACTGAGTAGTCATAACGATTGTGTTGCCTCAAACTCTGAAAAGCTATGCATGCGTAGTTACGCGAACGGGTCGGACACTGAGCCGAGCTCAACGTACACACTCTTGCGTTGGGTGTAGTGATCAACTGCGGCCAGGCTGTTCTCTCGGCCCATGCCAGATTGTTTGACGCCACCGAATGGCATCTCGATCGGTGTGATGTTGTACGTGTTGATCCACGTGGTGCCCGCTTCGAGTTGGGCGATAACGCGGTGGGCCCGAGCAAGGTCGCGGGTGAACACGCCAGCGGCGAGTCCAAACTCAGTGTCGTTCGCTCGACGAATTGCCTCGTCCTCATTGTCGAATACCAGCACACAGGCGACGGGACCGAAGATTTCTTCACGCACGATCGTCATGGCGTCGGTGCATCCGGTGAACACGGCTGGTTCCACGAAGTTCCCGGCCGAAAGCAACGGCGAGGCCGGGCGGTGCCCGCCACAGGTCAACGTTGCGCCTTCGGCCACGCCGGTCGCTATGTACCGCAGCACCTTCTCGCAGTGATCAGCCGAAATCAGCGCGCCTACGTGTGTTGCCATATCCGTCGGGTCACCGGTGATAAGTGAGCTGACCTTCTGCACGAGGCGTTCCACAAACGCATCGTGCAAACCGCGCTGCACGAACACCCGCGTGCCGTTCGAACAGATCTCACCCTGGGTGTAGAAATTCGCCAGCATCGTGGCGTTCACAGAGTCTTCGAGCGACGCATCGTCAAAGATCACCAGTGGGCTCTTGCCCCCCAACTCCAGCGTGACCGCCGCAAGATGGGTGGCGGCCTGGGCCATGACCTTGCGGCCGGTTCCCACTTCACCGGTCAACGAAACCTTGGCGATGCGAGCGTCGGACGAAAGGGCGGCCCCCACTCGACCGTCGCCCTGCACCACGTTGAACACCCCGTTCGGCAGACCCGCTTCGGTATAGATCTCCGCCAACTTCAACGCCGTCAAAGGTGTCAGTTCGGCCGGCTTGAAGATCATCGCGTTGCCGCAAGCGAGGGCGGGCGCCGACTTCCAACAGGCGATTTGGAGCGGATAGTTCCAGGCCCCGATTCCGAGACAGACGCCGAGTGGCTCGCGCCGGGTATAGCCAAACGCCGTGCCGAAATCGATATGTTCGCCGTGGATCGTGGGAGCTACACCGGCGAAATACTCGATACAGTCGGCGCCAGAAACCACATCGACGGCAATCGCTTCCCGCATCGGTTTGCCGGTGTCGGCTACCTCCAACGCGGCGAGTTCATCGTTGCGCGAACGAAGCAGGCGTGCCGCATTCATCAGTATCCGCGAGCGCTGCGTTCCGGTCATCGCTCGCCACGTCGCAAACCCCTCGCGGGCCGATTCGAT
This sequence comes from Acidimicrobiia bacterium, assembly GCA_043775075.1. Taxonomy (GTDB): domain Bacteria; phylum Actinomycetota; class Acidimicrobiia; order Acidimicrobiales; family JANYDT01; genus JANLQX01. Next base: position 18,069 of record JAYVSS010000077.1, read on the forward strand.
TGCGACGTTCATCACCGCGTCGTCGGCCTGCTCGACCGGGGCGATCACCGCGCCGGTCGCCGGGTTCAAGGTTGTAAACGTTGCTCCTGCGGAGGCGACATATTGTCCGTGCACATACGACTGAACAATTCCTCCTAGCCGAAGGGGGGAAGTCATGCGAGTTGCCGCGACAGTCGGTCGGCGGCGGCAACCACACGGGCCTCGAATTGCCGACCACCACTACCGGGGAACCGAAAGGTCGGGCCGTGGAGATGAATGGCGGCGATCACATTCCCCCGGCCGTCTTTCACCGGAGCTGCGACAGAGCTCACCCCGACCTGGAATTCATCGATCACCCAGTCAAATCCGTCGGCACGAACACGGGCCAGGCGCGCACGCAACTTGGCTGGATTGGTCATCGAGTTCGGAGTGTGCGAGGCCAGCGGTTTATCGAGGTAGCGCTCGACGGCGTCGGTGCCAGAAAAGGCGAGCAGGACAAGCCCGGATGAAACCAAGTGCGGCGCCAGGCGCTCCCCCGTCCAATCTCGCACCTGGACGTCGCCCTGGGCGTTCACCTGGTCGAGATAAAGCACGAGTTCGTTCTCTCGAACCGACAGGCCGGACGCCTCGTGGGTGGCCGCCACCAATTCCACAAGATGCGGTCGGGCCAGATCGATCAAACGTTTGGTCGGCTGGGCCGCATTGGCCAACTCATGCATGTAGTTGCCGAGCCGATACGCCCCACCCGGGCTCGATTGCTCGACCACCCCCAGCTCGACGAGGGTAACGAGAAGACGCGAAACCGTGCTCTTCGGAAGCGTGACCCGCTCCGAGATTTCCGACACCCCGGCTGGTCCGCTGGCCAAACAACCAATCACCGAAAAGGCCCGTTCGACCGATTGAACAGCGGTCATGACACCACCGTAAAATCAGCAAGAAGAGCGATCATGTCAAGCAACTCCGCCGGTCCGACGCCTAGCTGAGCCAAGCCTTCCAGGTCGCCTCGTTGGCCTTAATCCATTCGCCAGCAACGTCGGACAACGGCTTCTTGTCAATCTCGACCGCCGGGAGCATGGAGAGCTGATCCTGCGTCGAAAGCGAGAACTTCTTCAAGAAGGCGCTCACTGCAGGAGCTTTGGCGGCGAGCTTCGAAGACTCCGCCTTGAACAGCTTGTCCTCGGGGTAATCGCAGGCGATTTTGGCGGTATCGGCGTAACACTCTTTGGAGTACGCCGGAAGCGGAATGTTCTTCAGGTTGTATTTCGCCACTGCGGCGGTCGGCGTCCACCAATACATGACGACGGGCTCTTTGGCGGCGACACGACTATCGAGCTCGGCCACCGTGGCCGCCTCTGATCCGGAGAACTGCACCTGAAGGGGAAGCTTCAGGTTCTTCACGATGGTTTCGTCGTACTGGGAATACGAAGGGTCGGTTCCGAGGAAACGGCCCTTGTCCCCGGTCTCGGCGGTGCCGAATGCTTTGGCCACCGCGGGATCTTTGAACCCTTCCCAACTGGAAAGCGAGGGGAACTTCGTCTGCACATAGTCCGGCACGAACCAGCCGATCTTGCCAACGGCCCCGAGCGGTCCATCGTTGACGATCGCGCCATCGTCCAGGTACTTCTGCTCCTCGGCGACGACGCCGGATGGCCAGATTTCGAGGGTGGCGTCGAGGTCGCCTGCGGCGAGTCCGGCGAACTGAAGGTTCTCGTCGATCTTCACGACTTCGACCTTGTTGCCCAGGTTCTTCTCAATGAGCTGCTTGGCAATCTCAACGTTGATGGCCGAGGCCGTCCACGCGTTTTCGACGAGTTTCACGGTGGCGTTGTTGCCGGTGGCGGCCGCCGTTGCGGCAGATGACGCGGCATCGGTGGCCGTCGCGTCGGTGGCTTTGGC
>JAYVSS010000078.1:0-2183 GCA_043775075.1 Acidimicrobiia bacterium
GAAGGCGTTCCTGATCGGGTTCGGATTCGGGCACGGAGAGCCGTTTGATGGCAACGTCCGAGGAGCGATCGTCTGGCGCACTTGCACTCGCCGCCCGCCACACCGCACCGGTCGCGCCGCGCCCGATTAGTTCCCTCAGGATGTACCCGCCGACCTGTTCACCAGCCACCCCACGTTTGTACTCGCGCTCAGTTCTGAATGCACTGGGCCATATGAACTATCTATGGCCCACGTGCCGTGTTCGGCGCATTTTCGTCGGGACCGTCGTTGCCCCCGGATACCGATGGGGGCCGGTACGGGATTCGACAAAAACGCAAAGCACGCTTCCAGGACAAATCGCTCAACCTCGGCGCGGGGTATCGCGTGGCGGGTCCTAAAGTCGCAACCAATATGCATCCAATTGAACGCCTGCGCTACGTGGCTCGCGCCAGCGACGATCGCTTCACGCTCCTGGTGCGGGAGTCGGCGGCGGCGCTGGCGTCGTTTAGCGACGATCCGGCGGCGCTGGTCACGGCCTGTCGCCGATTGGTTGATCGCCAACCCCATTCGGCGGCCATCTGGTGGCTCGCCGCCCGGGTCTTGGCATCGAGCGAACCCGAGTCCGAGGCCTGGGATGCGTCGAGTGACATCGATTCCGATAGCACGGTGTCGATGCTGGTCGACCTCATCCCCGCAGACACCTCGGTGCTGGTGTTGGGGTGGCCGGAGTTGATCGTGCCGGCGCTCACCAAGCGAGGTGACGTTCGCGTATTCGCCGTTGACACCTTCGACGACGGCGCTCGGCTCGTGACCCGACTCGAACGCTCGGGAAGTGAGGCGGTTCTCGTCGACGAACGCGGGGTCGGCGCGGCGGCGGCCGAAGCATCGCTGGTGTTGCTCGAGGCCCAGGGACTGGGATCAACGGGGATCACGGCCGTTCCTGGAAGTCGGGCGGCCGCTGCGGTAGCTCGTCTTGCCGGGGTTCCCGTGTGGGCCACCGCCGGGGTGGGGCGGGTGTTGCCCGGTCGGTTGTGGGATGCCTATGCCCGCCGTCTCGACGATGAGGCCGACCCGTGGGACAACGACTTCGAGCTCGTTCCGCTGGACCATCTCGACGCGGTGGTGGGGCCGGCTGGCCTCACCTCGCCGGCCGAAGCGGCGAAGCGGGCGGACTGTCCGATCACTCCCGAACTGTTCAAATCGCTCGGTTGACTTCTACTCTGGGGTCCATGACCGGCCAGAAGTTACTTCATCAGCGCGCATATGAAATCGACGCCCTCGTCGAAGACCACGAACACATCCGGCTCGTCGGTACCATGCGCGATGTACGCCCCGACGGACTCTGGGGCATCGCTGATACCGAACCAATGACGCTGCACGACATGCGTATCGAGTTGGTGGTCAATGGCATGACGATGGAGATCACGACGGTCGAAACGTCGATGCTCACGCACCCGCAGGACTTCTGCCCAGCCATCCTTCCGATCTTCCAGCAACTCGTCGGAACGTCCATCGCTCGCGGCTTCGGGAACCGGGTGAAGGCACTTTTCGGTGGACCGAGATCGTGCACGCATTTCGTCGCCCTGCTCAACGCCATGGCTCCGGTGATCATGCAAGCGCGCTGGTCATTTATGCACGCCGTAAACGACTCCATGGCGCTCACCGGTGCTGCTCCGGAGGCCCGCGACCGGAGCATGCGTGCTGGTCACGAAGCGAACCGCGACACGTGTCACGTGTGGGCGTCAGACGGGCCGATGTTCGCCAGGATCAACGCCGGCGAGAAGTTCGATGCCCCGCTGTGGGCGAAAGACCGCTTGGCGGAGCGCGGCATTGAGCCCGACGATTGGCTTGCTTGGTAGTGGCGGTACAGTCCGTACCCATGCAGGTAGAGATCTACTCCGATGTGGTGTGCCCCTGGTGTGCGATCGGCAAGGCCCGCTTCGAAGCAGCACTGACCACGTTTGCCGGCGAAGGAGGCGGACCGGTGGAGGTCACCTGGCGGCCGTTCCAGCTCGATCCCACGGCCCCGAGAATGCCTTCTCCCGTGCTCGATGGATACGCCATGAAGTTCGGCGGTCCCGAGCGAGCGAAGGAGATCACCGATCATGTGACCGAGGTGGCGGCCACGGTCGGCTGGGAATTCAACTTCGGAATCGCTCAGCGGGCCAATACCTTCGACGCCCATCGGCTTTTGGGCTTCACGC
>JAYVSS010000079.1:0-9886 GCA_043775075.1 Acidimicrobiia bacterium
AGCCGAGCGTTGGCGTCGTGAGAGATGCGGGCGAGCAGGGCCAGCAACACGTAGTTGACCACGAGCGACGAACCGCCGTAGCTCACAAATGGCAACGTCACACCGGTGAGCGGCACGAGCCGGGTAACGCCGCCGACGATGATGAACGTCTGCATGCCAAGGATGGTGGTCAGGCCAACGGCGAGCAGCTTGTCGAACGCCGTGTCGGCCCGCAGGGCGATGCGAAGCCCGGCGCCCACGAGGAGGAGGAAACACAGGACTACGGCGGTCGTCCCAAAAAGTCCGAGTTCCTCACCGATAGCGGCGAGGATGAAGTCGTTGTACGAGGCCGGGATGCGCGTCGGCCGGCCCTGCGCCAAGCCTGCGCCGGCGAGTCCACCGGATCCGAAGGCAAACAGACTTTGCGTAAGCTGGTAACCCGTTCCGTTGGCATCGATCCACGGATCGAGCCACGTGGACACCCGGGTGCGGACGTGTCCGAAGAGTTGATAGGCGCCGGTTGCTCCGCCGCCGAAAAGCACCAGACCGAGGCCGAGGAACGCCGTTCGGCCCGTTGCTACCCACAGCATGACGACAAAGAGGGTGAAGAAGAGCAGCGAAGATCCAAGGTCTTTTTCGGCCACCATCACGGCGATCGAGAATCCCCACGCCAACACAATCGGACCGAGGTGGCGGAACTCGGGAATGTGGATGCCGAACACGCTCTTTCCCGCCACCGCCAGCAACTCGCGTTTCTCCACAAGATAGGACGCAAAGAACAGGGCGAGTGTGAGCTTGGCCACTTCTCCCGGTTGGAAGGTGATCGGCCCAACGCGCGCCCAGATGCGCGACCCGTTGCGTTCGTATCCGATACCGGGAATGAGTGGCGCCATGAGCAGAGCTATCCCGGCAAAACAAAACGTATAACGGGCGTACTGCAAACGCTTCGCCTCACGCACGATCAGAAGGGTGGCGATGTATCCGGCGATACCGACGGCCGTCCACGCCGCTTGCTTATTGGCCAGGTCAGGACGAAGGCGAACGATGAAGACATAGCCGATGCCGTTGAGTACGGCAGCGATCGAGAGGATCGTGGCGTCGGCAAACTTTGCGAGACGACGAGTAGCAATATGTGCACTTAGAAGTAGGGCGGCGATCACACCAACGAATGGCCTGATGTTGGTGGGGACGGTCGCCGTCTTGCCCAGCGAAACGAGGGTGTAAGCGCTGGCCGTCAGCGCCACGGCGAGGATGATCAGGCCGAGTTCGGTACGACGCCGCGGTACGGCCAGCCGGGTCAGTCGAGCCACTACGACGTGCTCGTCTTGGGGGTGGTTTTCGGTGCCTTCGTGGTTGAGGTGGTGATCGTGGTGGTGGCGAAGGGGTCCACGACGGCGCCGGGCACCGGGTCGGACAGGTCCGACGTGAGGGCGGCGTTAGTGGCCGGCGTTGTCTTCTCGGCCGTTGTACGCCCGGGGGTCGTTTCGCCAGCGGGAGACGGTGTTGTTTCAGTACTGATCGTGGTGCTGGAATCCACGTTCACTGGCGTTTCGTCCTTGGCCGGAGCGTTCCGCAGCGTCCAGACAACGCCGGCGGCGAGGGCGGCCACGGTCGCCAAGAAAATAAGTACACGTAGATTAATGATCCAGGGGCGACGAGGTCCCTTTGGTGTTGGCTCGCGCTTCGCTGTCGTGCTCGGTTCGACCGCGGTCTGTATGGCGGTAGCAGCTGTGACCGTGTTGTCGAGGACGGAACGTTGAGGCGACGCAGACATAACCGCCGCACCGGAGCCGTCGAGGCCAGCAACCACGTCCACCACAATCACCGTGACGTTGTCCCGGCCGCCGTGGTCCACGGCATCGCGTACCAGCGCCGCCGCCGCCTCCCGGGGGTCACCGAGACGGCGCAAGATGGAAGCGATCGTGGCATCGGCCAGTTCGGTTGGAAGACCGTCGGAACAGATCAGGAATCGGTCGCCCACAATCGGCACCACTTCGAGGACATCGCACTCGACGTCGGGTTCAACGCCCAACGCGCGAGTAAGAACCGAACGGCTCTTGTGCGTCCGTGCTTCAGACGCACTCAGCTTGCCCTCGCGCTGAAGCTCACCGACGACGGAATGATCCTCGGAAAGCTGTTCGAGTTCGCCACCGCGCAACCAATACGTGCGAGAGTCTCCCACGTTCACAATGAGAAGCAACGCCGGTGAGGTGGCGTCACCTTCGATGACGGCAAGCCCGGTCAAGGTGGTTCCCATGCCCCGCAGGTCCGGCTCATCATCGGCGCGCTGAAGAATCTTAAGATTCGCCGCCTCGATTCGGGCGACCACATCTTCGGATCGAAGCAACGTGCTCGTTCCCGACGGCAGGTTGCTAAGCGCGCTGAGCGTATCCACGGTGACTTGGGCCGCGACTTCGCCGCCAACATGCCCACCCATTCCGTCGGCTACCAGGAACAAACTCTGATCGACGATCAGATAGCGATCCTGGTTTTGCGATCGCACCCTTCCGGGGTTCGTCGCAACCCCGGACCGAAGCCAAACTGAATTTTCATACTCTGGCTGTACCATGTGCGCTTACTTCTTCATCTCGAGCACGGTGTCGCCGAGAGAGATGCGATCACCGACGGCTATCGGCACCGGTCCCCCAACGCGTTTGCGATTCAAGAAGGTGCTGTTCGTGGAGCCGAGGTCCTCAACAAAGAACTGACCGTCCCGGCGAAACATGCGGGCGTGCAGTTGCGAGATCAGCGGATCCTCGATGGACACGGCACAGCCAGCGGCCCGACCGATCGTCATTTCGTCGGTCATCGCAAACGTCCGACCGCGGCGCTCGGGCGGCTCGACGATCTTCAAACTATAGGTTTGCTTATCAATCTTGCTTCGCTTACGCGCCTTTTGGGGAGACGATTGTTCGCGCGCACTCGACACCGCGGTCGTTTGTGTCGAAGGCGTTGCGGCAGGTCCGCCGATCCCTTCGGAACCGCTGCGTACTCGTTCGGCGAGCGAGCCCCTCTCGGCATGGATTTCCACCCACACCGCACGGACGACGCGAGCGAGGAAAAGATAGAGACCGGCCAGAAACGCCAGTTTGAGAACGGTAAGAACGGAGTTAGCCACGGGCCCCTCCGCCGGCTCGTCGGGCCGGTTCGGCTGGTTCAACGGCGGTGAAAATGATCGTGCTGGCGCTGATTTGGATGCGATCGCCGTCGGCCAGAGGGAGTCCCAGGGCGTCGGCCGGTATACCACGGCCGTTCAACTTGGTTCCGTTGAGCGAGCCCAGATCGAGCACGGTGGCCCGGCCGTTGAACATACGCACCTCGACGTGTTCTCGAGAAGCGTTGGCGTCGGCCAGGACCACGTCGCACTCGTTCGACCGCCCGATGACGATCGGGTCGGCGTGACGCAACGCCACCGTCGACCCGTTGGGAAGTATCAGCCATCCCGATGCCGCAACTTCGCGAGGTCCGGGACGAATTTCTCCGAGGACGCGGAACCGACCGGTCCTCAGTGCTTCGTCGGCCAAAATTTCCACTGATCCCCGGCCTTTGAGCGTGAGTCGTTCGTCCCGGGCGTAGGTCTCGGCCATCTCGTTCAATTCGCCGACAAGGTTCTCGCCGAATGGCGTGAGGCGGGCGTAATCGTCGGGAGACACGTTGAACTGGAAGGAGTTGGGAGCGACCCGCTCCCCGTTCACGCCGACGGTGGTGCCGAGGTCCATTTCACGGATCATGCGTCGGCCCAGCTCAACGGGGCGGACGTGGGTGCGGAACACACGGGCGAAGGTGCCTTCAACGAGCTGCTCCAAACGCCGTTCGATCCCCTGAAGTCCCATCGTGGTTCCGAGGTTAGCGACGCTACCCCCGCCCCCGAGGCCGGCCCTCATTTTCCGGCCGGCGTTTCGGTGCGGGCATTTGCGCAGGCATTTTCGGTCGGCACCCCACCGCGCCCTAGCGGCACCCCACCTCGCCTCTCGATCCACCCGGATCGCGCGGTTCTCCGGTCAGGTGGGTCCGGAATCCCGCGAGCTGGGTACGGAGCCATCACCGGGTGCGCCGGCCGGGCGGGTTCGGACGGGCGAAATCGTGGAGGACAGCGCCGGGCTCTCGGCTACGCTTTCCCGGTTGTTCACTCGGGCGAGTGGCGAAATGGCAGACGCACTAGCTTCAGGTGCTAGCGAGGGAAACTTCATGGGGGTTCAAGTCCCCCCTCGCCCACACGGCCCACTCGGCTGTAGTTATTCCCCGCCTTGTTCCGATGGGTCGTGGCCGGTCCGCATCGGTCAGCCGAATCGGGTGCGTCACCCAGTCGCCTCATTGCGGATGCGTCGTTCGAGATGCCCGGCGGCCCACGAGGAGCGCGACGGTTCCGGCGGCGATTGATGCGACGAGGACGGCGACCTTTGCATGGTCAGCGGCAGGGCTGTCGAAGGCGAGTTCGGACACGAACAGCGAAACCGTGAAGCCGACGCCCGCCACGATCGCCGTGACGGTGAGATCGCGCCACCTCGTTCCGTCGGGTAGTGCCCCGACGCCCGTGCGGACCACGCAATACGTGGCGGCGAGGATCCCGACGGGTTTGCCGATGAGGAGTCCGAGCCCCACTCCCCACACCAATCGCGTTCCCACGGCGTCACGGAGCGATGCGGTGGAGATTTCGATCCCCGCGTTGGCAATCGCGAATAATGGCACGATCACGAAGCTCGTCCAGCGATGGAGTCGATGTTCTAGCCACTCAACGACCGACACCGACGACTTTGCCAGCCGTACGGTCTCGGCTGCGTGCTCGACGCTGGACACGTCGGCCAACTCGTCCAGGTCGATGAGCTCCCGGGGGGTGAACGGCTGGGTTGGAGCGAGCAACCCCATCACCACTCCGGCCAGCGTCGGATGGACACCAGCTTCGTGCAGCGCCCACCACAGCACCACGCCGAGGACCACGTAGATCCCGATCGATCTCAGGCCGAGGCGACGGGCCACGACGACGACGACGACCACGAGCGCCGCAACAAAGAGCATTACTCGGCGTCCACCATTGCCGTAAAAAACGGCGATCACGAGGATCGCTCCGATGTCGTCCACGATGGCCAACGCCAGCAGGAACAACTTCGCTCCAGCCGGGAATCTCGGCCCGGCCAATGCCAGAATGCCCACGGCCAGGGCGATATCGGTGGCCATCGGGATGCCCCAGCCTCGGATTTGCGGCGTCCCGATAGTCCAGGCGATGAAGATCAATGCGGGGACGACCATGCCCCCGATCGCCGCAGCCACAGGGACAATCGCTTTGCGTCGTTCGCGAAGTTCTCCCTCGACAAGCTGGCGTTTGATCTCGAGCCCGACCACGAGAAAGAACGCGGTCATGAGACCGTCGTTGACCCAATGACGGAGGTCCAGGGAGAACCCGTATCGGCCAACGTGGGCCCCGAGTTCGGTGGACCACAGGGTCAGGTAGGAACCGACCCAGGGCGAGTTCGCCCACACCAACGCAATGCCGGTGGCAACGAGGACAGCGACGCCACCCGACGCCTCGGCCGCGAGGAAGTCACGCAGTGGCCGGATGGTCAACCGACGAACTGGCGTGGCGTTCGAGTTCGAGTCTTTGACGATCATCAAGAGTCAATGATTGCCCGCAAAGAGGCGGGCAAAACTCGACTGTACGCTGTGAGGCTGGCTCGTCGCCCTCGGGCTCACTGCATTGCTGACCGAGGGCAGCTACCGACTGATCGAACGTCCGGCCCTACGCCGCGTTCCCGCCTCGGCGAAATAGCGCACTATGCAGCGCCAACCCGAGTCCGAACAGGGCAAACTGACGGTCATGTTTCCCGTGGTGCTGCGTTTCGATGGGCGATCGGTGCTCGTGGTGGGCGGGGGCCAGGTGGCCGCCCGCAAGGTCGACGGACTCCTCGCCGCTGGCGCCCGGGTCACGCTGGTGAGCCCCGAGATCGTCGACTCGATCGTGGCCCAGGCGGTCAAAACGGCGGATCGGCTGATCCTTCTCCAGCGGCGGTTCGTGCCGAATGACGTGGACGGCGTTTGGTACGTCGTCGCCGCCACCGGTGACCCTGCGGTCCAGCAGGCGGTGGCCGACGAGTGCGAGCGACGCCAGATCTGGTGCAACGCCGTCGACGATCCCCAACGCTGTACGGCGCTGCTACCGGCCGTCCATCGCAACGGAGACGTGATCATCGCCGTGTCTACCAGCGGCGCCAGCCCCACCCTGGCCCGGGTCCTGCGTGATCGCATTGCCGCTGCTCTACCGGGTCGTTTGGGCGAGGTTGCAGCGATTCTCGCCGACCGTCGACGCCAGTGGCAGGCCAACGGATCGTCGACCGAAGATCGTGACTGGGCCCCGGACATCGACGATCTTCTCGCCGTCGAGATTCCCCACTGTCCGGCCTTTCGGAACGTGTCTGCCCGGAAGTAACCTTCACCAGTCGGTTGGGGCCGGAACGTATCTCGTCCTGCTTCCGATCATTAGTCCAGTCAGCCTTTCCGGGAGCCGAATTCACGATGTCCGTTACGATCGAAGTCGCCACTCAAGTCGGCGACGACGTGGTCGAGGCGTTCGCCCGACTCATCCCCCAGCTGTCGAAATCCTCGCCCGCCCCAACCAAAGCTGAACTCCAGGCGATTGCTTCGAATGAGGCCTGCTTCCTCCTCATTGCCCGTGACGATGACGGCGCCCTGCTCGGCAGCTTGACGCTGGTCGTCTTCCCCATTCCGACGGCCATTCGGGCCTGGATCGAGGATGTGGTGGTGGATGACGCCGCCCGCGGCAAGGGCGTGGGCGAGGCCTTGAACATGTACGCGCTCACGCTGGCGGCCGAGAACGGCGCCAAGACCGTCGATCTCACATCACGCCCTTCCCGCGAGGCGGCTAACCGGCTGTATCAGCGCATTGGTTTTGTGGCACGTGAGACCAACGTGTACCGCTACACCCTGTCGGACAACTAACTGTCCTTCGGCCTTTTCTGTCCGTTGCCACCCCACCGTCCCCCACCCGGATTCGAAGTAGAAACGAAGACCATGCCTGAGACCTTCACGATCATCGACAACCGAACGGGGAAGCAGGTGGAGGTCCCCATCGTCGATGGCGGCATCACCTCGCGAGCCATCCGTGAGCTTGATCCGGGCCTGTGGGTGTACGACCCGGCTTACATGCAGACTGCGGCATGCCGTTCGGCGGTCACGTTCATCGACGGCGATTTGGGAATCCTTCGCTATCGGGGCTACCCGATCGAACAACTGGCGGAGCACTCCACCTACCTCGAAGTGGCCTACCTCCTGCTCAACGGTGAACTGCCGAACAAAGCCCAGCTTGATACGTGGACCTATGAAGTTACGCACCACACGTTCCTGCATGAAAACGTGCGTAAGCGGTTCATGGAGGGCTTTAATCACGACGCTCACCCCATGGGTATGTTCGTGTCCGGTCTGGCCGCCCTGAGCACGTATTACCCCGATGCGAAAGACATCGATAGCCCGGTATCACGCGAAAAGCAGATCCTCCGACTCATCGCCAAGGCCCCCACGTTGGCGGCCTATTGCCACCGGTTCTCCGTTGGTCAGCCCACGGTGTATCCGGATAATGGTCTTGACTATGCGTCAAATTTCTTGAACATGCTGTGGCGTATTGGCGCAGACTATGAAGTGAATCCGAAGCTGGCGCGGGCCCTGGATGTGCTGTTCATTTTGCATGCCGATCATGAGCAGAACTGTGGGACCACGGCCATGCGGGTCATTGCGTCGGCCCAGTCAGACCCCTACGTGGCGGCGGCCGGTGCGGCTAGCGCTCTCTATGGCCCACTCCACGGTGGGGCGAACGAAGCGGTGGTGCGCATGCTCCAAGACATCGGCCACGTGTCGAATGTCCCGGGTTTTATCGACGAGGTCAAGAGTGGCAAAGGCGAGACCCGCCTCATGGGCTTTGGGCATCGTGTGTATAAGAATTACGATCCACGGGCCACGATCGTGAAGAAGCAGGCCTACGACGTCTTCGAAGTAACCGGCACAAATCCGCTTCTTGATATTGCCCTAAAGCTGGAAGAAGTGGCACTGAGCGACGAGTACTTCGTGAAGCGCAAGCTCTACCCCAACGTGGACTTTTATTCGGGCCTGATCTACCAGGCGATGGGTTTCCCGCTTGATATGTTCACGGTGCTCTTCGCCATTCCCCGTATGTCCGGTTGGTTGTCGCACTGGCAGGAACTGCTCGCCGATCCAGAACAGAAGATCAGTCGCCCCCGCCAGCTGTATGTCGGCGCGGCGGAGCGTGACTACGTGCCGATGATCAGTCGGTAGGTCTTCGCGTGCGAGGCTTCATGCCCCGCTATGCGTACTGACTATCTCCGCCGTATCCTCACCGCTCGCGTTTACGACGTGGCGATTGAATCCCCCCTCGACGCCGCCCCCAACCTGTCGAAGCGGACCGGCAATCGGGTGTTCCTCAAGCGCGAGGACCTACAACCGGTGTTCTCCTTCAAGGTTCGGGGTGCCTACAACAAGATGGCCCACTGCACGGTCGAGCAACTGGCGCGTGGCGTCGTCACGGCCAGCGCCGGGAACCATGCTCAGGGGGTCGCGCTGAGTGCGGCCAAACTCGGGTGCCGGGCCGTCATCGTGATGCCCACCACCACGCCGCAGGTCAAGATCGACGCAGTCAAGGCCCGCGGTGGTTCACACGTCCAAGTGGTGATCCACGGCGAGTCGTATTCGGACTCCCAGGCTCATGCCGAAGTCCTCGCGGCGGAGCAGGGGCTGACGTTTGTGCATCCCTTCGACGACCCCGATGTCATCGCTGGGCAGGGCACCGTTGGTATGGAGATCGCTCGACAGCATCCCGGCCCGATCGACGCGGTGTTCGTGGCGATCGGCGGCGGCGGACTGGCGGCGGGAGTGGCGTCGTTCATGAAGGCGGTTCGTCCGGAAGTCAAGGTAATAGGCGTACAGATGATTGATTCCGATGCGATGGTGCGCAGCGTGCGCGCCGGCAAGCGGGTCACTCTGTCCGAGGTTGGATTGTTTGCCGACGGCACGGCAGTGAAGCGAGTTGGAGCGGAAACGTTTCGTCTGTGCCGTGCCCTCGTTGACGACTACGTGCTGGTGGACACTGACGAAGTGTGCGCCGCCATCAAGGATGTTTTCCTGGACACTCGCAGCGTGACGGAACCTTCCGGTGCGATGGCGATCGCTGGCATGAAGTCGTACGCGAAGTCCCATGGACTCACGGGCCAGACGTTTGTCGCCGTCGCATGTGGGGCCAACATGAACTTCGATCGCCTGCGATTCGTGGCTGAGCGCACGGAGGTGGGTGAATCGAAAGAAGCGTTGTTCGCCGTCACCATCCCTGAGCGCCCGGGCAGTCTGAAGAAGTTCTGCACACTTATTGGCAGCCGAAGTCTCACGGAGTTCAACTACCGCATCAGCGACGACGCGAAAGCCCGGATCTTCGTCGGCATCGGTGTGTCCGGCCAGGGTGGAGGAGAGAAGATTGCGACGCAGTTCGGCAAGGCGGGTTTCGAAGTTCTCGATCTCACCCACAATGAATTGGCGGCGCAGCATCTTCGCCACATGGTAGGTGGACATAGTGGTTTGGCAGCAGGCGAGTTGGCCTTCGACGTGGAGTTTCCCGAGCGGCCGGGCGCTTTGATGAAGTTCCTCACGGGTATGCATCCGACGTGGAATATCTCGATGTTTCACTACCGCAACCAGGGAGCGGACTATTCCCGCGTTCTGGTCGGCTTGCAGGTGCCGTCTGATGAACGAAAACAGGTGGGAACATTCCTGGCCGACGTGGGCTACCGCTATCGAGAAGTTACCGACGACCCGGCCTACGCGCTCTTTCTGCAGTAGCGGTTACGGATTGTTCAACTTCGCAATCGTGCCGCTCGTGGCCGCGATATACACCTCA
>JAYVSS010000080.1:0-1538 GCA_043775075.1 Acidimicrobiia bacterium
GATGAACGACGTGTCGAACGAACCGTTGGCGGAGATCTTCACCGCCCGGCTGAACACGCGAACGCCGCGGGGGTCTTCGACGGTGAACGGCAGCTCGCTCACGGACTTGGGAAGCGCGCGTAGTGCTTGCAGTTCTTGCATACGCACCACACCCTTCACCTTGACCTGCTCACCGAGCCGATACACCCCGCGATCGGTAAACACCGAATCAATGAGTGACGAACCGGGCGTGAGCTTGGCATCGAGGGCAAGGCTCGCGGTACGGTCCGTTCGTTCCTGCGAAGTGAGTTCGGACTCATCGACTTGATACGAGTACTCGTCGCCCCATTCCCGCCAGCGCGTTTGGGCGTAGGCCACATCGTCGACCTTGTTCGTCGTCGCTTCGACAATGGCGACGAGGTCGCAGGAACCGCATCCCCGGTCGGGATGGGGTTTGGCGACAACCACGCCGTCGGCGTTGGTGGCTCCGGTCCAGTACGACGCCTTCCCGTCGGCGTACAGCGAGACCTTGGCCCCTTTGATCGCCCCGCCCGTGGCCAGCGATGAGACCGCCACCAACACATTGGAGCGCGATGACTTCAACGTGACGGCGAGGTCCGTGCGCTGCACAATCATCGGCTGCCAGCCGGTGGGGCCGCCCTGACTGCGATCAACACTCGACCCGAGGCCCTTGTACGGCACGCCGAAGCCGTTGTACCGAGACCCGAGTACGACGGCACGGGGGCGCACGGCGACAACGAACACACCGCGTTTCCTCAAGCCCGCACCGGCGGCGCGGGACTTCGACGAGCTGGGCTTTTTGGTGTCGGCCGAGCCGGTGACCGCGCCGCCCAGCAGAATCGACTGCACGGCATCGGCGTCGAGCGGCGTCTTGATCGCCACGGTCGACGAGACCCGACCGACGGAAAACTTCGGCGCCCCCGTGGCCCCGGCGAACGATCGAACCGTGGCCACGATCTGATCGCTGGCAACCTGGCGTGACACCACGTCGAGTTCGGTCACGTTGCGTATTTTCGCTCGGACCGCAGTCACCCCGGCCTCCAGGACGACCTCTCCGCCGGGCACCTCGGTAAACGACGAGCGGGGTCCGAATGAGATGAGGCGAATGGCGTCATAGCCCAGCGTTCCCCCTCCGAAGGCCGGAGCGCCAGCGGCCACGGTGATTTCGTAGGAGGTGCTTGGCGCAAACTTGGCCCAGGTCATCGATAGCACGGTGTCAGTCGGATCGCTCTCGGCGTCGATGGGTCCGTCGTACTTCTTGACCGTTCCGGTCTTCAGGTTCTTCACGATTACGAAATCGACCAGCGCCTTGCCACTCCCGGTGATCCCCACCAGTTCGACCGGTCGGACATTCTCGGGATCACACGCGACTCGACAGCCGCGAGTTACGAGGAAGGGCGTACGGGGCGTGGGCGCGCCACGCACGGAACGCACGAGCGACGGAAGCGGGCCCTCCGAGCCAACCAGTCCAGCCCCAAACTCAGTCCACAGTCGGGCGTCTTGGGGCACGGGGTTGGTGAGCTGCAACACCGTGCAGG
>JAYVSS010000081.1:0-1854 GCA_043775075.1 Acidimicrobiia bacterium
GGTGGCGTTGCCCAGGGAGTCGTTGCCGCCGTTGCCGACGTGGCCGCCCAGGTGGGGGCGGACCGCATCGACCTCGTTACCCATTCAACCACGCAAGCCGTGAATGCACTCCTGGAGGGCGACGTCGGCGTGGTCGGAGTCATTGGCATGGGTCGCCGACCGGATCTGAAAAAGGTGGAGAAGCTCACCCAACTTCGCAACGTTGAGGTGGCCCCCGGGAAGTACCTCTCGGTTCGCCAGGCCTTCTTTGACGTCACCGACGGTCTCCCGTCCACCGCGATACGGGCCGAGTTGGAAGACATGCGCCGCGCCGGTGTGGTGGCCGTGGCCATCGCTGAAGCCTTCTCCCCGGACGACTCGCGCAACGAAAATTTGGTGGCCGCCCTCGCCGCCGACGTCGGCATCCCGGCCTGTGCCTCCACGGAATTGAGCGGTCTGTACGGGCTCGAACTACGAACGGTCACCGCCGCCCTCAACGCATCCATTTTGCCCATTGCCGTGTCCACCGCGGACTTTGTCTCTGAGGGAGTGCGAACCGCCGGAATTCATGCCGCGGTGATGGTGATGCGCAGTGACGGTGGGGCGACTGACCTCGATGGCTTTCGCCAGGCGCCGGTGCGCACGCTGTACTCCGGACCATCGGCGTCGGTGTCTGGTGCTCTCCGGTACACCGGTGTGACCGACGCAATTGTCGTTGAAGTGGGCGGCACGTCCACCAACATCGCGGCGATCCGGAATGGGCGGCCATCGCTATCCTATGTGCGCGTAGCTTCACACGCCACGGCGCTTCGTAGCGTGGACGTACGCGTGGTCGGCGTTGCCGGCGGATCGATGCTGCGGGTTCGTCGCGGTCGGGTGTACGGCGTGGGACCTCGCTCGGCCCATATCGCCGGGCTGCGCTACGCCTGCTTCGTCTCGCTTGATGAGTTGGACGGGGCCGTGGCGGTGCTGGGGACACCGTCTCCCGGCGATACCAACGATTTTGTTCTCATCGAGCTAACGACCGGCGAACGGTTGGGCGTCACCAACACCTGCGCCGCCAACGCTCTCGGTCTGCCGGAGCCAGATGACTACTGCCGCAGTGACTCCCGCGTTGCTCTGCGCGCATTCGATCTCGCGGCGGCGCTCACGAAATGCGATGGACCGACCGTGGCCCGACAGATGCTCACGGCGTCGGGTGAGGCCATCTGTGAGTTGGTACTCACCGTCGCCGCCACCGCAAAGCTCATTGCCCCCACTCTGGTGGGTGTGGGAGGTGGCGCTGGCGGAGTGGCCCGCCAGGTGGCGGCGATGCTCGGGTGGCCGATCGCCATCCCTGAACACGCGGAGATCATCTCCTCTATAGGCGACGCCCTGTCGCTACTGCGGGCTGAGCGCGAGCGCACAGTGGAGAGCATCGATGAGTCGATCACTGAAGCAATGATGCGCGAGGTCGAGGCCGAGGTCTTGGCGGCGGGAGCGAGCCCAGCATCGATTGAAGTCCGCCTGGAAGAAGTGCCTGAACGCAGCATTGTGCGAGCGATTGCCACCGGCGCCGTGGGTCTCTCTAGTGGGGCGTTGCCAGGGCGAAGCGAATGCTCCGAAACCGATATACGAGGCCGCCATCCGGCCGCCCTTTCCCTCGAAAGTTTCGGCGCGTATTGGATTGCTACCGGGCGAGACACCGTGACCATTCTCGATCGTTACGGCGATGAACTCCATCACATCTCCGGCCGGGTGGCGGCAAAGACTGATCTGGCAGCAACCATCGCTGATCAGACTCGATATCGCGGGCCGGTCACCCTGCGGCCGTCGGTATGGATCGTGGACAAATGGCGTCTTCTCGAATTGGCGTCGTTCGACGTAAGTAAAAAC
>JAYVSS010000082.1:0-4115 GCA_043775075.1 Acidimicrobiia bacterium
AGAGGGGCGCGCACTGCGGGTCCGACGAGAACACCGCCGAGCGGCACGTAGCCCGAAGACACCCCCTTGGCGAAGGTGATCAGGTCCGGGGCGACGCCATAGTACTGGGCACCCCACCACGAACCGAGCCGACCAAAGCCGCAGATGACTTCGTCGAAAATCAGAAAGGCGCCGTGCTGGTCGGCGAGGGCCCGAAGGCCCTGCAGGTATCCATCGTGCGCCGGATGAACGCCACCCGCGCCCTGCACTGGTTCGGTGATGATCGCCGCGACTCGTCCGGCATGCTGAGCACAGGCAGCTCCCATGGCATCGAGATCGTGCTGAGGAACCAGCACCACTTCGGGGAGCATCTCGCCAAAGCCGGCCCGGTTGAGGGGGAGGCCGGTGGCGGAAAGGCCGCCGTAATTCACCCCGTGGTAGCTCTGCATCCGGCTGATGATCACGGTTCGTTCCGGGTGGCCGGCCTGATGTTGGGCCTGGCGGGCCAACTTCATTGCCGTGTCTACGGATTCGGACCCTCCGCTGGTCAGGAACACGCGGACGTTGTCCATCGGCGCGAGGGCCGCAAGTTCGCCGCACAACTCCTCGGCCGGTTCGTTTGTGAACATATCAAATGTGCTGTATGTCTCGAGCGTCTGCATTTGTTGGGCGACAGCATCGGCGATGGCCTTACGGCCGTGACCAACGTTGCAGTACCAAAGGCTGGCGAGCCCATCGACGTAGCGCTTGCCGGTGCTGTCGAACAGGTTGGCGCCGTTGCCTCGCACCATGGTGACGAACTCGGAGGGCCGGGCACCGGGCCGGGCGAAGGGATGGAGGAACGGAGAAAGGGAGGGCATGGTTGGTGGGCCTTACGCGTCCGGGACTCCCCAGGTGTACGACTCCTTATATAACCGTAAGTACATAAACGTTTCTGTTTCCCGCACGCTGGGGAATGTGCGGATCGTGGTGTTGAGGACATCGATCAAATGCTCGTCATCTTCACAAACAACTTCGGCGAGAAGGTCGTAACTTCCACCAGCAAGCACCACGTAGCTCACTTCGGGCAGCTTGCTCAACGCCTCGGCCACCAACGTGGCATCACCCGATACCCGAATCGCAATCATCGCCACCCGACGGAACCCGAGCTTCATTGGGTCGGTCACCGCGACGATCTGCATGACTCCGTCTTCGCCCAGTTTCTGCACCCGTTGGCGGACGGCCGCTTCGGAGAGCCCGACGCGTTCGGCGATGGCGGTGTAACTGCGTCGACCGTCTTTTTGTAGTTCGGTGATAATCGACCGATTGATGTCATCGAGCGGGTCCGCCGCTTTCGATTTCGCGTCAGTTTTCTTTGCCGGTTTCGCTCCGCTGGCCGCGAGCGGCTTGGCCGGTTTGATCGTGCGGTCACGGATGGGCAAGTGACGTCCTTTTCTTGTTCCTGTGTTTGCAGTCTCGCATTTCGTGCGTGCCGGGTTGCCGCGTCTTCCCAATGTTCACCATGGGACGACCCACGCCGCGGTTCACCTCGTTACGCATCGAGGTTGGTCATCACGTGCTTGAGGCGGGTGTAGTCCTCCAACCCGTACATGGACAGGTCTTTTCCGTAACCCGAATGCTTAAAACCGCCGTGGGGCATTTCGGCCACCAGCGGAATGTGCGTATTGATCCACACGCAGCCGAAGTCCAGGGCTCGCGCCATGCGCATCGCCCGTCCGTGGTCCTTCGTCCAGACGCTCGACGCCAAGCCGTACTTGACCCCGTTGGCCCAGCGGATCGCTTCGTCTTCATCGCTGAATCGCTGCACCGTGATGACCGGCCCGAAGATCTCGTCTTGGATCAGCTCATCGTCCTGACGCAACCCGCTCACCACGGTCGGCTCATAGAAAAACCCCCTCCCACGGGGGTCGCCCCCGTGAACCCCCGAGCGGGACACCGAGCCGTCTGTTCCTTGTCCCCCGGTTTGTACGGTCGCATGCGATGGTGTTCGATCGACCATGCCTGACACTCGGGCCAGTTGCCCGGGATTGTTGAGCGGACCAAACAGGACGTCGGGGTCGTCTGGCATTCCCGTCTTTGTGTTCCGCGCTGCTTCCGTAAGCGCGCTGACGAAGTCATCGTGGATGCTGGGGCCGACGATGACTCGGGTGGCGGCAGTGCAGTCCTGACCGGCATTGAAGAAGCCGCCGAGGGCGATCGCCGCCGCCGCCGCTTCGATGTCGGCGTCGTCGAACACCACCACGGGTGCTTTGCCGCCGAGTTCTAAGTGCGCTTTCTTTAGGGTATCCGCACAGCTTCGTGCCACTTCAATTCCGGCCCGCACCGAACCGGTGATGGACACCATCTGCGGAATTGGATGGGCGACCATGGCCCGACCGGTGTCGCGGTCACCGCACACCACGTTGAACACTCCCGATGGGAGGAACTCGGCGGCAATTTCGGCCATTAACAAGGCCGACGCGGGCGTGGTGTCGGACGGTTTCAGTACCGTGCAGTTCCCGGCGGCGATAGCCGGAGCGAACTTCCAGACCGCCATCATCATCGGATAGTTCCACGGCGCCACCTGGGCGACGACGCCGATGGGCTCGCGTCGAATCATCGAGGTCATGTTGGTCATATATTCGCCGGTGGATCGACCTTCGAGGACTCGAGCGGCACCAGCGAAAAAGCGAATCTGATCGATCATCGGGGGGATCTCCTCGCTCAGCGTGAGGGCAATCGGCTTGCCGGTGTTTTCGACCTCGCAGGCCACCAGTTCGTCGGCCCGAGCTTCGAAGGCGTCGGCGATCTTGAGCAATGCTCGGCTCCGCTCAGACGGGGTGGTGCGACCCCACGCCCCAAAGGCCACTTCGGCCGCAGCGAAAGCCCGGTCGATATCTTCTGGCCCTGACTTAGGGGCCGTAGCGTAGGTCTGGCCGTTGACGGGATTGACAACATCTGTCGTGGACCCATCGGATGCTGCAACTTGTTCGCCGTTGATGAAGTTGTGGAGTGCTCGTGTCATGGGTCACAGAATACGAGCGCGCCGCGCTACCGGAATTGCAACGCCTCCAGTCTCCTAGCCTTGGGCAGATGGGAATTGTGTCGACACCTTCATCGACCTCCGCCACGAGAGCCAACGAGTGGTCACGCGATGAGGAAAAGCCGGTGTGGCGTTTCGTTCGTCGGCGCGCCGGGTGGATCGTGTTCGCCTTCCCGGCGATCATGGCGCTCTCGCTGATCGCCAACGGGGCCCGGCAGGCCAGTGAGCGAGGCGACGCGTCACAAAAGGCCAAACGCGATCTGAAGGCGGCATTTGCCGACATCCCGTTTAAGATTCGGCTGCCCACGGTTCTTCCCGAAAGCGCGCCCATCGTTCGGGTGGTCTTCGACAAGCCTGATTCCAAGCAGGGTTTTCAGGCCTATCAACTCAACGTCTGGTACACCGTGCGCGGCTCGGCGCCGGACTCAGGTCAATCCATTCATGTCTGGCAAACAAACGACAAGTTTCTCGCTCGACGGCTGCGCGATCCGTTGCAATTGGTCGGGCCCGAAGAGACGATCAACGGCGGTGTCTGGCACCGCGTCGTAGACGATCGGGTTCCCGGGCGGGTGGTGACGACGTTCTCGAAGCGCTTCGACGATGGCATCACCATGACCGTTGACTCACCGAAGCCGGAGTTGGCCCGCTCCGCTATTTGGACGTTGGGCACAGCCAACGGCTGAAATGCTCACCCGTGGACACCAAACCTCTCCTTTGCACCGTTGCCGTTTGGCAATGTACGCATGATCTCTTGCGCGCCCTCGATAGCCAACTTGGTGAACCAACCGATACCTACGTGAACGGTGCCCAGGTCTGGTTACGAGATGACGGCCCTCGAGAGATCACGCTGGAGTGGCGGTTGCATCCGGCCGCGGGATTTCAACGTCCGTCGGCAACGTCGACCAACAATGTGTTTCGTCGCATGGTGCGTTCGCTGCATACCGACGACGACACCAACATGTTGGGCGATCCCCTCGGGTTGTGGGGGGGCCTTGAAGTTTTCAGTGCGTACGACGAAGAAGTGGCGGCCGATGAGCTACGGGCGTGCTGCATCGAGCTGTTAGGCCTGGAGCCCGATGTAGTCGGACCCGTTGATCACGATTTGATCGGTGAC
>JAYVSS010000083.1:0-3977 GCA_043775075.1 Acidimicrobiia bacterium
GCCGCGAAGGTGAACTTCGTCGTCGGTGACGGTGATCATGAGGTGTTCCGCCTCCACCGTCGCCAAACTCACGATCGCTTCTTGCACTCGAGTCGCCACGTCTCTTTGGGTGGGCGTGGCCGAAAGGGTCAGGCGATTGCGCACGTTGGCTACTCCCGGCAGCATCCTGACTATGGACTCGGCGACGCGCCGCTCGAACTCCCACGGCACCGAACCGTCCAGCGTCACCGAGCCATTTCTAACAACGACGGTGATTCCGTCTTCGGGTACCTCAGAGCTGCGATCGAGTGCGAACTCGGCGGCGCGGGCGAGCTCGTTGTCTGTTCGGGTACCAACGGTTTGCACGTCGAGTTCATCGGCGATTACTCGGACGCCGGGGACTTGCTTCGTGGCCGCCGTGGCCGCCGTCTTCTCCGGCCAGCTATCAACCGTTCCCGAGAGCGTCACCGCGCCATCGTTTACGGAGACACCGATGTTGGCGGCGTCGATCGCCGGGTCGTTCTCCAGGGCGCTCACGACGCCAGCCTGGAGAAGATGATCCTCATCGCGGAGATCGACCTTGTTCGGCTTGGGCACTGAAGATGATTTCTGGGGAATTGGAGTCATCGGACCCTTCTTTCGTAGAGCGGACTACTTCAGCATTGACACCGCCCGTTGCGATCACTAGAGCATTACGGCGCCGGAGACCGGGACGTTCGGCGACGTCTCCCCCGTTGATGTTGTTGCGGCGCGCTCGTGCGAGAACGGCAACGACCTATACCGGGCCTTTCAGTCTTGCGCCGTGGCGTTGCGGACAACTTGAAAACGACGGCATGCCGGGCCTTTGTGCCCTTGTGAGCATCCGGCGCATGCCGCTCAATAGGAGGATGAGTACGAAGACGAAGTTCCGGGACCGGATCGAAGCGGGTCGGCTTCTCGCCGCCGAGCTGCGCCAGCATGTCGGCGCAAACACCGTCGTGCTCGGGCTGCCTCGTGGCGGCGTACCCGTTGCCGCTGAAGTGGCCAAAACGCTTTCGGCGCCTCTCGACGTTCTCGTTGTTCGAAAAATCGGACTTCCGAACGAGCCGGAGGTGGCGATGGGCGCAGTGGGCGAAGGCGGTGCCTGCATACGCAACGACGAGACCATCGCTTGGGCCGGGGTCACCGACGATCAATTCGTCGCTGTTGAGCTGCATGAGCTTGGAGAGATCGAGCGCCGAGTTCGTCGCTACCGGAGCGCTCGGCCCTTGACGCCGCTCGTGGGAAAAACCGCGCTCATCGTCGACGACGGCATCGCCACCGGGAACACCGTCCTCGTCGCTATCGCCGTAGCCCGAGAGCTTCGGGCGGCTCGCATCGTCGTTGCTACTCCGGTGAGCTCCCGCCAGGCAGCTGACGCCATTTCACCGCACGTCGACGAGTTCATCGCCCTGCGGGTGCCCCCCCGGATGATAGCCGTCGGGCAGTGGTACGACGACTTCGGTCCGACCACAGACCACGAGGTCGAACGACTCCTTGGCGAATCGGCTGACCGTATAAGCCTTCGGCCGGAGGACCGGCTGAGCTCATGTCCCCAGACCGGTGCGCTTCTCCAAGGCGACGTGCGGATCGCTGTGGGCTCGATCCATCTCACCGGTCACCTGTTCATTCCCGCTGATCCGGTCGGAGTCGTCGCGTTCGCCCACGGCCCCGGCAGCAGCCGACACAGCCCGCGCGACCGTTTCGTTGCCGGAGTGTTGAACGACCACGCAATAGCGACGCTGCTCGTCGACCTGCTGACCGAGGAAGAAGCGGCCGACGGCGATCGGATCGTCGATATCGATCTCCTCACGACACGCCTTGATGCGGCCACTCAGTGGCTTCGGTCCAACTCTGCGACGGCGTCACTGGAGGTCGGGTATTTCGGTGCCAGCACTGGAGCTGCAGCCGCTCTCCGGGCGGCGACCACCCCCGATGCCGACATCACGGCGATCGTCACCCGAGGCGGTCGTCTTGACCTCGTCGGTCCAATCATTGACCTCGTCGAGACCCCGACGCTCATGCTCGTTGGAGAGTACGACGACGTTGTCCTCGCCCACAATCGCGAGGCCGTGAGCCATCTCGGCGAACACAAACTGGTCATCGTTCCTGGCGCTTCCGATATGTTCGAAGAAGGCGGCGCCCTTGAGACTGTGGCCGAGGACGCGCAGATCTGGTTCACCGAATACTTCGCCCATAGCTGAACCGGTGCGTAGCGGTGTGGCGGCCAGGCCCCGCCAATACGCGTACCCCGCGCATCCGTCCTAACCAGTCAAGGCTCGGTGGGCAAGGGCGAGACCGACAACGATCGACAGGAGCCCAGCAACATCGATGACCACCAGAAGCCGGTTCTTGCGCACCAAATCACCCTTCGTCGCTGAGAGCATTTGCGGACCGAGCACGACGAGCAGTCCCAGCCAAACAAGCGGACGACCCGGCTTCAACAGCAAAGAAAGCACGACGCCGCCGACTCCGGTGGCGAACCAAAGGGCAATATCGCGCCGCTTCGAATGAACGATTTGGAGTAGTACGGCGCTCAATAAGTACGTACCACTGAGCACCAAAAAGGTACGTTGGGCTTGCTCCATAGGTTCTCCAGTGTGCCGCAGTTAATCCGTGCAGCCGCTACCGAAGGACGGGAGTTTCGGCCCGCGTTTTTCTGCCGCGCAGCATTCGCCGGAACATGGCGAAGTCCCCGAACTCCATGAGGAGCGTCCCGAGCACAGCTGATGCCGGGTGACGCCAGTCGTAACGGGCACAAATACGGGTGACGAGCCGAGTGCCTCCGTCCGAGGTCGCCCTCAAGTTCTGCGTTGAGCGACGATCAGTCCGGCATCCCACCCGGGCGCAGTTCCGTTCCGCGGAGGCTCACCGGCCGCCTCGCTGATATGCGCGCTTTCCAATATCCATGAGATCACGGAGTTGGAGTTCCACATGCCGTCGGCGTTCAGCTCGTCACGCCCCCACGTGGGGGTGGGTACCAGAGGCACGAGATCAAGGATCCGTTGGGTAGTGGCGGCGTCGTTTGTGACGCGGACCGGCCCGTCGATCGCCGCCGAAAGGTCGGGAATCACGCCACCCTTCCAACGGTGGATCTCGTAGCGGAACATACGGAATCGGCCCAGCCATCTCATTCCGACGCGGCCCTGGGCAACCACGCCGCGCTCGTTGACCCCGTTGTCGTCGGTCACCGGGGTCATCTCGATGACAAAGGATCCGGCATCGGAATGGGCAACGAGAGCGGAGTGGTAGATCGGGCGGCGGGGCTGGCGACGGAGGAGGCCTTGGACGGTGGACAGGAGCCAGCCGTTCACTCGGACGACAGACGCCCCGGCGCCTAGGGGGATCCAGTAAAGATCGACGCCCCGTGCCTGCGACGTTGCCGGCCGGGGCATCGTCACGCGTCACGTCGTTGCAGGGCGACGGCGGCGACGGACAGGAAGACGACGGCGTAGAGGCAGAACACGCCGAACCCAACCCACGGTGAGAGTACGTCGGAGGTGTTCTTCCCGGTGCCAAAGATGAGTTCCTGACCGGCGTTGCTCGGGAGGTACTTTTGGAATTTGCTGATCGACTCGGGAAGCAGGCTCACGATGACGGGGACCATGAACAAGATGCCGAACAGCGCAGCGATGGCACCCGCGGTCTTGCGGATCAGAGTTCCCAGTCCGAGAGCGATCAGTCCAAGTACCGCGAGGTAGAGACCGGTTCCGACAACGCTCCGCAACGCCCCCGGCGACGTGATGGAGACGCCCAGGGCTTTGCCCGACAGAATTGATTGACTGACGAAAAATGCCCCGAACGCCACAAGCGTCGTCACGACAAATGCCGCGACACCGCAACGGCTGAGCGTGCTCGGCGCCCGGGCGGCGGTATTCAGTGTCGTGGCATTTGTCGTGACGACGCTTGCCGCGTTCGGGGCATTTTTCGTCAGTCAATCAATTCTGTCGGGCAAAGCCCTGGGCGTCTCCATCACGTCG
>JAYVSS010000084.1:0-13071 GCA_043775075.1 Acidimicrobiia bacterium
GACCGCGCGGACGGGTACGATGACAACAGATATACAAGTCGACGGGGCAAACCCCGAAACGCTCACCGATGCCATCACACGGCTTCGCTCATGCGGCTACGACGCAGACTTCTTTACCACCGAAGACGGACGGCTGGGGCGCCGCAGCTGCGAGCGATCAACCGTCCAAAATGGAGCTCCTTCCGACACCGCGTCGGCAGAGACACCAACCAACCTGCTGGGCGACTAGCGGCCTCAATCCTTCAGGAGACATCATCGTGGGAGCAATACACGTACACGAGTTCATAAGCCTCGACGGGGTCATCGACACCCCGATGTGGACCGCCGATTACGGCTTTCCGCCCCGCATGGGAGAAATCATCGAAGGCGCAACGTCTCGTTGCGAAGGGATTCTGATGGGGCGGAAAACGTATGAGATGTTCGAAGAAGGATGGTCGAGTCGAACCGTGGAGGACGACCCCGGTGCACCATTTTTCAATGACACCACGAAGTACATCGTCTCATCCACGTTGAGCGACCCGACGTGGAGAAACTCAACGGTCATCGGAGGCTACGACGCCACCACGATTCGCCAATTACAGAATGACGTGGACGGGGACCTGTACATCAGCGGGAGCGGGACACTCGTGCAGGCACTGCTCGCCGACGGACTCGTCGACGAACTGCATCTTTTCATGTACCCGTTAACGCGTGGCGAAGGCCCTCGGTTGTTCGCCACCGACGCCCAACCTTCCGCCATGACCCTTGCCGCATCTGAGCAGTTCGACAACGGCGTCGTGTATCTCAACTACCGACCCATCAGGTGACACCTCGCTCCGGCACAAAGCCCATGACCTGGTGCACAGACGGCTCGTCGCGAACCCCCGAATGGTCAAGCAACGAATTCGGGCCGCTCGCAATGTCGAATGCGCAGTCGCCCGTGAAGCTCATCACCTACACATTTTTCAAAGGAACCGGCCACGTCGGCGGGTAGGCCTCTGGCCGACGCCGACGATGCCGACGTGGCGTCGCGAGGAGAATTGATTCTGGCCCCGATCGGAACGACAGAGTGGGCGTTACGGGTTCACGCTCACCGCTGAGCAAGGCGAGATGTTGTCCTCAACGCACTCAAGGCGTTACAACGCGCCGCCAACTGGACCGACCAACCTCCGCTCCCGCCTGCGCGTTGCCTCTTAAACGCATGGGCTCGTTGCGAGTTCTGGGGGGCGACGCGCTGGAGTTGGTCAACGAGCGGGCGCTACCAAGGGTGAGCAAGTGCTGACACATCGAGATCGTCTAAACCGTGAATGTTGTTACTCCTCGCCGTTTCCGCTACTCCCCGGCCCGTCGCTCGGGCCTCCTTGACCAGTTCGGCGGCTGCTTCGTAGCCAATACGTGGCGCCAGCACCGTGACCAAAGCGGAAGATCGTTCAGCGAGATGACGCATCCGTTTCTCGTCCACCTCGATGCCCCGTATACAACCGATATCGAGCTGCGCGGTGGCCGTGGTTAACAACGTGAGCGACGACATCAGACTTCGGGCCATGACGGGCATTGCCGTGTTCAACTGCAGGGTCGACATCGTCGCCGCAAACGTGATGGTCGCATCGTTGCCCACCACTTGCGCCGCCACCTGTTGCACGACCTCCGGTAAAACCGGATTTACTTTGCCCGGCATGATCGAGCTTCCCGCCTGCAATGCCGGGAGTCGGATCTCGGCGAAACCACCATCGGGTCCCGAGCTGAGGAGACGCAAATCGCCGGCGATCTTATAAAGCGTCAGCGCGACTGTCTTCAACGCCCCGCTCAACTCGACCAGCACGTCCTGACTCGATTGGGCCTCGAAACGATCCTTGGCAACGGTGAGATTCAGGCCCGTTCGAGCTGCGAGCCGGGCCACGATCCGGTCGCCGAAGTCTGCTGGAGCGTTGAGTCCCGTCCCCACCGCAGTGCCACCGAGCGGAACTTCACCCAAACGCGGAAGGACACTCATCAGACGTTCACTACCCAGCTCAATTCCTCGCGCCCAGCCGCCGGCCTCCTGGCCGAACGTGATGGGCACGGCATCCATCAGGTGGGTTCTCCCCAACGTCACCGTAGTGCGGTGTTTCTCGGAAAGGTCACGCAAGGAGGCGGCGAGAGAAACCAAGGCTGGCTGGAGTCCGCTGACCAAAAGACCTGCCGCAGCGATCCGGATCGCCGACGGGAACACGTCGTTCGAGGACTGCGATGCGTTGACGTGATCGTTTGGATGCACGTCGACGCCGCACAAGTCGCTCGCCCGGTGAGCAACGACCTCGTTGACGTTCATGTTGGTGCTCGTGCCGGATCCCGTTTGGAACACATCAACGGGGAACTGATCACTCATCTTCCCGGCCACGATTTCGTTGGCCGCACGCTGAACCGCAAGGCCGATCGTGGACGGTACAACACCAAGGTCACCGTTGACCTGAGCCGCTTCTGCTTTGATCATCGCAATCACTTCAATGATCCACCGAGGCATTTGCTCCCCCGAGATCGGGAAGTTGCGCACGGCTAGCGCGGTCTGTTCACCCCACATCTCGGTGCCATGCGGTGAACTATCCATCTGATCTACCAACACCGGCACATAGTCCACACCGACTATTTCGCCCGTTCTCGTCGGTTCGAGCTGGCGGTGATGCTCTGGTTCTGGCGGTCGATCGCTTCGACCAGTTCTTCCTTGTTCATGGCCGTTCGGCCCTTCACGTTCAGGCGCTTTGCTATTTCAAGTAGATGAGTTTTCGACGCACGAGCGTCCACTCCTCCGGCCGTGGGTGTCGTGCTGGTAATCGCTTCAGGACCGGTCTTCGCGTCTTGATCGTCGCTCGGACCTCGTTCGTCCTTCGGCTCCCAATGGTCGCCTACCTTCTCGAACGAATGCTTCAACGAGGCGAACGCAATCCGATGTGCCGCCTCGCCGTCGCCATGAGTCTCCTCCGCGACCTCCAACGTGTGCATGTACGTGTCCTGCGCTTTCGCGGGCGACCGCTTCAATGTCGACGGTAACCGCTCACGTTCCTTCTTACTCAGCACCATGCATGACGGTTACCCGCTAAAACGCCTTTCAAAACAATTGCCGCCAGTGATCCGAGTGCGCCGATCCGATACGGAATCTGACCGTCTTGGTTCGCTGATGGCGCTCATTGCTCGATCGTGGTCCACGCCAGCGCGTCGGGATATGAGTGGCAGCGTGCCAGCTACGAGTCCTGACGGCCCCACAGCGGGTTGCGACCGGTGACCGCAATCATCTCGTCGACCGGTGCACCGCCGTCCGCTGATCGGGCCGCATCTTTGTATCTGTCCGGATTGACGCGACGCACGGTCGGCACAAGCGCTTTGGCGACACGTAAGACGTAAGCCGCAAGGTCGTCGCCGATTCCGTGCGGAACGCCTATTGCGGTGGCGACGTCCCACGTGAGGATGGTCGTGTCGAAGATGCGGGCGTTGAGTACTGATTTGGCCGGGAACTCGCCGACGGTGGACGGGGCGCTTCCGTCGAGTGCGCCGTCGGCCCGCCAAACCTCGCGACACAACGCCGCTTCCTGTTGGTACGTGTACAGAGGATCGGGTCCGAGCATCTCCACCGGATGAATGAGATCGAGTGCCGGGAGGAGCGGAGTCCGACGGCCAAAGTATGCGAACGTACGAGTTGATGCCACCATCTTGTTGATCACGTCCCGCACCGTCCATCGATCACACGGTGTTGGCCATGCCCATTGCTCGGGTTCAACGTGGGCAATCACTCGAGCTGCCCCGGTTTGTGCCAGGTCCAACGCCACCAGCGGGTCAAGCCGGCGTGATGACCGTGTGGCGTCGCTCACGACGGCCACGACACAACAATTTCAACACAGAACGTTCGCGTGGTGATCGTGGTGGTCGTGGTGGTCGTAGTGGTCGTGCTGATCGTGGGGTTTATGGCATTCAAGGTGATCCTTCCGTCGAGAACCGTGACGAGCAACGCGAGGACAATACGACAGAGGCCGCGTGGGAGCGAGACCGCGTTCGATCAGCGAGCGTATGCCGCGGCCTGGATGGTGAAGAGGTCGGCATAGAGACCACCCGACGCCATCAGTTCTTCGTGGCTTCCCGTCTCCGCGACATGGGCGCCGTCCATCACGATGATCCGATCGGCCATGCGAACGGTAGAGAATCGATGGGAGACGAGCACGACCACCCGGCCGTTCGAGGCGCGGCGACGTGATTCCTCGGCGAACCGTTCGAAGAGCGAGTGTTCGGTCTCGGCGTCGAGCGCGGCGGTCGGCTCATCGAGAATCAGCACGAGGGGATCGTCGCGCATGAAGCCCCGAGCCAGTGCCAGCTTCTGCCACTGCCCGAAGCTGACCTCGGCCCCATCGTCCCAGCCGGCACCGAGCTGGGTGTCGAGGCCGTACGCCAGCCGTTCGATCACGTCGTGGGCGCCCGCCCGGTCGACCGCCGTCTCGCCGGCGACGCGATCATCGAGACGATCCAGATCGCCCAGGCCGACCGTTTGCTGAGCCCGGAATTCGAAGCGGAAGAAGTCCTGGAACGCGCCGGCCAACCGATTGCGCCAATCCGACGAACGGATGGTGGCGATATCAACGCCGTCGACGGTGATGCGTCCCTTCGACGGCGCGTACATTCGGGCGATGAGCTTGACGAGGGTTGACTTGCCGGCGCCATTTGCCCCGACGATGGCGACCACCGATCCGGCCGGGAGCGAGAGGCTCACATCGTCGAGGACGAGTCGGCTCGTCCCCGGATAGGAGAACGACACGTGCTCGAACTCGATCCCGCGAGTGAGGTGGGCCGGGGCGACGCCGTCGGCGTGGATGTCGTTGCGAGCGGCGTAGTCCTCCAGCCAGGTGAGCCGTTTCGAGGAATCGAGCCAGAACCCGCGGAGGAAACCGAGTTCGCCCGCAGTTGCTCCGACATACATCGCCAGCCGCATACCTGCGGTGACGACGAGGACGACGGACCCGACACCGCGACCCAGGCGTTCGGACACGAAGACGATGGCACCGACGTAGCCAAGGCCGAACACGCCCCAAGCACCGGCCTGCCACAGCGCACTCACGAGCCGGACCCTGGCCTTCGGAACATAGGAGCGCTCGAAAGCAGCCCGTCGTTCCGAGGCGAGCCAAGGGCCGGTCCCGGTCACCCGTACTTCCTTGCCTGGCGCGGCTGCGGTCGTGAGGGAAAAGAGGTGCTTGGCCAGCCGCACATTGGCGATAACTGACTCTTCGACGCGCCGTTCGACACCCGGTCGCCAGCCGGAGACGAGTACGGCCGGCACGGCGAAAAGGATGAGGAGGATGAGGGCCGGATGGACCGACGCCAGCAGGGCGATGGTCACCCCCAGCCGGAAAATCCACCCGAGCGTGGAGAACAGCGACTGGAACATGTGATCGAGGGCAAAGACCTGATCGCGCAGCATGGCGAGGCGGTCAAGGTAGGCGGGGCGCTCGTGGTGCTCCACCGTCGTAACGCTCGCCTGGAGATGGGCGACGTGGGATTCAAGGGCAATTGAAACCCGGTCGCGAAAGCGTCGGCTCGCCCGCTGTGACACCACGGAGAGGAACCACGTGGCCGACACCGACAACGCCAAACCGATGGCCGCAATCGAGAGCCGGGTGCGGTCGCCGCCGACGATGCCATCGACCAAAAACTTGAGCCACAGGGCGAGCAACGCATCCGGGAGCATCATCAGGAGTGATAGTCCGAGCGAGAGCGCAAGGAGTTTGGGTTCTGCCCGATAGCCGAGCTGGAAAGTGCGCCACAGCGAGCGAGCGCCACCGGGCAGCGGGCCAATCGAGTCCTCTGTACGCCGACTATCCGTGTACATACTACTTGACGAATCAGAGTGACTCATGAACGACCTCCGCTTCCTGATCGTCTTGGTCATCGGCTTCGTTGAATCGTGAAGCTTGCAGATCGAACATGGTGCGGTATCGACCGTTGCGTTCGATGAGTTCGTCGTGGGTTCCAATCTCCACCACTCCCCCGTCCTCCACCACGCAGATGCGATCGGCCAATCGGACGGTGGAGAAGCGATGAGAAATCAGAATCGTTGTACATCCCTTCGTGGCCTTGAGGACACGCTCGAAGATCTCCGACTCACCCCGCACATCGAGCTGGGCGGTGGGTTCGTCGAGGAGAACGACATCGGCTCCGAGGCGAACCGCACAGAGAGCCCGAGCGAGGGCGACCCGCTGCCACTGGCCGCCGGAAAGGTCGGTCCCTCCGGTGTAGGACTTCGAGAGCACGGTATCGATGTTGCCGTCGGCGATGGCGTCGGCCCCCGCCGCCGTTAGCGCGGCGCGGACGACCTCGTCGGGAGCACCGAGCGGAGCCACATTGGCGCGCAGCGACAGCTCGAAGCGGATGAAGTCCTGGAACACCGCAGTGACCCGCGAACGCCAGGCGTGCACGTCAAGGTCGATGAGCGGCACTCCATCCATGGTGATGGCCCCGTCGCGGGGGTCGTAGAGGCGACAGATGAGCTTGGCCAGCGTGGTCTTCCCGGCGCCGTTCTGACCGACGATAGCGAGCGATTGCCCGGCCGGGATCGTCAGGTCGAAGTGCTCGAAGATGTTGCGTCCCGCTTCCGCATCGTAAGCAAACGTGACATCGCGAAATGTGATCTCGGGGCCGACTGGCGCGTCACCTTGGTGGCGTTTGACGAATGGTTGCGGCGATGTTGTCGGGGTGAGACGCCCGGCGGCGGCCATGGCCACCTCGAGGCGGGCGAGCGCGTCGACCGGAGCGCTGGCGCCGTCGAGGGCCCAATTGAGTCCACCGAACGCAATCGCTGCGGCGCCAATTGCCGCCTGGACATAGACCACGACCTGAGCGGTGCTGAGCGAACCACTCTTGGCCGCCGACGTAATCGCCCAGAAGACGGCACCGTTGGCGGCGAGCACGATGGCAATGCACAGGGCCAGCGAACGCTCTCGGAGTTTCGTCGACTCGTATTGGAGTTCGTACAGTTTCGTACGTGTGCCTATGAAGCGCTCGGTAACCCACCCGGCTAGGCCGAAGAAGCGGAGTTCCTTCGATGGCCCGGGATCGACGGCAAGCCGGTAGGAGTACTCCGAGTGGCGCTGGGCCGTCCGCACGGCGTCGGTGTTGCGGTCTTTCCACACGCCGCTCTCGCGCAGGAGCCAATGGGTCGCTGTCCAT
Organism: Acidimicrobiia bacterium; assembly: GCA_043775075.1. GTDB lineage: Bacteria > Actinomycetota > Acidimicrobiia > Acidimicrobiales > JANYDT01 > JANLQX01. Next base: position 7,162 of record JAYVSS010000084.1, read on the forward strand.
GATGCGATAAGGACCGGTGGCGCCCACCAGGAGAACCCGAAAAGCAACAACGCGGCGATGGTGCCGACGACAAGGTCGAGCATTCCACCGGTAATGAAGTCCATCGAGATCGACATCGGCGGCCCCGTATGCCCTTGATCGAAATCGCGGGCCATGGCGAGATCGTTCATCAGATCGCCCCGCTCAAGATGGCCGATGCCATCAGGGGCGAGAGCAGCGGCACCGAGCCGGTCATAGAGGTGGGCCGCCATGCGGTCACCGAGGTTGGTGCTCACCACCTGATGGATGGGAAGCAGAGTCACGAGCGCAGTGAAGCAGATGCCAACGGCGCTGAGTGGGGCGGCGAGCGAGGTTCCTCGCGTGATGCCACTCACTAACCAGCCGAACGACAACGAGAGCAGGCTGGGGAGGAGTCCGCGAAGTAACAGCAGCGACCACCACGCGAACGAGTAGCCGGGTGCGGCCTTCCCCAGCGCGGCGAAGAAGCGGATTTCCTTGCGGTCTCGTACCGCACTCAGTCCTGCCATCGGCAATGCTCCTTCCGTTCAGCCGCCGGTCTTTCGTCGGTGAACGTACATCGTCGCGCCGATCGGTCTTTCCGACGGGTCTGGGGTCGACGAAACAGTCACGCGTCGAGGGCGGCGGCGAGGCGTTTCGGGGCCACAAGACGGTACGAGTCCTTCACGATTTCGGTGATCTCCGCCCAGTCGGGATCGAGGTCGATGCGCACGCCGATCCATCCTCGGTTTCCGACGTAGGGCGGACGGAAGAATTGCGTCGGATCGTCTTCGATGAGCTCGGCTTGCACACCGGGCGGCGAGGGAGCCCAGAAGGCCACGTGATCGCCGCCGTGGTGGTGATCGTCGAGCATGACGACCGTCTTCTTCCCACCGACGAACCAGGTCGGCTCACCATGACTCAGCCGCTCCGCCATCGCGGGCAGCGCCATACAGATCGACCGAATCCGTTCAATCGGATTCGCCGCTTCAGACTTCTTCGCCGACGATCGCTTCACCATCACCGAAAGGTTACGTTCTCGAATTTGCCCGACGAGCTACCGATCACGCCTGCGTCGCTTGTACTCGGCGATTGCGGCCGCGAAGCAGGTCGCCGTCCCCAGACCGAGGAGCCACGCGCCACAGCGACGAGAATGAACATCATCCACGGTGACGTTACGAGTTCGACCCCCGTAGTGTTATGTGCTGCGCGGATCGGTCAACGACACGTACATCGTTTGAACGACGCTTGGTCCGGGTAGCAGCCCTCTTCCAAGAGCACCCACGCTCTTTCGAAAGGACGATCGAATGCCCGATATCAACGTGAATACTCGGTTTCTTAAGGGGGTCGGCGTTCATGTTCAGGACACCGGTGGCGACGGTCGACCGGTCGTTTTGATCCATGGTTGGCCACTTTCGAGTCAGAGTTGGGAGTCGCAAATCCCCGCACTCGCCGACGCCGGATTCAGGGTCGTGGCCTACGACCGACGCGGGTTCGGGCAGAGTGACAAACCCGGTGGTGGGTACGACTACGACACCTTGACGGACGACCTCAAGGGCCTGATGGAGGAGCTCGACCTTCGCGACGCGACGCTCGTTGGATTCTCGATGGGCGGAGGCGAAGTAGCGCGATACATGTCCGCGCACGGCAACGACCGCGTCCGTAGTGTGGTGCTGGCGTCAGCGGTGACGCCTTACATGATGAAGACGGATGACAATCCGGACGGTCCGCTCACGAAGGAAAAGGCCGACCAGATGACGGCCGACCTGACCAGCGATCGAGAGTCCTTCTTTGATCAGTTCACCACCCAATTCTTCTCGGCCAACGGGCTGCTCAAGGTGACCGAGGCAGAACGACAGGGTGCCATCGCCCTCTGCCGCCAATCGGACGAGCCCGCAGCCTTGAAGTGCATGGCTTCGTTCGGTACCGAGGACTTCCGCAACGACCTCGCGAAGATCTCGGTTCCCACTCTTGTCATCCACGGAGACAGCGACGCCGTGGTGCCGTTCGAGGGTTCCGGCAAGCGCACCCATGCCGCAATGAGCGGAAGCACGTTGGTTGTGCTGCCGGGCGCACCGCATGGATGCAATGTGAGCAACTCGACCGAATTCAATACCGCGTTGTTGGCATTCCTCCGCAGCTAACAGTCTGCGCTCGGAAACATCCTTGGGCCCCGAAGCGCCGTTTGAACCACGGCGTTTCTGGGTACATCTTTGACGTTCGGATGAAACCGGGAGATCTTGCAAGGTCGTCCTTTTGGAGAAAAGGAAACAGGAAATGAAGAACGCCCTGGTCGAAGTAGCAGCGCTCGATCGGACGGGAGGGAGAAAGCTCCGGATAGCGGTGCTCGCTCCCATTGCGTGGCGAACACCACCTCGAGCGTACGGACCGTGGGAGCTCTTCGCCTCACTCCTCGCCGAGGGGCTCGTTGCTCGTGGTCACGACGTCACGCTCTTTGCGACGGGTGATTCAATCACCTCGGCGAACCTGGCGTCCGTGGTACAGCGTTGCTGGAACGAGGATCTCACGAGCGATCGCAAGGTCTCTGAGTGCGCCCACATTGCCGCCGTATTCGAACGAGCGGACGAGTTTGACATTATCCACAACAGTTTCGACTTCCTCCCCCTTTCGTTCAGCCGGTTGGTCTCGACGCCTGTGGTGACGACGATTCATGGGTTCTCGTCACCCCAGGTGGTCGACATCTACCGAAGGTATGACGACCATTGCGAGTATGTCTCTATCAGTGATTCAAATCGACATCCGGACCTGTCGTACGCAGCAACTATCCACCACGGCATAGACACATCACTGTTCACCATTGATGAATCCCCGGGCGACTCTTTGCTCTTCTTTGGTCGAATTCATCCGGACAAAGGAACGGCGGCGGCGATTCGCGTCGCCAAGAAGTCCGGACGAAGACTGGTGATTGCCGGGATCATTCAAGACCAGGAATACTTCCAACGGGAGATTGAGCCGCATCTGGATGGTGACCACGTTTGCTTCGTCGATGCCCTTGGCGGCGATGCGCGCCTTCAAGCCTTGCGACACGCCTACGCCCTGCTCCATCTCATCGACTTTGAAGAACCCTTCGGTTTCAGTGTGGCGGAGGCGCTGGCCAGTGGAACCCCGGTTATCGCCTTTGCCCGCGGGGCCATGCCTGAGTTGATTGACCACGGGATTACTGGCTTTCTCGTCGATAGCGAGTCAGATGCCGTCGCCGCTGTTGGTCGTGTTGCTTCGCTTGATCGGGCCGTAATTCGCATAATTGCCGCCGATCGGTTTCATCATATGCGTATGGTGGACGCATACCTCGACGTATATCGGAGGATACTCGCGGGTTCTCGAACGCCTGTGTCCGAGTCCCGGATTTCGGCGTGAGCGGCTGTTTTTGATGCGGCGTGTTTCAGCCAAGACAATTGGGGGTATCTCTGCGCCATGGATGCGATCACCCTTCTTCGAAACGACCACAAAACAGTTGAACTGCTCTTCCGGCAGTTTGAGAAAGCCGGCAGTCGAGCGCACGTTGAAAAGCGCAAAATCGTTGACCAGATAGTCGGGGCTTTGTCCATACACGCGGCGATTGAAGAACAAGTGTTCTATCCTGTCGCCCGCGCTACGGTTCCGAACACTGAAGACATCGCCCTCGAAAGCCTCGAGGAGCATCACATCGTGAAGTGGCTTCTCTCCGAATTGACCGACCTCGATCCGGCCCACGAGCGCTTCGATGCCAAGGTCAAAGTACTCATAGAGAACGTCCGCCACCACGTCAAGGAGGAGGAGAGCGATTTCTTCCCGATGGTCCGCGGAGCGCTTGGCCGCAAGGCCCTCAGCGACCTCGGCGATGCCTTAGCCAAAGCGAAGCAACACGCCCCGACGCATCCACATCCGAAGGCCCCAGATACTCCTCCGGCCAACGCGTTGGTCGGAGCAATTATCAGCGCCGTTGACCGGGTGGGAGACAACATCAGCGAGATGGCCCACGACGGCGTAGCCGCCGCCCAGGACCTGATCTCACGCATCCTGCAGACGCAGTCACCCAAGCCCGCCGCGTCGGGTCGAGCGACAGCGGCCAAACGATCCGCGACCGCGACCGTGACCACGAAGCGCACCGTCACCTCGGCAAAACCGAACGCCAAGACAGCAACGAAGACCAGGCCGCGATAGCTGCCAGGAACCTCGATGCTCACCTGCCCTACCCCAGAGGGTTTCGGCCAGTGAAGGCGATCAGTTTCGTTTGATCGTCCGTGGTGTCGGGCACCGTAACCTTGGGGCCGTAGTGGCCACTCCGACGCAACATCGCGTCAATGGGCTGCATGCCGTGAAGCATTTCGGTAGCGATGACACTGTCGATACTTTCATCAAGGCCGGTCGCCCGTGCGAGGTCCCAGGTGTGTACGACGATGTCGCCAGTCATCAACATATTGATGGCATTTTCAATTGTCATTCGCCCCGGCGGACCGGCATCGAACTCGCGGGACGAAACCTTCGGATCATCGAGCAGGGTTTGCAACTGCCCGGCCAGGTTCGTCCATGCGCCGGCCGGATTATCGTCCACCGATGGCCCGGCCACGATGTCGATCTCGGCGGAGCGGAGAAAGCTGGGGATCCAAGTGACGAGATGGCGGACAACGTCACGGGCGACCCATCCGTCGCATGGTGCCGGGTTGTTCCACGCCGACGCGGACACGTCGTTCACTCGGTCGCTGAAACGGCCAGCTACACGGCGAAAACGTTCTGATGGTTGATCCGACAGGTCGAGCAGATCATCGAGCCGGTTGAATGTCGATTGCATCCCTGGTTCCATGCCCGACGCGATGTGACCGTCACGGTTCGCCTTGGACTCGTGCACAACCAGGGTCTGGAGCGTCGTGATCCCGCCGGCGGACGTGAGCGTCATGGTATTCACCGAGCCGGCGTCGGGGAATCCTTCGAAGACTTCGGTCGACACGATCCGCACCGGTGCTTCGATGTCTCGGTACACACCGTAAAATGCGAATTCGGTGCCATCGTTGTCACGACTCACATAGCGCCATCCGCCGCCGATCCGCAGGTCGATCTCGCATGAAACCAGGGGACAGAACTCTGGCCCCCACCACCGCACCAGATGGCGCGGCAGGGTCAACGTTTCCCACACGAGTGGGAGCGGCGCATCGAAGATTCGGGTGATCAGAATTTCATTGTCAGACGGCAGTTCAACCCTGGCGCTTCCATATCTCGTCGTCATCAGATCTTCTCCTCTTTCAGTCGATTCAGTTTTTTTGCCCGAACCGTTACCGGGACTTCGTTCTGTATTTCATGGAGATACTCATCGAGGCGGTCAAAGCGGGCGTTGATCAGCGACTCGTACCGGGCAAGCCAATCTTGCAACGGTTGCAACGCCGGACCGTTCACCCGATACCACCGCACTCGACCATCAATACGCGCGCGCACCAAATCAACGGAACGCAGAACGGCGAGATGCTTTGACACCAGCGGTTGCGCAATGCCGAGCCGGCTAACCAAACCACCAACGGTCACCTCGCCCGCGCAAAGCGCGTCAAGAATCTCTCGCCGACGCTCTTCGGCAATGGCGTTGAAAACGTCTTCCGTTGTTGCCGTCCGGGCCATGTCCAAAGTATATACCCATATAGGTATGTGTCAAGCGAAGACGCCGTCCAGGCCAAGTCCGCTCCCCGAATGGCAATCATCTTCTTTCCGACGCAGCGCGTTTCACCGGCGAGACGCCGCTCCAGGCGACCGTGACCATCTCCGTTCCAGGAGGCACGGCCGCTGGCGCGTTCACGCCTCGATCACCGGTAAGCAGGACGTGCGCGAGATCGTCGGTTTCGACGCCGCCCAATTGCCCCGCTCAGTGAAGCCCGAACGCAACAACGACGAGCCCTACGCCGACCCCGCCTCGGCCTCTCACCGGGT
>JAYVSS010000085.1:0-1644 GCA_043775075.1 Acidimicrobiia bacterium
CGAACGACACCGGACCCGTGTAGCCAGCGGTTCGATCAACCGTAAGGCCATAGACCGCGGTCTGATTGGTGGCCACGGTGAGATCGGGATTGTCCAGGCGCAGACCGAAGTTTGGCGCAACGACGGTGACGGGTGGGGGCGTGGTCGGAGGGGCGGTCACCGGGGGCAGGGTGGGGGGAACGACGCCGTTCACGACCAACCGGAACAGGGCTGAGCGCTCGCGGCTCCCGCTTACTGCGAAAAGTTGGTACACACCGTTGGAGGTGGGGGCGTTGGACGGGACAAGCAGGTCCAGGCGATACCGGTTCGTCGCCACCTTCTGCACCTGCACGTCGATGAAGTCCGGGACCCCATCGACATCCCAACGCAGCGATGGAACGTACCGGGCGGTCGCCCGCACCGAAACCGGGAAACTAGCCACGGTGCCGGCGTTCACCGAGACGGTGTCGGGGGAAATCACGAGACCGTAATCCGTCCTCGTGGCCACTCGGCGGCGGGCCTCGGCGGTCGGCGCGAGCGACACTGCGCTCGTGGCGACGAGGCCGACGAGGGCCAGCGCAGAAACCAGACGGGAAGGGCGAAATCTGTTGGCGGTGGTGGTTGCCTGAAACATGGTGACTCCTGGATGAAGGGAAGGTTTCTGGAGTCAGTTTGACTTCGCGGTGTGAGGGAGGAGTGAAGGGGTCACCAGCACCGTGCGATGGGTCATCAAGGAGAAATGATCTCCGCATTAGGCGAACGAAGTCCGCCAGCCAGTCTGGCTACGACAGGGCGAACGCCCGGATGGCCGCCGCCAACTCGACCGGCTGATCGCCCTGAATACTGTGTCCGGATTCGGCGAAGTGCACGACCGTCGCCCCTGGACTGCGTCGCAGAACCTCGGCTTCGTCGAGATCATCGACGACACTTCCCGCCCGCATGCCCCGAGCCAGAAGCAGCGGCACGTGCTGTTCTTCGAGGACTTGCCACAGAGCGACATGCTCCTCGGCACGGCCTTCGGCGTTCTCCGGCCCCCCCGTGGTGGACATGTTGAATCGTCGGTATCGCCAGACCCAGGAGCCGTCGGATTGTTGCACCGCATTGTGAAGAATGCCTCGGCGCAGCGACGACTCGCTTCGATGGAGGTTGAACTCCATAGTACGAGCGAGGAGATCGTCGAACGAGGCGAACGTGGCCGGACCGTTGACAAAATCGACGATTCCCTGGGCTTTTGATGTGGTCACTCCCGGGGTGATGTCCACCAACACGAGCTTGCGGACCAGCTCGGGGTGATGACTGAGCAGGGCCAGAGCCGTGAGCCCTCCGAGCGACATGCCGACAACCGCGGCGGCGTTCGGAGCCAACCGGGCGACGACCGCAGCCACATCACCGGCGTTGGCGGCCGGTCGAATCGACCCATCGGCACCAACATCGGAATGGCCGTGGCCGGGGAGATCGATGGCCAGCATGGGGCAGTCAAGGGCCAGGGCCACCGTGTCCCACGTGTGGGCGTTCTGCGCCCCGCCATGGAGCATCACGAGCTGAGGCTCGCCCGTCCCCCATCGGAGCGCACTGAGGTGGCGCCCATCGGGCAACTCGGCGTGGACACGCGTCACCGTTGGTGGTCCGTTCCAGGCGATGGCGAACTCGGTGGCATTGTCATGG
>JAYVSS010000086.1:0-3184 GCA_043775075.1 Acidimicrobiia bacterium
TTTCGTCCAAGTGAAGTTTCGAAGACCAGTGGTGGTGCCGAAGACCGGGCGTGGCGCTCCTCAGATGGTCTTTTGCGCCAAAGTTGGACTTTGAACTCAACGGCGCATGTCCTCGCAAACACGAAAACGCCCGGACGCTCATTGGTAGAGCGGCCGGGCGTTTCATCTGTACGCGTGTTACCTGCAGCCGGTGGCTGCGAGGGAGGGTCTAGTTGCGGCGACGACGGGGGCTGCGACGCGGTGCTCCGCCGCCGTTGTCCTCGCCAAGGTTTTCGCCGCCTTCGGTGACCGGGCCGAGGTTGCCGAATTCGGCGGCGACCTGGGCGTCGAACTCGTCATCGAAGCTCACCGTGCCCGACGGTGCGCTGCCGGAGGACTCGGATGTACCCGAGCCGACAGCGGCAGCGTCACGACGGGGCGGGCGACCGCCATCGCGACCTCCGTCGCGCCCACCGCGTCCACCATCGCGACCGCCGCGTCCGCCGTCACGATCCCGGGGTCCGCGATCTTCACGGGGCGGGCGATCTTCGCGGGGCGTGGGATCCGACACGGGCTGATCGGCCCAGGAGAGCGAAACCTTGCCCTGGGCATCAATGTCGTCGACGCGCACTTCGGCGGTATCACCGAGCGAAAGTACGTCCTCGACATTGTTGACGCGCTGGCCCTTGCCGATCTTGGAGATGTGAAGAAGACCATCGCGTCCAGGAAGGATGTTGATGAACGCACCGAACTTGGTGGTGGAAACCACGCGACCCATGTACACCGCACCAATGTCGGCCTTGGGCGGATCGAGGATCAACTCGATGCGACGACGGGCTTCGGCCACGGCGGCGCCGTTGGTGGAACCGATCGAAACGGTACCAACCTGGCCATCGTCGTCCACGCTGATGTCTGCGCCAGTCTCCTGCTGCATGGCGTTGATGACCTTGCCCTTGGGGCCAATGATCTCGCCGATCTTGTCCATCGGGATTTGGAAGGACACGATCTTCGGAGCGGTCGAGTTGACCTCAGAACGGGGAGCCGAGATCGCCTTATTCATCACTTCGAGAATCGCTAAGCGCGCTTCCTTTGCCTGCTGGAGAGCGTCGGCGAGAACGTCGGTGGGGATGCCGTCGATCTTGGTATCGAGCTGAAGAGCGGTGACGAACTCGGAGGTACCGGCGACCTTGAAGTCCATGTCGCCGAAGGCATCTTCGGATCCGAGGATGTCGGTCAGGGTTGTGTACTTACCATCGTCGAAGATCAGGCCCATGGCGATACCAGCGACGGCAGCCTTGATCGGCACGCCCGCATCCATCAACGACAGCGAGGACGAACAGACCGAGCCCATCGACGTGGAGCCATTGGAGGCGAGCACCTCAGACACGAGACGCAGGGCGTAGCTGAACTCTTCCTGGCTCGGGACAACCGGCAACAGGGCCCGCTCAGCGAGCTTGCCGTGGCCGATTTCGCGACGCTTCGGCGAACCGACGCGGCCGGTCTCCCCGTTGGCCGAAGGCGGCATGTTGTAGTGATGCATGAAGTACTTCTTGGTGACCGGCTCGAGCGTGTCCAGCATCTGGTTCATCTTCGGCATAGCAAGTGTGCATACGTTCATGACCTGAGTCTCACCACGCTGGAACAGGCCGGTACCGTGGGCCGTGGGGAGGATACCGACTTCAGCGCTGATGGCACGAAGGTCCTTCGGGCCACGACCGTCCATCCGGATGCCGGTCTTCACGACCCGGTTACGCACCATCTTCTTCGTAAGCGAACGTACGGCTTCTTTGACTTCCTTTTCACGTCCGGCAAACTTGTCCGCCAGAGCGGCCATGATCTCGGAAGTGGCAGCGTCAGTGGCGGCGTTTCGCTCGGCCTTGATGATGATCTGGGTGACCGGATCGAGGATCTTCTTGCCGACCTTTTCAACTGCAGCCATTACGTCGTCGCCATAGTCGTATACCGGCGTGTAGCTCATGGTCGGACGGGAACCAGCAAGTTCGACGAGCTCCTTCTGTAGGGCGATCGATTCCTTGATCCACGTCTTGGCGGCCATGAGACCGTCGGCCACGACATCTTCGGTGACCTTCGGGGCACCGGCTTCGTACGACGCCCATGCGGTTTCGGTGCCGCCGGCCTCGACCATCATGATGGCCACGTCGCCCTTGTACTCGCCCTCTTCGACGAGACGACCGGCGACGACCAGTTCGAACGTGCTCGCTGCACCTTCGGCGAAGGTCGGGTGAGGAATCCACTCGCCCTCGGTGGAGTACGCAATGCGCACGGCACCGATCGGGCCCTCAAACGGGATGCCCGAGATCATCAACGCCGCCGAAGCCGAGTTGATGGCGAGCACGTCGTGGGGGTTGATCTGGTCGGCCCCGATGACGGTGATGACGACCTGGGTCTCGTTGCGAAAGCCGGCGGGGAAGGCCGGTCGCAACGGGCGGTCGGTGAGGCGACAGGTGAGGATGGCGGCGTCCGTGGGACGGCCTTCACGACGGAAGAACGAACCCGGGATCTTGCCGGCGGCGTAGGCCCGCTCTTCGACGTCGATCGTGAGGGGGAAGAAATCGATGCCGTCGCGCACGCCTTTGGCGGCGTTGGCGGTGGTCAGGACCGAGGTCCCGGCGAGGGTGGCGACAACGGCGCCCTGGCTCTGCTGGGCGAGCTTGCCCGTGGAAAAGGTGAGGACCTTGTCGGTCCCGGTGACCGTCATTGAAACGGTTTTGGCGTCAGCCATGAGTTGTACTCCTTGGTAGGTGCACGCCACCAGCGCCGCCTCGTGGCGGTGGGTGTGTGGCGACATGCGGGGAGCACCCCTGCTGGGCGGGCCGGTTCCCAGTTGTCGAGCACCCGCCTGGTGCCGTGACGCGCATGACAGATAGGCGGGGATTCCACAACTGGCAGCCGACCCCGAACGTGTTGCTGGGCGGGGTGCCCCGGTTGGTTAGTTGATTACTTCGGTGATTTCAACGCAAAGCTGAACGCTTCGTCAGGATTGAGTTTCTCGCACACCGATGGCGAGAGGGTGGACCACTCCGGCGTCGGTCGTGAAGCCGCGGCCGGAGAGATTCGCCGAAAATGAAGCGGGCGGCCTTAGCGGCCGCCCGGTTCCGAGAACTTGTTAGCGACGCAGACCGTGGGTGGCGATGATCGCCCGGTAGCGCTCGACGTTGATGTTGCGCACGTAGTCCAGAAGACG
>JAYVSS010000087.1:0-4165 GCA_043775075.1 Acidimicrobiia bacterium
GAGCTTCGTCGTGATCGCAAGCGCGGACTTGCCGAAACGCCAACATTTCGCGTTGTCATCAACGAGCGGGTGTGTGAAGGATGCGGCCACTGCGGTGAGACGAGCGGTTGCCTTTCCGTGCAACCAATCGAAACCGAATTCGGGCGCAAGACCACGATCGAACAGACGAGTTGCAACCTTGATGCCTCATGCCTGCAAGGTGATTGCCCGAGCTTCATGACCGTCGAGATCGAACCCGAGCGCGTCGCCGCTCAGATGAAGGCACGTACCCAGAACATCAGCGCGCCTACCAGTTTCCCTGCACCGCCCTTGCCCGGAATTCCACTCGACGACTGCACCATCCGCCTCGCTGGAATCGGCGGAACCGGCGTGGTCACCGTCAGCCAGATTCTCGGCACCGCGGCGCTGTTGGAGGGTCGCTCGGCCAAGGGTCTCGACCAGACCGGACTGTCGCAAAAGGCTGGCCCCGTGGTGAGCGACGTTCGTATCACCAGCAAGGCGGCCGACGGGTCAAACAAGGCCGGCACCGGGACGGTGGACGTGATGTTGGCTATGGACCTCCTCGTTGCCGCCAATGACTCCAACCTGCAGTGCCTGGCCGTCGGTCACTCGCTCGTGGTCGGTTCGTCGTCGGCTACCCCGACGGGAATCATGGTCATTGATCCGCGCAATCCGGGGGCGTCGCTGGAAACCTTGGTCGGACGACTCACCGACGCATCGGGCGCGGCTGTCATCACCCTTGATGCCGCCCACATCACCGCCACCCTGCTCGGCGATTCGACGACGGCGAACGTGGCCGTCGTCGGGGCGGCCGCCCAAGCAGGGCTGCTTCCCGTCGGCCCATCAGCGATCGAGGAAGCCATCACCTTGAACGGCGTGGCGGTGGCGAAAAACCTCGAAGCATTCCGGTGGGGTCGGGCCTCCGTCGCCGACCCCGCGGCAGTGCAGGCCGCCATCACTGCAGTGGAACTGCAGTCGAAGTCCACGCATCATTCGTCGAGCGATGAGATCGTCGCACAGCTGACGACGCGGCTTGAGCGGATCGTGGCCATGGTTGGTCGGCAGTGCGGGCTTACCGATCTCTTGCGTTCGCGTGCATCCGAGCTGATGGCCTTTCAAAATACTAAGTGCGCTGAGCGTTACCTCAACACCGTTTCCGATGTTGCGGAGGCCGAGCACCGACTGGGCCGCGGATTCGCCCTGACGGAGGCAGTCGCTCGCCATCTCTACCAACTCACCGCATACAAAGACGAATACGAAGTGGCCCGCCTTCTCCTTGCCCCTGAGGCGCGTGCTGCCGCGGAAGCGGTCGGAGGGCCCGGAGCGGCGATGACCTGGAAACTGCACCCGCCGATGTTGCGTGCCCTCGGCATGGACCGCAAGATCGCGATGGGCCCCAAGACTCGGCCGGTGCTCGTCGCGCTGGCCGCGGGCAAACGGCTTCGAGGGACGGCGCTTGATCCGTTCGGGCGCGCTCATGTGCGCCGGCTTGAGCGCGACCTTCGTGACGAATACCGCTCCGTGATCGAGCGCCTCCTCCGTCATCTCAACAATGACAACTACGCCGACGCCATACACATCGCCAAGCTTCCCGACATCGTCCGCGGCTACGAGTCCCGCAAGGTCGCCCGCGCCAACGAATATCGAGTGGCGTTGAGCGCGGCCCTCGCTGCTTGGCAGGCATAGCTTGCGAGGCCCGCCCACCTGAAGGACTCAGTCTGCGCAAGCAGCGCTTGCGCTCAGTCGAACGGGCCGGACAACGCAGTCTCCGGCTAGGTTTGTTGCGTACCCATTGAGAGGCGATCGATGAGCAATGCAGGAAACGGCCACGGTGGCCGCGGCGAAGTTTCCAAACGGCGCATGGTTGGCCTCACCTTGGGCTCGTTGGGGATCGTATACGGCGACATCGGAACCAGTCCGATTTACGCAATACGCGAGGCGCTCGGCCATGGCAACCACGTGTTGGTGACCGGGACAACGGCGCTCGACGGCCATGCCCCGATTCCGTTCAATCCAACGGTGATATTTGGTTCCCTCTCCATCGTGTTTTGGGCGCTCATCCTCATTATCAGTATCAAATATCTGATGTTTGTGATGCGAGCGAGCAATCACGGCGAGGGTGGAATTCTGGCCCTTACGGCGCTCCTTCCCATAAAGAAGAAATCGAATGAGCCACGCAGCGGTATCGCCGCCAAAGCGGCCATAGGGTCTGGGGTCCTTCTCCTTCTCGGCCTGTTCGGCACGGCCGTGCTGTACGGCGACGGAATGATTACTCCAGCCATTTCGGTGCTGTCGGCAGTGGAGGGTCTTTCCTTAGTGAGCGACTCGTTCACGCCTCACATCATCCCCATCGCCGTTGCCATCCTCGTGGGCCTGTTCTCTGTTCAGCGCTGGGGTACCGGCAAGGTCGGCCAAGTCTTTGGTCCAATCATGGTCGTATGGTTCCTCACCTTGGCGGTGCTCGGAACCCGCAGTGTCGTGACCACGCCAGAGGTGCTCAGGTCCATCAACCCAATCTGGGCGGTTCGTTACTTTCAGGCGAACCCGTGGAAGGGCTTCCTCTCCATGGGGTCGCTCTTCCTCGTGGTCACTGGAGGAGAGGCGCTATACGCCGATATGGGTCACTTCGGCCGCAAACCAATCGTGATCGGGTGGTTCGCCGTTGTGCTCCCGGCTCTTCTGCTGAACTACTTCGGTCAGGGGGCCCAGATCATCCGCGACGAGGGGAACAATTTGCATGAGGCGTTCTTCCGCATGGCCCCCAAGTGGGGACTGGCGCCGCTTGTCATCCTCGCCACCGTTGCCACCGTCATTGCCTCACAAGCCCTGATTTCCGGGGCTTTCTCGCTCACCCAGCAAGCCGTCAACCTCGGGTACAGCCCCCGAGTGGAGATCCGCCATACCTCGCATACCGAGCGTGGCCAGATCTACATCCCACAGATCAATTGGGCGCTCATGATCGCGTGCGTGCTGCTGGTGTTGAGCTTCCGCACGTCCAGCGCGATCGCCGCGGCGTATGGCCTCGCCGTGACCGCGTGCATGTTCATAACGACGCTTATCTTTGCCCGGGTTGCGCAGAGCCACTTCGGGTGGTCGAAAGCAAAAGCATGGATCATCTGCACACCGCTGCTGGCGATCGATGGTGTCTTCCTCGGAGCAAACCTCTTCAAAATCCCCGAAGGTGGTTGGTTCCCTCTGGTGGTTGGAATCATCGTCTTCACCCTTCTCACGACCTGGAAAACCGGGCGAGCGATCGTGGCGAAACGAATCCGACGCGGAGCTGTGTCTCTCGCCGACTATCTAAAGTCGACCACCAGCGGAAAGAACCCGGTGTCGCGGGTTCGTGGGACCGGTGTTTTCCTTTTCTCCGAGCCAGGAATCGTCCCGCCAGCAATGATCGCCAATGTTCGCCACAACCGCGTACTCCATGAATCTGTGTACGTTGTCTCGATCTTTACCGAGGAAGTTCCGAAGGTCGACTTTCCCCGACGAATCGAGGTTCAAAATCTCGGGTATGGGGTGAAAGCGGTGAAGATGCGGTACGGATTTATGGAGGAATACGACGTACATGCCGACTTATCGAAGGATCTCGAAATAGATGTTCGAGATGCGGTGTATTTCCTTGGCCGAGAAAACCTCCGACCGTCGTCAGCGGACGGAATGGCACCGTGGCGGGAAATGCTGATGCGAACAATGAGCCGCAACACCACCGACGTTGGTGAATTCTTCCGCCTTCCAAGTGGCCGGGTATTCGAGGTCGGCGTACAGGTCGACCTCTAGGTCACTTCGGCAAAGTTCCTCAGGCCGAGGTAGAAGTCCCGAAGAGACGGTCACCGGCGTCGCCAAGGCCGGGAACGATGAAGGCCCGCTCGTTCAATCCGGGATCCAGCGCCGCCGTGACGATGTGCACGGTGGGACACGCCGCCTCCACCCGGGCCACGCCCTCGGGAGCACTGATCACCGACACCGCAGTCACTGTTTCCGCTCCACGGTCGAGCAGCAGCTGACAGGTGAACGCCAGCGAACCTCCGGTGGCCAGCATCGGATCGAGCACGAACACGTCGCGACCCTTGAGCGAGCGGGGCAGCTTCTCGGCGTACTGCTCGGGTTCAAACGTCTCTTCGTTGCGCCGCAAACCAATCATTCCCACTTCTGCTTCGGGCAG
>JAYVSS010000088.1:0-10202 GCA_043775075.1 Acidimicrobiia bacterium
GTGGTCACTGGTGATGTCGTCAAGACCGTGACTCCGCTCACCGGTACGCCGACTGAACTTCGCGAGCGGGTGGTGCAGTTTGCCGCCGCCGGAATTACCGAGATCGCATTTCAGCCCATGGGCGACGTGGGGGCCGAGCTGCGAGCAATGGCCGAAGCGTTGCTCTAGCTCGACGACTCGTTCACTGTCATGTTGACGACCCACTGTCGCGAAGACGACGTCGTTTTCGTGACAGTGAGTCGCTAAGTCGACAGTGAAGCGCGGGGAACGCATCTGCTGCGGAATCTCGGCGTTGTGTGATGCGCGACATAGACGGGGGCCGACGCGCCGATGCGCCAGACGAGGCCGGGCCGGGCCAACGGTGGGCGGAGCGTCAACGATGATCGAATGAGAACGTTCACCACAGACCGAGTGGACACGGCACCGCCACCAGCCGCCCAGGCGGTCACGCACCCGGGCTTGGTGTTGCGGGCGACGGATGAGGCCGGGCACGGAATTGCTACGCGCACGTTGCAACGACTGGCCACAGTCGACGACGGCCCCTTCGAACACGTTCACCGTGGCCGCTACATCGAGCGGACCGACGACCCGCATCAACGTTGGCTTCTGCGGCTCAACGCCCATCTCGATAGGGGCGGACCGACGAGCGCCATCAGCCATCGGGCGGCGGCCCGTCTACACGGGCTGGACGGTTTTGCCCGTCGGCCGGTGCGGGGCAATGAGCCCGAGGACATCATCGTCGGTGCATCCTCAACATGGCGCAACTCGCCGGCCATACGAGCGGACCTTCCTCCACATCAAATGACCTGCGTCGATGGCCTGCGGGTCACGACCGTGGCCCGCACCCTGCTCGACGTTGGTCGATTCGTCGACGCCGACACCGTGGAGTTGGCCCTCCAACATGCCCTTCGCGGCAACGATCAGCGCCGTCCGGATCTGTGGAACGAGCCGCTGCTTCTCGCCTTGCAAACCGCCGCGGCGAACGGTCGGGTGCCCAAGAGCCTGCGCATCGCCATCGCCCGACAAGGCATACAGCGTCCGGCCGGGAGCTACGCCGAGACGATCGCCGGTCAAGGACATCGCCGGGCGGGTGGCGTCGAGCTACTCCGCCAGCCGTCGGTCGAGATTCAGCTGCCGAACGGCCGGGTGCACCGGCGCTACTTCCCCGACTTCGCCGATTTTCTCCGGGGCCTCCTGATCGAGATCGACGGCCGGGCAGGTCACGAGGGCGACGACAACGTCGATCGAGACGACCAGCGCCAGAACCTCCTCGTCGCCGGGTTTCGCGTGCTCCGATTTCACGCTCGGCGAGTACTTGCCGACCCGGTCGAAGTCGGCCGCACCATCGAGCGGGTGCGGGCCACGCTCCCTCTCCGCATGTCTCCTCATGCCGAACCCGGCGTCGCTGTCACCTGGTCCGACAACGCTGCGACGATCGCCCTCGCCCGCTGGCCGTAGTCAGTAGCAAGCGGGCCTACCGGGGAGATTCACTGTCGAGTTAACGACTCACTGTCACGTTAGCGACGTCGTTTTCACGACAGTGAGTCGTCAATGTGACAGTGACACGTGGGTCGTCACTGTCAGCGGCAGATGTTTCATGCCGCCGATGAAGTTCGATCGCAAGCGCTCCACCGGGCCGCTGACTTCCATCGACGCCACCCGCGGTAGCAGTTCTTCCAGCAACACCCTGATCTCTAACCGGGCGAGATGGGCACCGAGGCAAAGATGGGGACTCATACGTCCGAAGGCCACGTGGTCGTTGGGCCAACGATCGATGTCGAACCGATACGGATCGGTGAACACGGCGTCGTCGTAGTCGGCTGATGTGAACCAGATCAGAACCTTGTCTCCTGCTTTGATCATACGTCCACTTAGTTCTGTGTCGCGGGTGGCGGTGCGACGAAAGTTCATGGTGACGGTTCCCCACCGCAGCACTTCTTCCACGGCCCGGTTAACCACTTCGGACTCGCCATTGTTGACCGCTGTCTGGAGACGGGCCATTTGCTCGGGGTGTTCGGCCAACGCCTTGATCCCCGCGGCCATCGTGTAGCGGGTGGTGTCGTTGCCCGCTCCGACGAGGAGCACGAAGAAGTTCTTGAACTCGCGATCAGTCAGTGCTTCGCCGTCGATAGTGGGAGCAAGCAGGTCCGAAATTACGTCGTCCGTTGGACTTGCCCGCCGCAGGAGCGCCTGCTGTTCGGCATATCGATAGAGATCAAGACCAGCCGGAGAGCGAAAAGGCATGGCCTTGAATTCGTCGGTATCCACGAGCCCGACGGGATGCTCCGTCATCTCCGGGTCGAAGTTTCCCAGGAGGGCATCACCTCGTTCAACAAGCCACGGTCCGTCGGTATCGGGAACGCCAAGCAGGCGACCGAGCATGCGCATGGGGAGCTGCTTGGCGATCTCTTCGGTGAAATCAAGACTGGTGGTTGCGCCCGCCGGGAGGGCTTCGTCGATGACCGAACGGGCGAGCAAACGAATCCCGTGCTCGTACGTCCACACCTCGCGTCGGTTGAACGGCTTGGACACCATGCGGCGATAGCGGGTGTGCTCCGGGGCGTCGTATTCGAGCATGTTGCGACGAGCCTCGAAGTCCGCCGGGTCCATCTCTTCGAGCGTGACGCCCTGGGCATTAGAGAACGTCTGCGGATCGCGGCTGACGCTTACGAGATCTTCGTAGCAGGTCACGTTCCAACAACCAGCACCGTTTTCCTCGTCGCACCACGACACCGGGTCGGTCTTGCGCAACCGCTCAAAGGTGGCGTGGGGAAAGCCGTGGACATAGGTGTCGGGGTCAAGGATATTGGCGTTTTCCGGGCCTGGAGCTGCGCGCATGAATTCCCTGTCCTCCCGAGGTAATTTGGTACCAAACGATCGTAACATCGTCGCATGTCGAACACCCCGAGACGCAGTGCGATCGTGACCGGAGCAGGCAGCGGGATTGGTGAAGCCGTCGCCCGACGACTGTCTCGTGAGGGCCACCACGTCGTGCTTATCGGACGGCGGGCGGAGCCGTTACGCCAAGTTGCCCGGGCGTGCGGCGGGACGGCGGTCGTTGGCGACGCGGCGGATCCCTTGGTGGCGGCGACGGCGGTCGAGACCTGCGTCGCCGTTTCCGGTGGAGTCGACGTGGTGATTGCCAACGCCGCGAGCGGAGGAGGTGGGGCTCTGGCCGACGTGAGCGACGAAGACTGGGCGTCGTCTTGGCAGAACAACGTGAACACGGCATTCGTCGTGTTGCGCGCCGCCCTACCGAGCCTGCGGGAGCGACGCGGATCGATCGTCGTGGTGGCGTCGATTGCTGGACTGGCCGCCGGCCCCTCGATGGTGCCGTACGTGACTGCCAAGCATGCGCTGATTGGCATGACCCGCTCGATCGCTCGTGATGAAGGACCGCTGGTCCGGGCCAATGTTGTCTGCCCCGGCTGGGTGCGCACGCAGATCGGCGACGCCGAGATGGTCCGCCTCGCAGCGCTGCACGGTCTCGCCGATGTTGACGCCGCCTACGCCCTCGCCACGCGGGACACACCCCTGAGGCGAGCGGCGGATGCCGACGAAGTCGCCAACGTCGTGTGGTTCCTGGCGTCGGACGAAGCGTCGGCCATGACCGGAGCAGTCATCCCCGTGGACTGCGGCGCCACCGCCGTCGATGTCCCCACGCTCGCCTTCACCCGTCCCTGAACCAGCGACCTTGAGCGAGAAGCGCGAATTCGCTCTGGACTGGTTGGGAGTACGAGGATCCTGCACAGAAGCAAAGAGCGTTAGAGGAACGGAAGGTAGTAGTTCGTTTCCCAGTCGGTCGTATGCGCGCAGAACTTTGCCCATTCGTCGCGCTTGATGGCGAGAAAGTTGGCGATGCTTTCCGCACCGAACGCTTCGACGAAGGCGGCGTCGGCCTCGAGCGCGTCCAGAGCAGCGCCCAGGTTGGGCGGGGTGGACCGGTCGGTGCTGGCCGTTTCCAGCGCGTCGCCGGTCTCGATGACCGGCGGCTCGATCTTGTTCACGTAGCCCAGCCAACCGGCGGTGAGCACGGCGGCGGTGGCGAGGTACGGGTTGGCACTTCCGTCGGCCTGGCGATACTCCATACGGGTGCCGGGACCGCGGTCGGGCGACACCCGTACGGTGGTGAATCGGTGATCAAGGCCCCAGTTCGCCCAGTACCCCGCCATCTGCCCCGCTCGTAAGCGCTTATACGAATTCACGTTTGGCGCAACGATTCCGGACATCGCTTCGTGGTGGGCCAGGAGGCCGCCGATGATGTGACGGGCGGTGTCGCTCAAGCCATACGGAGCAGCGGGGCCGTCGAAGGCGTTGGTGCCGGAGGCATCGCGCATTGACAGGTTCACGTGTAACCCGCTGCCCCCCATATTCGAGAACGGCTTGCCCAGAAACGTGAGATGGAGTCCCTTACCGCGGGCGATCTCCTGCGCCATCAGCTTGAACACAACGATGTCGTCGACCGCCTTCATCGCCGTGTCGTAGTGAAGAGCAAACTCCACCTGAGGTACGTCGTATTCCGTATGCGCGCCTTCGATTGGGAGGCCGACCCTGGCCGCCGTTTCCAGGATGTCCTCCATCAAACCATGGGGGTCGGCGATCGGACCGGTTTGATACACGATGGAACCGGGCGCGCTGATGGCCTTCCAACCACCAGTGCCATCAGGTTCGAGCGGGAACGCCTCAAGTTCTATGCCCACATAGGGTGTGAGGCCAACGGACTCCCACCGGGCAATGGCATTGCGCAAGACCGTGCGGGGCGAAACAGGAAACGGTTCACCCCGAAACATCAGGTCACACACGGCCAGCTGCTCACCGTCGACCCAGCTCGGACGCAGTTCGTCGATCGAATACACCGCCTCCACATCGGGCATGCCTTCGAGGAACTTCGACCCCGGAGCGCCGACCGTCATCTGATTATCAAAGCCCTGGGCGAACAGCGCCATGCAGTGACGCACGCTCTGCCCGGTGGGGGCACCGGGCAGATAGCGAGTGCGAGGGAGGCCGAGGTGGTCGGTGAAGAGCGTACGGACTCGGGG
Source organism: Acidimicrobiia bacterium (assembly GCA_043775075.1). GTDB lineage: Bacteria > Actinomycetota > Acidimicrobiia > Acidimicrobiales > JANYDT01 > JANLQX01. The sequence continues at coordinate 5,040 of JAYVSS010000088.1, forward strand.
GGCGACCATCGGATTCTCCTGCTCGATCGTGATAAGGGTCTAGTCGTGCTGCAACGCGAAGCTGGCAGCGTTGTCCACATTGGCACGGCGAGACGAGATCAAGAACGCCAGCCAGCCAACGATCACGACGGCGAGAACAAGGGCCAGGTGACGCCCCCACAGGGCATCTCCGACCGGCGCCGTCCCGCTGATGAACTGAGCGAGCAAACCGCCACCGGCGGTCAGGATCCCGATGACGACGGCGACAAGTCCGGCCGGGTTGGCCCCGGCGAAAATGCGGGCGGCACCGACGCACAGAAGCACATAGACCACGCAGAACATCATTGAACCAAGGGTGGACAGAATGAGGAAGGCATTAAGGGCATCGGGTGGGCCGGCGATGGAACCGTCGGGAGCGAGCGGCGACGAGGTGCCGTATTTGGCCAGCGAGACGAAGACGACGATGAGCCCAACGACAGCAAACACCGCGGTGGCTGCAGCCGGATTGTTCTTCGGATTGACCTTGCTCAGGGCTTTGGGGAGCAGACCGTCTCGCGAGAGCGTGAAGAATCCGCGGGAAACGGCAGCACACATACCAATGCCGATTCCGATGATGTCCAACAGGATCGCCAGTTCAATAAGCACACTGAACTTCGAATTCATATAGTGGGTAGCGAGAGCCGGAAAGTCGAACGGGAGCTTGTCCGGCCCGCCGCTTCCGATAGTCCCGGCGTATTGGGTGATCAAGTAAAAGCCCATGACAATCACGATGGTGGAGAGCACGGCTACGGGGATCGACTTCTTCGGGTTCTCCGTCTCCTCGCCGAGAGCGGCCGCCATCTCGAACCCGACGAACATCAAGATGGCAAACAACAGTCCTTTGAAGACCGAGCCGCCGGCGGCCACCTTGCTCGGATTGAACACACTGAAGGTGTTCCCGGAACTACCGCCCTTGGCGATGATCACCACGCACAGGATCGTGAAGGGGATGGCCGACAGCCCGATGATGCCGAGCTGAGCCCTGACCGACAGCTGCACGCCCACGAGATTGATCGCCACAATGATCGCCAAGATCACCAGACCCCATACCCACCACGGCAAGTCCAGACTCATGTGGTTGTTGAAGAAATCGTGGGCGGTGATGCCGCCGATAACCGGTAGCGCGGTGCCCAGGCTCAGCAGGGCGAGGTAGTAACTGGCCGCACCGTACACGCCAGCCGGCTTTCCAGCAGTGTGGGCAATGAGTTCGTAGACGGCACCGCTCCCGGAGTATCGCTTCGCCAGTTCGGACACCACGTAGCCGATGGCGAGGATGCCAATGGTGGTGAGCAGCACGACGAAGGGCCCGACGCCTCCGGACAGACCAGCGAGTGCCCCACCAATGGCGGCGGCCGAGAAGATCGGTCCTACTGCGAGTGACTGGGCGATGCAGTCGATGGTCGACAGTTTCGCCCCGGATAGCGATGGTGCGTCGATACCTTCCATGGTTCCCCCTGGCTCGCTCGGGCATCCCGAGATCGTTCGGTACCGTACAACATTCTGTGCCCGCTGTCACTTGGTCCGGCAACGACGGTCGTTTGGTACCGTACGAATGTGGCTGTCCTCCCAATCGCGTCACCACCACGAGCGGTCATGGTTCTGAGCGAGAATTGGACGCTCACTCCTCCCGGCGATCTGCGCCGCCTGGTGGAACTGGCCCGCACGGCTGAAGACTGCGGCGTGCACACGGTGATGCTGTCTGAGCACATCGTTCTTGGCGCCGATTCGGCCGCTACCGGACCGATGGCGAACCCGCGCGACTACGCCGCACCGGGAAATCAGGACCCCAGCACACCGTGGCCGGACTCGGTGGTGCTCGCATCGGCCATCACCGGCGCCACGTCCACCCTTCGCGTGGCCCTCGCCGCCATCATCACTCCCCTCCGTCACCCGCTGGCGCTGGCCAAACAACTTGGCACCCTTGATCTCTTGGCCGAAGGTCGCCTCGTGGTTCAGCCCACCGTCAGCTGGTCGGTCAGCGAATACGCGGCGCTCGGGGTGGCCTTCGCCGAACGAGGGGCGATTCTCGACGAACAGCTTGCCGCCATGGACGCCGCGTGGACGGCGCCACCTGACGAACCAACATCGTTTCACGGCCATCACTTCTCCTACGACAAGGTGTGGTGCGAGCCACGCCGGGGGGTGGCGCCGTCGATGTGGTTTGGCGGCGAACGATTGCACGACGCCCTGGTGCAGCGGATCGTGCGGTACGGCTCCGGCTTTCATCCGTTCGGCACTCCCACCGCCGAAGAACTGGCGCGACTGGCCGAGGCGCTCTCATTCGCCGGTCGGTCTCTGGACGAACTTGAACTGGTGGGCGGAATTCGCGGCACGTTCGTCGGTCCCGACGACGTGGCCGACCTCGACCTCGCGCTGGCCGCAATTTCTTCGAAGGTGGCGGCGGGCTATCGCTCGATCTGCTTCAAGCCGTCGATGTTCACCGATGACTCGAACGAGGTGCCCGACATCTGTGTGCGGGTAGTTCGCGCGCTTAGTTCTTGAGGGGGCCGAGGAACTCGATGACGATGTCGTCGGGACCACTTACGAAGCACTGATGGTTTGCCGTCTCAGGGACTTCTCGGACCTTTGGCTCGTATCCAAGCGAGCGGAGGTGATCAAGCTGGAGAGCGAGGTCGTCGAAATGAAACGCCACGTGATCAACCGCGTTCACGCCCTCAATCGTCCGACGGGCGGGGATGAGGTGCACGACCGGGCGGCCGTCGCCGTCCACCAGCCAATGGCCGGGGACGCCAAACGGTGGACGCCACCCATCTCGCAACCCCAGCGTGGCCTCAAGAAAGGTCTTCGTGGCGAGCAGATCGGTACAGCTGATGTTCACATGGTCAAGACGCATCGTTAGAGCTCCTCTACGTTTCGAAGGACCTTGCGGAGAAGACGGGCGAGCTGCGCTTGTTCCTTTTCCGTCAGTGTACTTACTACCACTGCCTCGTGTTTGTTGAACATCGGGAACAGGCGCTTGATCATCGACCGGCCGCGATCGGTCAATCCAACGAGCACCAGCCGACCGTCGTCTGGATGGCTCGACCGGGTGAGTAATCCCTTGCCCTCCAGGGTGGAAACGATTCCGGTCAGCGTCCCTTTGGTGACGCCGCATTCCTCGGCCAGATGACGCGCTTCCTGCGGTCCCCAGACCCACAGTACGAAGAGGGCGGTGAACCCCGTCCATGACAGGCCGTCGGGGCTCAGCACGTCTCGCTCCATGTGATTGCGCACGGCGCCGGCCACTCGGTAGATGTTCGACACTGCGCTCATGGCGGTGAAGTCAACGTCGTGGACCTCGCCCACCCGGGCGGCAACCTGAGCCTCGCGCTCGAGAACGGCGTCACGTTTTGGAGCAGGGACAGCGCGTTGCTTCGGCATCGTCTCGCACGCTAGCGGCCTGCTACCGGAATGGGGAACGCCGTCGGTAGACTTTGTTTGTGACCAAACGATCGCCAGCGGATGGATCAATTCATAGGTCGGCGCATGGTTCCACCGAGCGTCCGCTCATTGGTATTAGTGGCCGACGATGGTCGGGGTCGACGATCAGTGGCATGCCGGCGAATTTCGCAAATCTCGGGGTCGATATCCACATCGGCGCGTATGCCGACGCGGTGGAGGCGGCGGGTGGATTGCCCGTGCTGTTGCCGTCGTCGGACGCAGCGATTCTCGCCCTCGATCGTCTCGACGGGTTGGTTATGACCGGCGGTTCCGACGTGGATCCACTTCGGTACGGCGCCGAACCGCATCCGGCCGTGTACGGCGTGGACCCCGAGCGCGACCTCGTCGAGGTTGGTCTGGTGCTCGGGGCCATTGCGCGAGATCTCCCCGTCCTGGCGATCTGTCGTGGATTGCAGATTCTCAACGTGGCCCTCAACGGCACGTTGATCCAACACCTCGAACCGGGAAGTGCGGACGCACCGGCCGATTCCCATGCCAACTGGGAAATCGACGTCTCCACCCTGGCCCACGACGCCACGTTCACCGCCGGGTCGCTCGCCGCCACCCGCTACGGCGCCGCCTGCGCGGTGAACAGCCTCCACCATCAAGCCGTTGATCGCCTCGGCGATGGGCTGGTGGCAACCGGCTGGGCCAGCGACGGGACCGTCGAGGCCATCGAACTTCCAGGCCATCGCCTGCTCGCCGTGCAGTGGCATCCCGAACTGGCGGCCGCCCACCCCGAGCCGTCGTTCCTCTGGCTTGTCAACACGAGCCGAACTTAGCTAGCGCGCTTACTATCGGGCGCCTTAGGACCCGCCACGAGGTGACTCGCGCCGAGGTTGCGGCATCGGTCCAGCGAGCTTGTTCTTACGTCCCGCGAGCAATCTTGCGTCGGCCCTTAGTGGGTCCAGCCGCCGACTGGGCGTTCGAAGTTGACGTGGATCTGCGCCGTGCCCACGGAGTTTTCGTAGTCCGAGAACGGCACCCCGACAGCCCGGCAATCCGCACCGCCGATGGCACCGAGCATCGTGAGGTAGTGACCGAACCGGCCTTCGGGTTTGACGGCCCGATACTGCGGGTACGCGGCGAGCACTTTGCCGTGGTCGCCGTCGGCCCACCACCGGAGGATCTGCGCGTCAAACTCTCTCGCCTCGGCAGAAAAGATGTGCGACGGGTCCGACGATTCGTGCGATCGAATCGTGCGCAGTGGATGAAACGTGTGTGACATGGCCCCGGAGGCCAACAGCATCACTCGACGATCCGATGCCGCAACGGCGTCGGCCAGAAGCTGACCCACCAAGAGATAGTCAATGGAATCAGCAGTCTGGCAATTGCTGATCGACATCCAACGTTCGTTGCGTTGTAAGAACCCCAGTAGGTTCACCGTTGGATAGTGAATCGGGAGATAGGGGTCGTTTATGGCGGTGATCCACATGTCGTTGCGCGGTTTGGCGAGGGCGGCCAGGGCGTGCGCCAGGGACGGGTCCCCGGGAACGTCGTACGGGACCTGCGACATGCCACGCGGCAACTCGTCGGACGTGAACAACCCGGTGCGCCGTTCGTGCGATGCGACGATGAACTCCACCGTGGTGAACCAATGCGTGTCCAACACGACGATCGTGTCAATGTCGAGCCGATCGAGAACCTCTGTGCGCATACGATGTAGTCCCGGCACGAGGCTTATCTCGCGGCCCTCGTTGAGTT
>JAYVSS010000089.1:0-11522 GCA_043775075.1 Acidimicrobiia bacterium
GCGGGAATGACGCCGTGCGCCACGTAGATCGACAGCGTCACTGTTCCGGCCCGAGCGATCGGGGAAACGACATGGGCATTGGCAAATCTCGTGGCCAGCCACAGCACCAGGCCGATCCCCGCAAGGGATGACCCAATGGTGGTCAAGACGTACAAAGGGGCGTCGTATTTGATCGGATTCACCCGGTACGGTGACGACAGCGTGGTGGACCATGCCCAGTGCCATCGCGACGAACCGACCCGAGTCATGACCGACGCACTCCCGTATCCGACCGCAACGAAGAGCACGCCAACAACGATCAAGCGGAGCTGAACCTGCGGTGTTTGCCATTTCGTTCGTCCTACCCACATACCAACGAGCACGAACGCCAACCACGGCAGCAACGGATGAGCGCCCCAGTACAACATCGATCCGGCAAGCGCTCGGGGATTCGACAATCCAAGACGGTCACCATCGCGGCTGCGCATCGCCAGCCATGACAGGTCGGTGGCGAGGCGTCCACGATCTTTCTCCAGCGCGAAGAAGATAAGCACGCGTGACATTAAGGTAAGTGCAGTGATGGTCAGTGCACCTACGAGAAGGCTCCAAGACCGACGAACCCGAGCAAATGGGCCAAGCAAAATCAGATACACCCCGTAGAACGGCAGGATCGTGCCCGGCCAAACCGTGTTGAACCACATCCCGGCCACAAACAGAACGAGGCCGCGCCGCACCGGAATCCATGGCGTGAAACCCTCACGCCTCGACAGCATCGTGAGACCGATGCCAAAGATCATCACCAGCGAGGCCGCGAAACGAGTGGTGAGCGGGCCCTGGGTGTAATCGACGAGCCGGGCCAACCAGCCCCGAAACGCATCGGGCCACGCGTTGTCCGGCAACGCTCCGATATTGAAGGCGACGGCGTAGTTCTGCACGAAGACGCCCGCAAGCGCAACTGCCCGGGCCACGTCGAGCGACGCGGTCCGGGCAGTGAGTCGAGGCAGAACAGACGAAGAAGCGGGCGTCGCAGAGACGAGCTCGGGGCCTTCCTCGCCCGTCAACTCCACCGTCAGTTCACAAGACCAAGGTTACGAACCTCGGCCAGTTCTTCCTGCAGCTCGTTGGTGGTGATGGCGATCTTGGACTTGGCGAAATCGTCGATCGGTAGTCCCTCCTTTACCGTCCACGACGAACCATCGCTGACAACCGGGAAACCGAACTGCAGACCCTCCGGGATGCCGTATTCGCCACGACTAACAACGGCGAGTGATGCCACCTCACCGGCCGGCGTCGGATTCCAAATGCTGGTGACGGAATCGATGGCCGCGTTCGCCGCCGACGCCGCCGACGACAGGCCACGCGCTTCAATAATCGCTGCACCGCGCTTCTGCACGGTGGAGATGAAGTCGCCGTCGAGCCAGGCGTGATCGCTGATCACGTCGAATGCTGGCTGGCCGCTGATGGTGGCGTTGCGAGCATCGGGGTATTGAGTGGCCGAGTGGTTCCCCCATATGGTCATGTGCTTCACCTCGGCCACCGGAACGCCCGCCTTCGACGCCAACTGGGCCTTGGCCCGATTCTGGTCCAAACGGGTCATGGCGAACCAGCGATCGGCGGGCACCTCTGCGGCGTTGGATCGAGCAATAAGACAGTTCGTGTTGCACGGGTTGCCGACCACGATGACACGAATGTCGGCGGCCGCGTGAGCGGCAATGGCCTGACCCTGGGGCTTAAAGATCCCGCCGTTGGCGCTGAGGAGGTCGCCTCGCTCCATCCCCGCTTTACGCGGCATGGCACCGACGAGCATGGCCCAACTGGTTCCGCTGAACGCATGATTGAGATCACTGGTCGGTTCCATCCCGGCCAGCAAAGGAAAGGCACAATCGTCCAGTTCCATACAGACGCCGTTCAACGCTTTCATTGCCGGCTCGACTTCGAGCAGACGAAGCACAACCGGTTGATCGGCGCCGAGCAGTGCGCCCGACGCAATGCGGAAGAGAAGGGAGTAGCCGATTTGGCCGGCGGCGCCGGTTACGGTCACGTGTACAGGAGATTTGGTCATATCGCCCCAGCGTATGTCGGCGGCTGCGACCCTGCGGATTCGGTCGCTGCGTTCAACCAGCTCACCACGTTGTCATCGCCGACTCTCAGTGTCGGAAGTGACGTCGACCGGTGAAGACCATGGCCATGCCGTGTTCGTTGGCGGCGGCGATGACTTCGTCGTCACGCACGGAACCGCCGGGTGCGATGACGGCCTTCACGCCTGCCTCGGCGACCAGATCGAGCCCATCGCGAAACGGGAAGAACGCATCGCTTGCGCACACTCCACCGGCGGCTCGTTCGCCCGCCTTACGCACCGCGATCTGAGCAGCGTCGACCCGGCTCTGCTGCCCGGCCCCGATACCCACTGCGGCGCCATTGACTCCGATCACGATTGCGTTCGAGGAAACATGTGCACATATCGTCCAGGCGGCCCGGAGGTCCTGCCATTCCTGGGGGGAAGGCGCGCGATCAGTGACAACGGTCCATTCGCTTTGTCGGGCGAGATCGTCGGTCATGTCATCGGAACCCTGCACCAGAAGACCTCCGTCAATCGACCGAAACGTGAAGTCCGGCAGCGTTGGCGCCACTCCAGTAAGTACGCGTAGGTTTTTCCTCGTCAACAGAAGGGCGAGGGCATCATCGTCGTACCCGGGGGCAATCACCACCTCCGAAAAGATCGGTGCTAACTGCTCAGCCAAGGCGAATGGGACTCGACGATTGATCGCCACAATCCCCCCGAACGCAGAAACCGGATCTCCGAGGTGGGCCAGTCCGTAGGCCCCCGTGATGTCGTCGGCGGTGGCGGCACCGCACGGGTTGGCGTGCTTCATGACCACCACCGCCGGCGCGCCGCCAGCCGAGGACCCGCCGCCCGGATCGGCCCCCGCCATCCCGAGGTCGTGCACCAATCGCCAGGCGGCATCGGCGTCGTACACGTTGAGGTAGCTGAGTTCCTTGCCGCCGTGTTGCACAGCTTTGTCCCACCAACTGGTGGCGCCGGTGAAACGGTACCGGGCACCGCGCTGGTGGGGATTCTCTCCGTAGCGAAGGGACTGGGCATGTTCGAGGGACAGACCCATCGTCGGCGGAAATCCGTCAGTCGATGAATCATCAGTACGCGTATCAAGCCAACGGACAATCGCTGCGTCATATGCCGATGTGTGGGCGAATGCCTTGCGGGCCAACGTCACCCGGGTCTCGGCGGTAAGCGCGCTGGCATTCAATCGAAGCTCATTGAGGATCCGCTCATAGTCCGTGGGATCAACCACCACGCCGACCGCATCGTGGTTTTTCGCCGCCGAGCGCAACATCGACGGACCACCGATATCGATCAGTTCGATGGACGGGTCAGAAGCGAACGGATAGAGATTGCATACGACCAGATCGATGGGCTCGATGGCGTGGGCAGCAATCGCCGCGAGGTGTTCGGGCACGTCACGACGGGCGAGGATGCCGCCGTGAATGGCCGGATGCAATGTCTTCACGCGGCCATCGAGCATCTCGGGAAAGCCAGTGACGTCTTCCACGCTTTGGTGTTCGATCCCGGCCGCCGCAAGGGCCGAGGCGGTCCCCCCGCTAGAGACCAGCGAGAAGCCAAGCGCGCGTAGTGATTGGGCGAACTCGACTATGCCGCTCTTGTCATAGACCGAGAGGAGGGCCCTCATCCGTTGTTCCACACCGGGTCGCGAGGTGCGTCGAACACCGTAGGACGATGATCGCCGCGAATGGTGGCAAAGGCCTCGGCCACCCAGCGATCAGCACCGATCAACGGCGAGGGTAACGAGTCCTCAGTGAACCATCCGAGGTCAGTTGCCTCCAATGGATGGGCTTGCAGCGATCCCCCAGTGGCTCGGCAGAAGAACACGATCGAATAGAGCGGCACGGAGGTGAACCCGTGGCGCATCGAATCGACGATGGAAAGCACCGAAACAGGCACGCATTCAATGCCGGTTTCCTCCCGTACTTCCTTCACCGCAACCTCGGCCGGGGAGTAGCCGATATCGGCCCAGCCCGTCGGGTACAGCCAATGGCCGGAATCGGCTCGCTGCAAGAGCAAGAGTTCGCCTTCGTCATTGGTGACGACCGCACCCACGGCGATCTTGGGAGTCACGTAGCCGGGCACGCCGGAACCGACGGTGCGCATCCATTCGCCCCGAAGCTCCTCCGGGACCAGCGCGTGGCCAGCGGCGACACGCATGTCCGACGCCACGTGAAGAATTTCTTCGTACCGCTCACGCTCGTACTGCACCTGAGAGAAGCCGAGACCGGTGCGGGCGATGCCAGCAAGCGCTTCGCTCCAGCGGATGAGCTCGGCTCGGGTTACCGGGGCATCGCTCATCGTCCTTCCTCTTCCTGGTCGCCATCTTCGACGGCCCAACCGACACCGCTGATGGCGCGTGGCTCGAAGAAGATGCAGTTGTCCGGGCAATCAAACGGGATCACCTGGGCCATGTCGAGACGACATTTCTCGATCGTGCCCGAAGGTGTAGTACGAGATGAATAGTGGCGGCAATCAGTGCGCACGGCCATCGACCACACGCTAGCGGGCGCCTGGGACCCGCCAACTTTTTAGCCGAAGGTCAAACGTTCGTTGACGCGAAAGACCTGCATGGGATCCGAAAGTACGTGCACTGACTGGCGGCCCATGACGGTCCATTCCTGTAAACCACCGACCAGCGCCGTGTCTTCGTCGATGCCCACGATCTCGATGCCTTCGGCGCTGACTTCGCGCATGCGGGCGGCAAACGACGGATCCCAACCGGCCATCCTGTCGAAATGCGGAATGACCGCAAGATTGGGGACGAGGCCGAGGCCGGCGGTGGAACGAATACCGGAGCGCACATCGGGTGCTTGGGTGCTGAGCGCGCCCGCACCGGCTGAACACCCAGCCACCGCGCCACCGAGGCGCCAATGGGCAACGATCGCATCCCACACCAGCGATCCGCGCAGGGTGTTGGCGAGGTAGCCCGGGTTCCCGCCCGACAGATACACAAGGCCGGCGCCAGAGATGAGCGCAGCCATCGCCGGATCATTGGCGTCGGCCGGCGTGACTACCGGAACGGGTATCGGCTCGACGCCGAGCAGTTGGTAATGCGCTGTTCCCAAATCGAGCCACCGCCGGATCGATCGTTGACCTTCCTCACCCGCGGCGGTCGGCAGAAACGCCGCCCGCGGCGGTCGTCCATCAAGGAGGAACCGATCAACGGCTTCCATCTGCGGCAGGAACTCGCCACTTCCGACCAGGGCAATGGGGCCAGGAACCGGAGCCGTCGTCATAGGACCATGCAAGCAGAGATTCCTCGGTTAGGGCCCGCCACGAGATCGTTGGCGCGACGTCAGGGCACGCTGTAGGAGCCGATGACGAAACTTCGGCGCCAGTTATCTTGTGGCGGGTCCTTTAGGCAGACCCTCAACCTCGGGCGACTCGGGCGACTCGGGCGACTCGGGCGACCCGGGCGGCCCGGGGGATCCGATGGGTGATTGGCGATGGCGGGCGCGGTGGGCAAACGCTTTGGCCACGCCCCATCGGAGGCCGGCATCGTGCACGGCCTCGCCCAGATCGCCGAACGACCTCGGCGCGACGGCGAAGACATCGCCGGGGTTCGCCGCCCTGTCAGCGTCGTCGCGCGCTGCGTAAGGAACGCCCCGCGAAGCGAGCAGATCCGTCAGCGGACGATGGGCCGAGCGCAGCAGGGTGAGCGGCGTACCTCGCTGTTCGTCCACGTCAGCGGACAACAGGCTGGCCAGGGGCGCAGCGAGCGCCTCGGCGATGCGTTCACCCGCCGCCCTGCCCGCGCCCCCTTCAAGGACGCTCGTGCGTTCGACCACGATGCGCTCCGCCCATTGCGGGAGAGCCACCAGGATCGCTTCGCCCAAGGCCAACCCGGCGGCGGCGAACACGTCATCGGGGATGGGATCGGGCGTGGAATCGTCCATGGTGTGACCTTGGCACAGAAGGCGACGAACGCCTGGCGGCCGCAAGTTTCGGCGAAGGCTGGCATGCTCGGAGGTGATGCAACGACCGTCACGAGTACTCCCCGGACCCGGCCAGGAATCGGCGTGGGACTATCCACGCCCACCGCGTGTGGAAACGACCGACGAGTTCGTCGAGGTGATCTTTGGTGGGTTGGTGATCGCCTCGACGACCCGCGCCCTCCGAGTTCTTGAGACGAGCCATCCGCCGTCGTACTACCTCCCCATCGCCGACTTCGCCACAGAACACATTCGCCCCAGTGGGACCCGTCCGACGTTTTGTGAATGGAAGGGCCTGGCGTCATATTTCACCTTCAGCGCCGGTGGGTTCGTCGAACGCGACTGCGCGTGGACATACCCAAATCCGACGAAGGGGTACGAGGCGCTCGTCGACCATCTGGCCCTGTACCCGGGCCGGATGGACGAGTGCCGAGTCAACGGTGAGATTGTCGTTGCCCAGGACGGCGGGTTCTACGGTGGGTGGATTACGCATCGAGTGGTGGGGCCGTTTAAAGGCGCGTCGGGAACGTGGGGTTGGTAGATCATGAAAGCAGGCAACAACAAAGGCGCGTCGGGAACGTGGGGTTGGTAGCGCGCCCTTCGGCCCGTGCGCTCGGATCGGCTGTCCTGATCCTGTCGGTTCTCGCTGCGTGCACCAACGGGTCGGGGACGACCACCACCGCACCGTCCCCCAGCACGGCCAACTCCACCGTTGCCCCGACGGCCTCGACGACCGTCGCTCCGAGTCAAACCGCCACCATCGTGCTCGTCGTCCCGACCAGCGGCTCGAACGAAGGCGTCGGTACCGAGGCGCGTGAGGGTATCGAACTAGCTCTGCGTCATGGCGTCGAAGACGGGCGTTTGGCCGCCGACACGACGATGAACGTTCGAGTCCTTGACGAATCCGCCAAGGGTCTGGCGAAGGCGGTTGACCGCGCCATTCGAAACGACAGCGTCATTGCGTTGTTCGGCGGTCTGACGGAGAGCACCGAGGGGGTCCTCGCTCCCATCGCCCGTCGCCGGGAGGTGCCGCTCTTTACGTTTTCGTGGCGGACAGGAAGCGAACCAGCGGACGCAATCCGCATCGGACCGAACCCGGATTCGTTGGTGAACGCCGCCGCACTCGCCATCGTCGCCGCCAACCCGACCGCCGTAACGTTGTGGGCCACCGCCGGAACGTCCACGTTGGGAGCTGCTGCGGCACGAGACCAACTCGTCGAAAAGTTGTCCGGTCCGGATCGACGCTCTCCACCATTTGCCACCATCGCCACTGCCGTGCCTGATGATCTCTCGTTGGTAGGCAATGCACCAGTGGTGTTATTCGGGTCTGGACAAACGCTCGTCGCCGAATATGCGCGCATACGACCTACTCCCGTCGATGCACCTCCGTCGTTCATCGTGCCGATCGACGCGGCGGGCTGCGGAACCCGCCCGTTCGCGCTCCCGACGGGAACGCGCTGTGTGTCGCGCGGACTGTGGTTCGCTCCTTCCGCGGTGGCCAAGGCATTTCGCGAAGACGCCGCAGCGGCGTTACTGATCCCGTCCTGGGCCACGACCGTGGGGTACGACGGCGGCGTGCTACTTGCGGCGCTGCTCGGCCGAACGGCCAGTCGCGAAAGCGCGGCCGAAATGCGGACCCGTTTGCTGACCTCTACGTCGCTCCCCGCCCTTGCCCGTTTCGAGGGAATCAACGGCAAGCTCACGTACGGGAACGGCTACGAACAGGATGCACAAACGCTGATTGCCCGCGATGGACAGTGGGAAGGGGACGCCACAACGAAGTAGCGAGATGGTGAAGTCAGGTCAGCGGGTGAGTTCGCTGAACACCACGCCCGGTCCGTCGATCATCCCGGTGACAAACGTCCCGAACTCACCGTATTGGGCTGACGCCTCGTCGAACCGCATCGTATACACGACCTCCTTGAGGTCGGCCGGATCGTGGGCGAACAGGGTCACTCCCCATTCGAAATCGTCGACGCCGGTGGACCCCGTCACGAGTTGAGTGATGCGCCCGGCGAATTTGCGCCCGGACGCTCCGTGCTCGTGCATCAATCGGCTGCGGTCCTCATACGGCAGGGTGAACCAGTTCGCATCTGTCGCGCCGACGCCGCGGCGCTTGGACATTGGATAAAAGCAAATCGACCGCATTCCGACGGGGGGGAGGACGCCTGGGTAGAGGCGGGCCTTGGTCGCCGCTTCCGGCATGCCCTTGGCGTACTCCGACGTCTCGGTCATCGACACGTAGGAATCGACGAGTACGAGTCCGGCATTGGTGAGTTCGGTTTGCAGCCGCCGCAGCCGCCACAGGTCTGGGCCGATGGCCATCGTGCCAACGTCGGCTTTGTGCCCGAGCGCCGCAAAGGTGATCACCCGGTGATCGTCGGCGATCGACGAGAGGACGGCTGCGGTCGCCGCCGCGGCATCGGTGGAAGGACTGACCTTCCAGAACAGGTGGAGAACGCCCCAGCCCACGGACGGTGACAATGGCTCGGTCATGTCCCCCAACTCTAGGACGGCACTGGATGGCGAGGAGTGCGAAACTGAGCTTGTGGGTCGGAGATGGGGGATCAGGCCGTTTGCCGTTGCTGTTGGTTTCGTCGTTGTCAGTGCCGTGGCGCCCACCGTGGCGATTGGGCGGGCGTCGGCAGAGCCGGGCGGGCCGTGGGTGATCATCCACGGCCGAGGCTTTGGCCACGGCGTTGGTATGGCCCAAGACGGCGCGTATTGGATGGGCCGTCAGGGACGTAGCGCGACGGAGATCCTCCGGTTGTTCTTTCCCGGGACGACGCTCGGCCGACACAGAGGCAACGTCAGGGTCCCGCTCGGAGGCTCCTCATCAGTACGGCTGGATCTGCCCGGTGGAGGGACCGTTGGCGGGCAGGCCGTGCCCGCCGGGGCGTCGGTGACCGCTCACGTGGATGGGGGGACGGTCGTTGCCACCATCGCCGCGCCGAAGAACGACGCCCCCGTGGCGCCGGCCATCGCCCTTTCGCTCATTGCCTTTCGGACCCAGAACGCCCCCGCCGCCCCCACCCCCGTCGACCCTCCGGTCTCGTCCGAGCCGGTGCCGATGGCGTTCGCCCCGCCACCCAATACCGGTGCGGAAAGTTCGGCCCCAGGGTCAACGGCGGCCAACACTGCGGTTCCGCCGCCGCCGACACCCACCCCGCTGTCGGACGCAGATACGGGAACGGCGCCGATCGAACCTTCGTCGACGGCGACGGGGCCGACCACGACGGATCTCGCCAACACCATTTCCACCAACGGCGTTCCCACCAACATCGTCCGCGGATCGCCGGTGCTCATTGAGCCGACTGACGGCACCACGACCGTCTACGGAGGTCGGGCCTACCGGGGTCGGTTCGAACTGCGCACCGGCGGAGGCGTGCGTGTGGTCAATGAACTCGACGTTGAGCAGTATTTGCGGGGCATGGGCGAGATCACCGATGGGCGCTGGCCCGCGGCAGCCCTCGAAGCGCAGGCCATTGCCGCCCGTACGTATGCGTTTCGCACGATGGCGGCAGCCGGCGAGGTCTGCCCGACGCAACGATGCCAGGTGTACTTCGGCGTCCGAGCGGAGTACTCGGCGATGGACAAGGCGGTGGCCGCGACCAGGGGCAAGGTCGTCACCTACGACCGGGGCAAGCTCGCCATCACCTTCTATTCGGCTAGCGGCGGGGGCACTATCGCCTCGCCCGAGGAGGCTTTCGGGGGGAAATCGAACATCTCGTATCTGCAGCCGGGGACCTACCCGACCGGGGACTTGAAGTCGTGGGTGGTCACCGTCACCCTTGACGAACTCGGTCGTCGAGTGGGGTATCGCGGGCGTCCGTCCGGGGTGGCGGTTACCAAGGTCGGGCCATCGGGGCGGGCCATGGAGGTCACCGTGACCGGCAGCGGTTCGCCGTTGACGATCCCCGGTCCCCGGTTCGACGCCGCCCTCGGACTGCGGTCGACGTTGTTTACGCTGACGCAGGCGACGAGTCCCTCGGCCACGGACTCGGGGTCTGAACCGGCCGGCGAGGCGGTTGAAGTCCTCGCCCTGGGCCGCATCGCGTCCACCGGCGATTCCCAGGTTGTCGGGGGAGGCGCGGCGTTCGACGCTCCGCCGGAGTTTTCCCAAACCGGCTTGGTGCCCGACGACACCGCCGTGGTCACCGGCGATTCGATCGCCGAGGACACCAGCGTGCCCGAAACCAGCCAGGGGACTGATGACTCGCCTGCGTCTCGGGACAAACCAACCATCTCCACCGCTTCGCCGTCCCCCGCTGCGCCCGTTTCGGCCAGCCCTGTGCGCACACCGGCGAACGCCAGTGCATCGGAGGCCAGCAGCAAGCTTACCGAGGTGGCCCTGCTGGCGTCCTTGACCCTTCCGGTGTTCGCCCTGCTGTCCGCACTCCGCCGACGCCGGCGCCGGCGGTAGCTCCTCCCCCCGCCGGGCCGCGGCATCGCATCGGGATTGTCACACCGTGCCCAGTAGGTTGGACGGGCCATGTCGGAGTTCCGTTCGCTGTTTGCCACCGCCGCACAAGCGGCTGCAGGCACACCCTTGTCTGCAGAAAAACGCGTCGCCAACAAACCTGAAGGCCTCGTTGCCGACCGACCGCCCCTGACCGATGGCGATGATCGAGGAGTGGTCCCCATCGACGCCACCCCCCCGGTGGAAACCCTGCTCGCTCGGGCCGAACGGCTCGCCCAGCGAGTCATGGGCGAAGAGGCCGAGGACCGCAAGCGTCGGCGTATCGATGTGGACGAGTTGCTGGCCGGGCTCAATCCCAACCAACGAGATGCTGTCGTTCATCCGGGTGGACCTCTGCTCGTCGTCGCCGGGGCCGGTTCGGGCAAAACGAAGGTCCTCACAAGTCGGATCGCCTGGCTCATTGGCGAGCAAGGAATTTCGCCGTTTGAGATTCTGGCCATCACCTTCACCAACAAAGCGGCGGGCGAAATGAAACACCGGGTCGCCGCCCTCATCGGTCCCGTGGCTGAAAAGATGTGGGTTTCCACGTTCCACTCGGCCTGTATGCGCATCCTTCGCCGCGATGCTCACCGGCTGGGCTTC
The DNA here is from genome assembly GCA_043775075.1 of Acidimicrobiia bacterium. Taxonomy (GTDB): domain Bacteria; phylum Actinomycetota; class Acidimicrobiia; order Acidimicrobiales; family JANYDT01; genus JANLQX01. The sequence continues at coordinate 11,057 of JAYVSS010000089.1, forward strand.
GGGTCGTCGTTCACCATTTACGACCAATCCGACGCCGTGCGCCTGGTGCAATACGTCCTCCGAGATCAAAACGTCGATCCCAAGAAGTTCGCCCCTCGGGCCGTTCATGCCACCATCAGCGCGGCAAAAAACGACCTCATCGACGCTGAAACATTCCGGGCGCGAGCGGCCAATATCTACGAGCGCAAGATCGGCGAGATTTACACCGAATACCAGCGTCGGTTGCTAGCGGCAAGCGCGATGGACTTCGACGATCTATTGGTGCAAACCGTCCGACTGCTGCAAACCGAACCCGAGGTGTTGGAGCACTATCAACGCCGGTTCAAGCATCTGCTGGTGGACGAATACCAGGACACCAACCGCGTCCAAAACGAGTTTGTTCTGTTGCTTGGAGCGAAGCATCGCAACGTCACCGTGGTCGGAGACAGTGATCAATCTATTTACAAATTTCGCGGCGCTGATATCC
>JAYVSS010000090.1:0-14238 GCA_043775075.1 Acidimicrobiia bacterium
CTTGGCTGGCACCCCTTCTGACATCGCCATCGTGCGGGTGGAACAGCTTTATCCGTGGCCGGCAGAACAGATTCGCGCAGTGCTTGAGCGGTACCCGAATGCGTCGTCGGTCATTTGGTTGCAGGAAGAATCAGCGAACATGGGTGCGTGGACATTCGTGCAGCCTCGACTTCTCGAGCTGACCAACGATCTGGGTCGGACCCTGGCCGGTGTGACTCGACCGGCGTCGAGTTCTCCGGCGGTTGGTGGCCACCATGCCCACGACGAGGAGCTCGATGCGCTCAAACGCGCAATTTTGAGCGGTCTCTAGAAGTCGGTCGCCGCCCGGGCGGGGTTAGCGTTGCTGGTGCTGCCAGCTCGCCCAGGCGCTGGCCACCATGTCGCGCAGATCATGGCTGGCTTTCCAGCCAAGGTCGCGCTCCGCGGCGGCCGGATCGGCGACGATGCGGCACGGGTCGCCCGGCCGACGGCCGACGATATTTGGCTCAAACTCGATGCCGCTAACGGACCGGGCCATCTCCACCACTTCCAGAACGGTGGTGCCGGAACCGGTGCCGATGTTATAGGTGCGTCCCAGCACCTCACCGGTTTCCGCATTGCGGTCCAGGGCCTCGACGGCCGCGGAATGGGCCCTGGCCAAGTCAACGACGTGAACGTAATCTCGGATGCAAGAGCCATCGCGCGTTGGCCAATCCGCCCCGTAGACGTCGGGGGACCGGCCGCTGGTAATCGCTCGGAACGTGAGCGGAATGAGGTTGCTGACACCGCGATCGCCGAGCTCGGGCTGGCCAGATCCAGCCACGTTGAAGTATCGTAAGCTCACATATGACATGCCGACAGCTCGGCTCTGATCCTTCATGAGCCACTCTCCGATGAGCTTTGTTTCGCCGTAAGGACTCGTCGGTTGGGTCGGCGTTTCTTCGGTCACCGTCTCGACCTGGACATCGCCGTAGGTCGCCGCGCTCGACGAAAACACTAATCGCTTCACGCCGACTCGCTCCATTGCTTCGAGGAGATGACACATCGCCGTGACGTTTTGTTCGTAGTACCAAAGTGGTCGAGCCACCGAATCGCCAACCGCCTTTTTCGCCGCCAGGTGAACTACTCCGACCACGTGGTGATCGCGCATCGTCCGTTCCAGCACATCGGTGTCGAGGACGTTGGCCCGCACGAGCAACACCCCGTCTGGCACGTTCTCGGCGAACCCGCCCGTGAGATCGTCCACGACCACAACCTCGCGCCCAATCTCGCGTAGCGAACGAACGATATGTGCCCCGATGTATCCGGCCCCGCCGGTCAATAACCACGTCATAGGCAAGAGGCTACGCAACCGAACGTTGCCGAGGTCACGTGTCGGACAGACTGGTGAGGTGATCGCATCCATCGTTGGCCCAACTGCAGCCGTGTCGTCAGGCGCAGCGAAGGGAGTGACCGATGGGCTTGGGTCGTTCGGTCAGTGGCTGCGTAATGCCGGTATGACCGAATTCGGCGCACGGACGGTGGAGGTCGTCGTGCTCGGTCCATTACGAGTCGTTGGCATCATGCTGGGGGCGGCGATTGTCGCCCGTCTGGGTGCAGCTTTGGTTCGACGGTCCCTTGTCAAAGTGGGACTGTTCGCTCCCAAGCGGACCCGAGATATTCGCAGCGAACAGCGAACCCGGACAGTGGCCGACGCTCTCGCCAGCCTCTGGCGCGTCGCCGTGTGGGTGATCGCCGCGTTAACGATTCTTGGGCTGCTCGGCGTGAACCTCGGTCCACTCATTGCCGGCGCCGGTATTGCCGGCATCGCCATCGCCTTCGGCGCGCAAACGGTGATCAAGGACTACCTCAGCGGTCTGTTCATTCTGTTGGAGGATCAGTACAGCGTGGGCGATGTCGTCACTATTGGAGCGTCGAGCGGCACGGTGGAAGACGTGAACCTGCGCGTTACCCGGCTCCGATCCGTGGACGGAACGGTGTGGTTCCTTCCCAACGGAGAGATTCGGGCGGTGGGGAATCAGTCGATGGAATGGTCGAGAGCGGTCGTCGACGTGACCATTGGGTACGAGAATGACTCGCCATTGGTGATGGCGGCGCTGGCCGAGGAAGCCGCGGCCATGTACGCCGAGGCGGCATGGAGCAGCGTCTTGCTGGAACCGCCCGAGGTGCAGGGCGTTCAGTCCATGGGGACCGACGGCGTGTCAATCCGTATCATCGCCAAGACCGCTCCGCGCAAGCAGTGGGACGTGGCCCGAGAACTACGTTCACGTATTACCGACCGTATGCGTAGAGATGGTGTTCGCGGTCCGGGCCGCACGGTCGTGGTGAGCGCCGGGTCTCTAGACTCGGGTGCGCCGCCTCCCGCTCCAGTGCAGCCGTAAGAATGCCTACGAAAGCAGCAGGCGGAGCTGGGATGGAAGTTCATTCCGTAGGCGCATCGCCTCAAGCTTTGCCACCGTGATCACGGTCATGGAGTCGAAGATTTCACCGCTCCACACGAGTTCCACCAGTTGATCGAAAGGGACGCGCCACAGAGCGAGATCCTCCGTTGATTCGGGGTCTGCCCCACCCGCCAACGGCATGAGGTCCCATGCCACCCAGCAGATTGCTCGTTCGTCGGTCACACTGTTGGACAGGGTAATGTCGGCGATCTCCAGCCATGACGCCGCCTCATGGCCGGTCTCTTCGCGGAGCTCTCGAGCGATCGAAACCATGGGGTCCACATGTTTCGCCCCGCCACCTTCCGGCATCTCCCACGAGTACCGATTAAGCGCATAGCGGTACTGTCCGACAAGGAGAATCGATCCGTCGGCGAACACCGGCAGGACGCCCAGGGCGAGGTTCTTGGGGGAGACCACGCCGTAGATGCCGGGCCGTCCCGACGGGTCGGTGACGTCGTCGTGACGGACACTGATCCACGGGTTGTCATAGTGAACGGTGTTCGAGTGAGTAGTCCACGGGTTTCGGACTTCGTCCACGCTGGGGCGAATGCTCGGTACCGCGCTCATGCGAAGTCGATTCCTATGTGCGCTGATAATTCGTTGAGGGCTCTGTCAGGATCGGTCACCTTGATCGTGCGCATGCCCATCGCCGCCGCCGGTTTCAGATTGATGCCGAGGTCATCGAGGAAAACGGCCTCGTTTGGCGCGATGCCGAGCGCCTTGCAGGCGAGCTCGTAGAAACGCGGCTCGGGCTTGCGGATTCCGGCCAGGCTGGACTGCGTGACGTGATCAAAGAGGGCCATGGCCTCGGCCACGTCGGCCCGCTCTGGTTGGGCCGTTTTCCGGGAACCGACGTTGCCACTGTCGTTACTGCTGTCTCTGTCCAGGCGGACGTTGTTGGTGAGACACGCCACGAGGAATCCGGCGGTTTTGCACTGCCTCACCGCATTGACCATGCGAGGCCGAATTTCCCCGTGAAGCGCGGCCGTAACGCGGCGGGCGTCGATGGTGTGGCCCCGGGCAGTCGCCTCCGCTTCGAAGAGCGTGGCGAACTCGTCGATGGACACTTCGTTACGTTCGAACCTAGCCCACGCGTTCGTGTCCGGATTGGTGGCGTTGAGCGAGCGGATGAGGCCGACGGGCAACTCGGCGCTCGTTTCGTAGCGAGCAAACGCTTCGAACGGCGAGGTGAGTATGACGCCCCCGAAGTCCCACAGCACGGCCTTGATGGGGAGGGTCTCGGTCGATCGATGCACGGCTTCGAGTTTCGCGTGGATCGGGGCTCCAGTGCGTGAGGCGGAGTAAGCGTCGAAGTCTTTCCTGGGACACCTGAATTGAAGCGAGCGTATGCTCGGTTAGTTACGAATACACGTTCGCTAAAGTATGGTATGATTGTGTCGTGATCGAGACCCTTCGCTTGCTGCTCGCCGACGACGATGGTTGTCGCTTGTCTGGGCTCGAAGAGGTCGTTGCTGTGCGTGGTTGATGAATCAGATCGAGGCGCGTTGGTTGTCGTCGTTGCACGAAGTGGTGGTCAGCCACGGTTGCGTTTTTTGATGAGCACGAAGCGTTTCTGGTGGAAACGGCGGGACACTTGTCGGCCGATCAGTTGCAGGTGTTTATGTCGCAGTGGTACCGGCGGGCACACGCAGCGACGGCATACGCAGACGCCGATGACCGGAGCAGGGTGACGTGTTGAATCAGGCGCTCACGGCGATTGCTCAAGCAGATTGGGGTGGCACGGAGGATGTACGTCCGTTGCCGCAACGCCGTGTTGATGCGTTGGCATCGTTGTCACGGTTTTGGTTGGATGATCAGCAGACGGTCACGGTGCATGGGCAACGGCCGCATATGGCGGTGCACGTGGACGCTGCCGATCTGGCGCAGCTGAGCGGGTCAGTGTTGTCCGGTGTCACCAAGTCGGGGATGACCCTTGACGCGCGCACGGTGGAACGGTTGTTGTGTGATTGCGTGATCACCCGGGTCCTGGTGTCGGGGTCGGTGGTTCTCGATGCCGGTCGTCCGTCACGAAGCATCCCGCACGGAATTCGGCGGGCGGTGATTGCCCGTGATCGGCGTTGTCGGTATCCGCAGTGTGATCGTCCAGCGGCATGGGCCGATGTGCATACCTACGGGAGTGGCGTAACGGTGGCGGTCATTCGCTCGACAACTGTGTGCTGTTGTGCGGACGTCACCATGACCGTATCCACCGCCTCGACGAGCACATCGTGCTGCACTCGGACGGGACGGTAGAGGTCACTGCGAGCGGCTTGACCCGGATGAGTAGGCCGCCGCCAAGCCCGGGACAATTGTTTGCGTTGGGCCGTCGAAGACAGGAGCGTGATCCGGCCCGGAGGCAGAGTGAGCTCGATGCCGTCATCGGTGCTTTCGGCGCGTTACAACGCGCTGTCGTATGGACCGAGGAACGCCACGACGAGTTCGAGAACATGATCGAAAACCTCCGCATGCGGATGCCCCGCGTCGCATAGTGCTTCGTACGCCGGACGACGCGTCGGCGCTGCCGAGCAATTAGGCCGGGCGCAAAGCGGTGGTGCCCATGTCGAACTGCCGTGTCTTGGCGAGGGTGGCGTTGGACATCCTCTTTCTTCGTCGGACCTTGCTCGCCGCTGTCCGGCTCCACCAGGATCTGCGTTCGCCGTCACCCGATCGACCCTCCTGCCACTGCGATCCAACCGGTCCGAGCACGGGCAGCTTCCACCCCGGAAGCACCGCCACCGGCGACGGCGCAACGATGCCCGGAGATGATGCCGCCGCTCCTGTTGTCGGGTCGGCCAGGCTCGGGGTCGGCCAGCAACCCAGCGTTAGGGCGAAGCCAACCACAAGGGCCGCGGGGTAGGTACGTCGGGCGAAGATTCGGTTCGCGCGGCTCCTGAGCTGATTCGAACGGGCCTCTCGTTCGACGATTCTGACCCAATGTTTTGTTCCGGCTGCACCAGGTAGGCTTATCTTCAGCGGTTCAAGGTATGCGTCGGTTTTGCCGATGACCATGCTTGACTGCATTTGTTCGAACACTTCGACGCCACGGTTTTCGTCGGCTCCCGAGTGCTGGAACGAACTTCATGCTCAACGATCTCGGTGAATCCTCCGTGGCCGCAGTCGGTCCGGGGTGCACTAGATCTCCCATCTGACAGGACAACTCACACCCCATGACTGCATACAAAGTCGTGGTCGACGGCTCAAACGTGGCGACCGAAGGTCGCACCCGCCCGAGCCTCAGCCAACTCGACGAAGCCGTTCGCTCCTTTCTGGAGGAGTACCCCAACGCCGACGTCATTGTTATCGTCGACTCCAGTTTCCCCAACCGCATCGACCCCGCCGATGTGGCCGTGTTCGAAGAAGCGTTCCTCGCCGGAGAAATCATCACTCCACCGGCCGGCACCGTCGGACGTGGCGACGCGTTCATTCTGAAGGTCGCCGACAAGCTCGGGGCCACCGTATTTTCCAACGATTCGTTCCAGGAGTTCCACGGAACCTACGAATGGCTCTTTGAAAAAGGCCGCCTCGTTGGTGGCAAGCCCATTCCCGGCCTTGGTTGGGTGTTTACTCCCCGGGTGCCCGTGCGGGGGCAAAAGAGTCGCGAAGCGGTGCGCGAGGCGAAGCGCCAAACGGTTCGCGTTGGCTCTCCCGAGGCGATGCGGCCGATGCCGGTGCCGAAGGCGCCGCCGCAATTTCTCACCAAAGGTCGGGCCGACGAGGTCGACAGTTTCGAGGGGGCGCCCGACGACGGTCGTCGTCGACGAAAGAAGCGGCGTGGCTCGCGAGACGACCGTGACGGGCGCGACGGCGGCGGCCAGCGAGATCACCGAGGCGACGTGGTCGTCTCCTTCGACGAGGATTCGATTGATCAGGTTGCTGCGGGTCGGGAGAATTCGGATCGATTCGGCGGTCCGGTCGAATCGGATGGCGGGAACAATCGTCGCAAACGTCGCCAACGAGGTCGGGCCGAAGGCGGTGTCGAGGTTGCGCCACGGGCGGTGAACGAGCCGGGTACCTTCCTGACGTTCATCGCCTCGCACCTCCCCGGGTCCGCCGTTGACGGCGTGGTGGAGGACTATGCGTCCCATGGGTTCTACGTCACCGCGGGCGGCGCTCGTTGCTACGTGCCGCTGTCCGGTTTGGCTGAACCGATGCCTCGTAGCGCCAAAGAAGTGGTGCGACGGGGCGAAACCCAACACTTCATCGTGAAGGCGTTCGACGCCATGCGTCGGGGGATCGAACTGGCCTTGATCGGAACCCCCGGAGCCGGTGGGGTCGATACCGCGCCGGTTGCCCCCGAGCCAACAAAGAAGGGCAAAGTGGCAAAAGCGTCGAAGGCCGACAGCGCACCGAAAACTCCCAAGATCGCGAAGGCGAAGACACAGAAGGAATCAATCGCTGCGGCTGGATCAGTTGGCGAGGCTTCTCGTCCCGCTGCTTCTGCCGCTCTCACGTCGTCCACCCGGAAGTCTGTGGCCAAGAAGGCCGCAGTCGAGAAGGCGCCCGCCGCATCGGCGTCGGTCAAGAAGGCGGCAGCCGAAAAAGCACCCGTGAAGAAGGCCACTGTGAAGAAGGCTCCTGCCGCGAGGGCCGCGGCGGCCACGAAAGCTCCTGCGGCGAGGGCAGCTGCGGGTAACAAAGTCCCGGCGCCGACGGCTCCGGCTAAGCGGGCTTCGGTCAAGGAGGCACAGGCGGCGACGGCTCCGGCTAAGCGGGCTCAGGTCAAGAAGGCTCCGGCCAAGAAGGCTCAGGTCAAGAAGGCTCCGGCTCCGAAGGCCCCGGTCAAGCGGGTTTCGGCGGCTCCAGCTCCGGCGGCTCCGGTCAAGCGGGTTTCGGCTTCGAAGGCCCCCGCGACGAAGGCCCCCGCGACGAAGGCCCCCGCGACGAAGGCCCCAGCCAAGAAGGCCCCAGCTAAGAAGGCGGCGGCGAAGAAGTAGCGGAACTCGGTCTCGGGTGGCGACCCGTAGTCTCGATAGCCGTGCGAATCGCCACCTGGAATGTGAACTCCCTCAAGGCCCGCCTGGCCCGGGTCGAGGAGTGGCTTGGCTATGCCGACTGCGATGTGCTTGTCCTCCAGGAGACGAAGTTTGGTGACAACGCTTTTCCGTCCATGGTTTTTCACGGTCTCGGTTACGAGAGTGTGCACTTTGGCCAGGGCCAGTGGAACGGGGTCGCCATCCTTAGCCGGGTTGGCCTCGACGGTGTGCAGCGGGGCTTCGCTACTCCCGCCGGCGACGTGGACGAGTACACCGCGGGAATTCTGGGTGAAGCACGAGTCCTGTCGGCCACGTGTGCTGGGTTGCGGGTCACCAGTGTCTACGTTCCGAACGGTCGCAGCGTCGGGGATCCCCACTATCAAGCCAAGCTCGTGTGGCTCGATCGTCTGTGTAGTGAGCATCGAGCCGAGGCCGAGGCGGGGCGACCATCAGTGATCATGGGCGATTTCAACATTGCCCCTGATGACCGGGACGTCTGGAGTCCCAAACACTTCACCGAATCCACGCATGTGACTGAGCCCGAGCGATTGCGCTTGCGCGATCTCGCCGATGCCGGCTTCAGTGATGCCTTCCGTCAGCTCTATTCGGATGATCGTCTGTACACATACTGGGACTACCGAGCCGGCGACTTTCACCAGCACCGAGGGATGCGCATCGATTTGGTCTTGGCTACGCCGCCGGTACTCGAACGGGTCCAGTGGGCGATCGTGGATCGCAACGCCCGCAAGGGGAAACTGCCGTCGGACCATGCGCCGGTGGTCGTGGATCTTGCCGGTTCGTTCACCTGAGCTCACCCGGCTCCGCAACTCCCGAACTGGCCGCCACTGGTTGGGGTTACGGGAACAGGCGGCGCAGTAACCTGGTCGCTGCCCTCGGCACACCGGTGCCACCGGCCCTGACTTGAAAGTTTCTCTTCCCTATGGCTGGTGCAGTTCTTGTAGACGCGCGTGGCGTTGGCGTCGCCCGTCCCGATCGACCTCTGTTCGCCGACCTTTCGCTCACCATTCACGTCGGTGATCGATGGGGCGTGGTCGGGATCAATGGCGGCGGCAAATCGACGTTGCTACGTGTGCTTAGTGGTGCGATCAACGCCGACGAAGGGTCAGTGACTCGCGGCCGGGGGATCAGGATCTCGGTGCTCGATCAAGAGGGGGTGTTGCCGCCCGGGACCGTGCGCGACGTAGTTGCGTCGGTTGACGGAGCGCAGGTATGGGAAGCCGAGGCGGTGCTCGATCGGCTCGGCATGGAGGCTTTTCTCGATACCGATGTAAGTACCCTCTCAGGCGGTCAGGCTAAGCGGGTGGCGCTGGCTCGGGCCATCGTGGTCGAGTCTGACCTGCTCATCCTGGACGAACCTACCAACCATCTCGACCTCGATGCCATCGCCTGGCTCGAGGAACGGCTCGCCGCCTTCCGTGGTGGATTGGTGTTAGTCACCCATGATCGTCACGTCCTAGACCGAGTTTGTACGCGCACGTTGGAACTTGACCGAGGAAAGTCGTATGTGCACGAAGGGGGTTATCAGACCTACCTGGACGGCCGTTCGGTTCGCGAAGAGCGAAACGCCTCTGAGGAAGCGACACGACGCAACCTGGCCAAGACCGAGCTGGCCTGGTTGCGCCGTGGCGCACCGGCACGAACGGCGAAATCTAAAGCGCGCATAGATTCCGCCACCGCGCTAGTTGATCGCAAGGTTGAAGGTCCGGCTCGCGCTGGTTCGCTGGATTTGTCCGCCGCTTCTGAACGCAGTGGGGAAGGTGCCCGGAAGCAATCGACCGGTGGGTTTCGTCAACAGCTCGATGAGCGTGCGGCGCCGCGTCTGGGATCAAAGGTCATCGAGCTCGAAGGCGTCGGCCATCGTTTCGCCGACGATGCCCCGTGGTTGTTCTCGAAAGTGGATTGGAAGTTGGCGCCGGGGGAACGGTGGGGAATCGTCGGCCCCAACGGTGCCGGGAAAACGACACTGCTCGAAATTCTGTCGGGCCGGCTCATCCCCGCCGCTGGAACAGTCGCTGTCGGCCCCACCGTGCGGGTGCGTTTGTCTGATCAGTTGGGACGCACCCTTGATCCGAATCAGCGGGTCCGCGATGCGGTGGCTGGGCCATCGAGAGTTCCGGGTACACCGGAGGACAAGAAGCTGATGGAGCAGTTCTGGTTTGATGACGATGCCCAGTTCGCTCAGATCTCTACGCTCTCGGGTGGAGAACGGCGGCGGCTGCAGCTCCTCCTGGTGTTGGCGGAGCGACCGAATGTGTTGTTGCTCGACGAACCGACCAACGACCTCGACCTCGATACCTTGCGGGTACTAGAAGATTTTGCTGAGGATTGGCCGGGCACGCTCGTGGTTGTCAGTCACGATCGGACGTTCCTCGATCGCGTGGTCGAGGACGTCCTGATGCTGGAGAACGGCCGGGCCAAGCCGGTCGTCGGTGGGTACGCCGGCTGGCTGGCCCAACGGGCGGCCAAGGCGGCCACGGCCATGACGTCCAGCGGGGCCTCGGGCGGCGCCCGGATGGCCTCGCTGGCCGCCAGCTCCGCAGCGGTCCACGCCACGGCCAACGCGACTGCTGCGGCCCTCGCCGAACCCGCGCCAGCGGCGGAGACAACGATGGGGCTGGCGGCCCCGGCCCGCAGGTCGGCCAGCACGTTACGGTTCCTGACCAAGGAAGCCGATCGCGAGTTGGCGAGAGCGACGAAGCGCCGAGACCAACTCACCGAGCAGCTCCATGGCGCCGCACCCACTGACTATCCGACGTTGGCGCGAATCGGCGAAGAGCTGGCTGTGGCTCAAGGCGACGTTGACACGTGGGAAGAACGCTGGCTCGAACTGGCCGAGGAATCCCACGGAGGCTGAGTCCTCGTGGGTGCGCACTGAGCCCTTCAACTGATTGAACGGGCGAACGCTACGGTGGCGCGTATGCGGTTTCGGATTGAGCAGCAGTTTCACGCACCGATCGGCGAGGTGGGCGCAGCGTTAACGAGCTCGCAGTACTTGGGCGACGGCATGGCGCAACTATCGGACATCGGTCGGCCGGAGATAACGACGTACCGCGTGGATAAAGGAACCGTCACCCTGGCCCTCGAATACTGCTTCGGGGGAAAGCTTCCATCGGTCGTGACCAAGGTTATTGATCCCCGAAGGCTGAGTTGGGTGGAAGACACCGTGATCGATACTGAGACTTGGACGGCGCAGTTCACCATCACCCCGACGCACTACGCCAGTTTCTTCACCTGTTCTGGCCGGTGGCGGCTTGACGAATCGCAGAGTATGACGACGCGGGTCATGGACGGTTTGCTCAAGGTCAACTCGCCGGTGCCGTTTGTGGGCGGCCAGGTCGAGAAAGCAATCGTAAGTGGACTTAGGGAGCGGCTAGGGGACGAACCGCAGATCCTCGAGGGTTGGCTCGCGGCTCGGGCGACGGCGTCTGATCACTAGCTGGCAGCAGTCTCGATCACGGAGATGATGTCGTCGCCGTATCGCTCGATCTTGACCGGGCCCATGCCCGGTACCCCGAGCAACGCATCACGCGTGCGCGGGTTGGCCTCGGCCATGGCCGCCAGAGTGGTGTCGTGACAAATCACAAAAGCCGGGACGCCGGTGGCCCGGGCTTTCGACGCCCGCCACTTCTTCAACGCCTCAAGAACCACCGGGTCGGCGTTGGTCCCGAGTTCGATACTTGCTCGCTTCGTGCCCCGGATGCCTGGCACCCCGGCGGCTTTCGCCGCGGCAAGCTTCTCTCGCTGGGCTCGCAGCACTGCCTTCCAATCGCCCTTTGACGGCTCTTCGATCGACGCAATCGCCGCGGTGACGTTGTCCAGATACGGCGATGGACTGCGGTTCGTGGTGCGGGTCCCGAAGGTGCGGGACTTGGCCCAGGTGAGGTGCAGCTCGCGCTCGGCTCGGGTGACGGCCACGTACATGAGCCGACGTTCCTCGTCCCACGCGTCTTGATTGTCGGCCTGGCCGATGGGGACGAAGCCTCGCTCCAGGCCCGCCAGGACGACGATCGGCCACTCCAGGCCCTTGGACCGATGAAACGTAGTGATCTCGACGACGTCGGTGAGACGATCCGGCTCGTCGTTCTTTGACGTGATTGTCGCTGATAGCCACGACAGAAAACCTTCCGTGGTTCCCGTGGGGTCCAGGGCGAGGAACTCAACGCCCAACCGCACAACTCCCTCGATATTGGCCGCCCGCTCATTTACCCCTTCAATCCCCACTACTCCCTTTTCGGTGGCTTCTCGCGCCATATCTTCAAGGTCGGTCATCCGGGCACCGAATGGCACGGCGGCGGGGGAGCGCTTGAGAAAGTTCAGGACTTCCTTCACGTCGGCCTGGTGCAAAAAGGCCCCTCGGTCCTTCACCCGGTGGGGAATGCCGACGGCGCGAAAAGCTTCTTCGAAGAGCAGGCTTTGCGCGTTGGTCCTGGTCAAGATGGCCATGTGCGACCACGGCAGCTGCACCGAATGCCGATCGCGCAGCAGGCGGGCTACCGCGCGGGCTTCGTCGACATCGCTGGCAAACGCCGTGACCACCGGAACGATGCCCGAAGGCCGGTTTGGCCGCAGGGCCCGGGTATCGCGCGGGGCGAGGCCGAGCACCGCATCGGCCACCGTGAGAATTTCCGGCGATGAGCGGTAATTGTCCTCAAGCCGTATAACTTCCGCCTGCGGAAAGCGCTCCCGGAATCCGGTAAGGAAACGCGGATCGGCGCCGTTCCAGGCATAGATTGCCTGGTTGGGATCGCCGACTACGCACAGGTCGAGTGCTTCGCCAACCCGCGGCTCGCCCGACGGCCCGAGACCGATCCATGCGTCGAGGAGGCGCGCTTGAGCAGGGTTGACGTCTTGAAATTCGTCGACAAACAGGTGCCGGAAGCGCCACCGCTGACGAACGGCAAACTCCCGATCGGACTCCATTGCCCGTACGCAGTGGACGAGCAGGTCGTCGAAATCCACAACCTTCTTACGCCGTTTTTCCGCCTCGTACCGGGCGTAGAGGTCGGTCATAGCCTCGACCCCGAGCGGTGGAGTACGCCCGATGCGAGCAATCTCGATCCCGTAGGCCTCGGGGTCGAGCATGCGGGCTTTCGCCCATTCGATCTCCGACACCACGTCGAACGGCTGCACTGAATTACGCCGAGCACCGAGCAATGGCCCGATGAGACGCATCTTTGATTCCGTGAGTTCAGGGGCGCGCTGATCGGTGTCCGTCCACCATTGCCGCAGTTGGGCGAAGGCAATAGCGTGAAAGGTGCCGGTGGCGACCCGTTTGCGTACGCCCAACTGTCCGAGCCGGCTGCTCAGTTCGCGCGCCGCTTTACGGGTGAACGTGAGCGCCAGAATGCGCGCCGCGTCGGCTTCACCGGTGTGAATGCGATAGGCGATTCGGCGGGTGAGCACCCGTGTCTTCCCCGAACCGGCCCCGGCGAGGAGGCAGAGCGGCGCGGCGGGGCTGAGAACGGCCGCCCGCTGAGCGGGGTTGAGGCCGGCGAGCAATGAATGCAATCGGCCAGTGTCGGCCGATGGACCGCCAGTACCGGGGCCGGTGGCTGTGGCTGTGCCGGCCCCAGGGGAGGTTCGGTCCCCTCGAAGCGGGGAAACCACACGCGTGGAATTCGTCATATCTCCAGGTTACGCGAGGGGGTGTGACAAAACGACAGGCGTGTAATTCGAATGACGATGCGAGCGCCTGGTCCTTACGGAAGAGCGGCCACGAACGCATCGACCCGGTCCACGAATCGGGTCGGGGCAACAAGATGCGGATAGTGCCCGTGATCAGCCCAAACCTCCACCTGAGCGGGGGGGAGCAGGCCGGTGAGAAACCCGTAATACGCCGGTCCCGGGTCGATCCCGTGAAGTGACAGGTAGGGGGCCGCAATGTTTCGTGCCATGGAGGAAACGAGCCCGTTCAGTTCGTTCACACTGCTGTGCAGCACCGGCGACCAGACGGCCAGGACCACCGATTGTTTCGGCGAACGTATCGCCTCGATCCGCTCGGCCTCAACGTCGGACAACGGACCGCGCATGGCGTCAAACACCATTGAAACGGCCGAGAGAAAGGCGTCCTCATCGCCTTCGAGCATCGGCTGAAGTTGACGCAAACCCTCTTGGAGCCCAGCGAAGTCAAGCGGCTGGTCCACGTTGATGACGCCGCGGACCACCGTGGCGCTGGCCATCGCGGAGACGACGGTCCCCCCGAGCGAATGCCCGATGAGGACCGACGACGCTGGAGAAAACCCCGCATCCGCCATCGTCGCGAACACGTCGCCCGCCATTGTGCCGAGGTCGAATGGGCCATCCGAGGTCGAGCTGCCGTGTCCCGGTAGGTCAACGGCGAGGACTCTGTGCGAGGCCGACAGAGGAGCAAGGAGCGGATCCCACGAGTGCTTTGACTCGGTGATGCCATGAACGAGAACGATGTCGGCCATGAGCGAACCGTAGCCGATCGACTGCAAGGCAGACCGGCTCGGCGAACGGCTCTCAACTACCCTTTGGGCTATGTCATTCCCCCGGAAGTATCTGCACGAAAGCGAAGAGATCGTTCTTGATCGCAAGCCCCACCTGTGGTTCCTCGTTAAGCCGATCCTCGGGCTCGTTGCCGCCCTCGCCCTCGCTGTTGTCTCGGCCCAGTTCATCAACCCCGGAGCGGGGGACAAGAACGGCTATGTCACGTGGGCCGGAGTGATCGTCGTCGGCCTCGTGAGCTTGTGGTTCCTCGAGGAATTTCTTCGTTGGCGCACGATTAATTTCGTGGTGACCACCGACCGGTTGATCTATCGCTCTGGTCTTTTTGCCAAACAGGGCAAGGAAATTCCGCTGGA
>JAYVSS010000091.1:0-6044 GCA_043775075.1 Acidimicrobiia bacterium
GCCGGGTCACGGGGGTCGACAAACGTTGTCGTGATGCCGAAGCGCGGCAACGTGAGGTTCATCATGTTGAACGAACCGCCGTAGAGATTCTTGGACGCAACGATGTGGTCACCGGCGCTGAGCAAGGTCGCCACTGCGAGATGGAGCGCCGCCGTGCCGCTCGCCGCGCAGACCGCGCCCACGCCACCTTCAAGGGCGGCGATCCGTTCTTCGAGAACGGCAACAGTGGGGTTAGAGATCCGACTGTAGATATGACCGGGCGCCTCTAAGTTGAAGAGCGCCGCAGCCTCGTCGGTATCAGGGAATGCATACGAAGTGGTGAAGTAGATCGGCACGGCGCGCGACCCGGTGGTCGGGTCCGGCCGTTGCCCAGCGTGCAAACTCAATGTGTCAAAACGCAAGAAATCAGGCTCAACCATTGGCCTGAGGCTACTCAGTTTCGTGCCCGTTGACCCATGCGCACCATAGAGTGCGAGCATGAATCCGCCCGTATTGGCCGTCTCGCTTCGGACCCGTTCAACACCGTTCACCAGCCGAGTCGAGGCGTCTGGTCTCGCTGCCTACACGGTCTATAACCACATGCTTTTGCCCACCAGTTTTCGCGGCGTCGAAGCCGACTACTGGCACCTTCGCCGCGCCGTACAGATCTGGGATGTGGGCGTTGAGCGTCAGGCTGAATTGGTCGGGCCGGATGCCGCGAAGCTGGCACAGATGCTGACGGTGCGCGACCTACGCAAAGTCGGAGTTGGCCGTTGTGCCTACGCCCCGATTTGTGACAACGATGGCCGGTTGATCAATGATCCGATTCTCCTGCGGGTGGCCGAAGACCGCTTTTGGTTCTCGGTTGCCGATTCGGATGTGGTGCTGTGGGCCGGCGGGCTGGCCCACGGGTTGGGTCTTGATGTGTGCGTTTTTGAGCCTGACGTATGGCCGCTCGCCGTGCAAGGTCCGCGCGCCGAAGATGTGGTCGCCGCGGTGTTCGGTGAAGAGGTACGGGCGATTACGTTCTTCCGATTTGGCATGCTCGCATTCCGCGGGCACCCACTGATTGTCGCTCGGACCGGTTGGAGCGCGCAGGGCGGTTTTGAAATCTACGTCGACGATGCCGTCGTCGGCGGGGAGCTCTACGACGCGCTGGTCGAGGCCGGAGCGCCTCATGACATCGGGCCTGGGTGCCCGAATCTCATCGAGCGCATCGAGGCTGGGCTCCTCAGCTACGGCAACGATATGACGCGGTCTGACACCGCCCTCGAAGCGGGGCTTGATCGCTACTGCGCGCTCACTTCCGATGTCGACGCCATCGGGCTCGACGCGCTGCGACGCCAAGCAAGAGGCGGCGTCACTCGCCGAATTGTTGGACTGGTCATCGAAGGCGAAGCCGTGCCGGGGCTTCGTAACCGATGGCCAGTGCTTAGCGGACACAGTGTCGTGGGCACCGTTGCTTCGGCGGCGTGGTCACCACGACTATTGACCAACGTAGCCCTGGGCATGCTAAGCGTTGCGCACGGGGGGATCGGCACGAGGCTCACCGTTGCCACGCCCGATGGTGATCGAAGGGCAACCGTGGTGGAGGTTCCGTTTCCCGGGGCGGTACAACGGTGACGAGTAACGGCTTGGTCTCGCTCTAGTGGTTTGTCTTCGAAACAACCAGCGCGCCGACGCTTCGCATCGGGCGGGTTTGTCGGCGGAATCTCGGCCCATCGACGCCCTGGTGGTATCTGCGCCAAACGACTAGTCGAGGGTACTGGGGTCGTCGAGGTAGCGGGTGATGGTGCGAACGAACTCGGCGGCCGGCGCGCCGTCGAAGACTCGGTGATCCCACGTGAGGCTCAGGGTGAGGCGCTTCACGCGGCGAATCGCGCCGTCATCAGACCACGCCACATCGTCGCGCAGGCGACCGACGCCGAGGATGGCAGCGTTGGGCGGATTGATGATCGGAGTGAAGCCGTCCACGCCGAACATGCCGAGGGTGGAAACGGAGAACGTTCCACCTTCGAGGTCAGTGAGTTTGAGTTTGTTCGCTCGGGCCGCTTCGGCGAGGCGAGCAGTATGTGTGCTTAGTTCAGCAATACCGAGCTGGTCGGCATCGGGGACCACGGGGACCACGAGGCCTTCGTCGAGGGCGACCGCGATGCCGACGTTGACCCGAGGGAGTAGGGCAATTCCGTCTGGCGTGATTTGACTGTTCACTCTCGGGTGATCTCGGAGGGCCCGGGCGGAGGCGGCGATCACGTAGTCAGTGAAACTCGGGGTCTGACTACCGGCGGCCTTGCGGGTGGAACGGTCGGCCACCACCGGGTCCATGTCCACGTCCATCATCAGCGTGAGCTGGGCCATGTCCTGAAGCGATACGCGCATACGACTGGCGATGGTTCCGCGTATGCCCTTGAGGGCGACGATTTCGGTCGGGTCTTGACTTGCTGGCGGCGGCGTGGCGCTGCGGGCAGTCGTGGTTTGGTTCGTCGCCAGCAGGGAGCGCACGTAGGTGGCGACATCTTCGCGGCTGATCCGACCGTCCGGCGATGTGGAGCGAATCGCATGCTCGGTTAGGTCGAGGCCCACAAGACGGGCAAGCTCGGCCCCGGCGAATGTGACGGCCGGCATGACGCCCCGACGACCGCCCGTTATCGCGAGCGACAGTGCAGCTGCCGACGGCCGAGAAGGCGCCGGAGGAACCGTCACCACAGCGGCGACTGATCTCGGGGCGGTGGCCGCCGATTCGATATCGATGGCCACGATGCGGCCCCCGGGGCCGGTGCCGTTCACGGCGTGAATGTCGACGCCAAGTTCTTTCGCTCGTACGCGCGCATACGGAGATGCCATGACGCGACCCGTTGCGTCTATCGAGCCCGAGGTCGATGCCCGGGGGGCAGACACCAACATGCCGACAGTCGCCGTACTGGCGGTTGACGCGCCTGGCGTCTCATCACTTGGTGCCGTTGCTCCCCCTGGGGAGTGGGTGACCGGGGCGGCTTCACCTTCGGCCAAGAGGTAGCCGATGACCTCGCCGCACTTGTAGGTCTCGCCGACCTCGCCGACGAGTACAAGTCGACCCCCATCGGGAATCTCCACCTCGGTTTGGGTCTTGTCGGTGTCGATAACCAAGACCGGCGATCCGGGCTTCACGGTGGTTTCGCCAGCGACGAGCCATTCGACGATCGTGCCTTCCTCCATCGTGAGGCCGAGCTTGGGCATGGTGAACTCAGTTGCCATGAGGGTGGATTCCTTCGGAAGACGAACATGCTGGGGTACGAAAAAAGCCGTGGCCCACGGCGAGGGCGATAGCGGATTCGACATTAATGACGAAAGGCCCATCGCCGCGAATGGTGACCGCGGCTGTCACGTCGGTATTGAGTTCACGATCTCGCTCGCCGTCGAACGCCAGCATTCCCGGTCCTCGGAGGTGTACCTCGTCAGCGGGGCCAATCAGGTCGCACCGGCAGAACTCGATCGAACTCATCACGCCGGGGGTCAGTAGCGCCCGGACCGTACCGAGCACGGTGGCGCCGGCTCGGGCCACGTCCACATAAATGCCGCCGGGGGTGCGTCGATCGAGCGGATGCAACACTCCGGCAAGCGATGACAGCCCCACGCTCGCCGGCTCAGCAATACAGGCAATAAGCGTACGTAGAATCATCGGGTCCCAAACGGCGCGCGACCCGATGAAGTTCGAGTCGATCAACGCCAGATCGACAAGCGCTAGATCATCCGGCGAGCCATCGTCGAACCGTACGTGCACAAACTTTGCCCGATACGAAGCATCCTCGATGGCAACGACCCCCGATGCGATGAGCCCGGCTCCGAGTCCGGCGAGCGTGGCGTCGAGGGCCCGAGGAAACACGTTGTTCGTGCCGGTCGAAATCGAAACGAGGGGAGCGTCCAGCCAACCCTTGGCGACGTCGCGATTGGTGCCGTCGCCACCCAACACAATAAGGGCGTCCACGCCTTCCTTGGCGAACCGCCCGGCAATCGTGGTCGTGTCATCGCGGAAGCCGTAGACGGCTTCGTCGAGGATTTCAATCGTGCACGTACCGACTTCCTCGGAGTCGAGGTCACCCACGGCGCGGGCTGAAAGGTTGTGCCGATCGGGGGCCACCAGTACGCGCGACGCACCCCCGGCGATAGCGCCCAGAACCGCCCGCCGCACCACGCCGATCTTGGCGCCATCGGACGTGGGGGAGGCATGCGATACCAGGCGGCGGACATCTTTTCCCGCTGCTGGATTGGCAATGATGCCGACGGTCCCGGTGCTGCCGGTGCTCCCGGACACGACCGAGGTCAGCTCCCCGGAGCGGGTCGACCGAGCAGTTCGCGGATACCGGCGGCGATGCTCTTTGCGTCGGGGACGTAGTGCTGCTCCAGCGCCGGGCTGAACGGCACCGGCGAGAACGGCGCGCCGATACGACCGACGGGAGCGTCGAGATAGTCGAAGGCCACCTCTTGGATCTGGGCGGCGATCTCCGCGCCGATCCCGCCGAAGCGAACGGCCTCGTGGACCACAATCACCCTGTGGGTCTTGCGGGCAGACTCGGCCACCGTGGCGGTGTCGAACGGTTGCAACGTGCGCGGATCGATCACTTCACAGTCGATGCCTTCCGCCGCCAGTTCTTCCGCCGCGGCGAGCGACTCATTGAGCATGCGTCCGTAGGAAACGACGGTGACATCTTTGCCTGCGCGCTTTGTATCAGCCACTCCGAGCGGAATCGTGTACAGGTCCTCCGGGACCGGACCCGTCATACCGAGCAGCCGCTTGTGCTTGACCAAAACGGTGGGATTGTTCTCTCGAATGCACGACGCCATCAACCCTTTCATGTCGTAAGGGTTTGACGGGTACACCACCTTGAGGCCCGGAATGTGGCAGAGGATCGCCTCGAGGCTCTGGCTGTGTTGGGCGGCGGCTGAGAGGCCGGCTCCACCGGCCATGGTGATGGTGAGCGGGAGGGTGGCCTTGCCCCCGAACATGTATTTGAGCTTCGCCGCCTGGTTCACGATTTGATCCAGCGCCACGCACATGAAGTCCATGAACATGAGGTCGACGATTGGTCGGAGACCGGAAACCGACGAGCCAACGCCAAGTCCAATAATGGCTTGCTCGCTGATTGGAGTGTCAACGACGCGTCGCTCGCCAAACTCCTTCTGGAGTCCGCCATAGGTGCCGAATACCCCACCAAACGCGCCGATGTCTTCCCCCGCGCAGAAAATGGTGTCATCAGCGCGCATAGAAAGACGTACAGCCTCATTGAAGGCCATCACGTACGAGAGGGAACGAACTTCGTCGGACATTACGCCACCGCCATCGACGTGTACACGTCTTCGAGGAGCATGTTGGCGTTGGGCACCGGACTGTCCTCAGCGAACTGGATTGCATCGGCAATGTCCGCGCGCTGAAGATCCCACTCCGCAGATGCTTCTTCAGCCGACATCACCTTGAGGGCGGCGAGACGGGCTTCGAGGGTGAAGATCGGGTCCCGTTGCTTCCACACCTCAACTTCGGAATCGGGTCGGTACTTGAGGCCAAGGTTCTGTACGCCATGGTGGTTGTAATAGCGATATGTCTTTGCCTCCAGCAGGGTGGGCCCCTTCCCTGAGCGCGCCCGCGCGATGGCTTCGCCGGCGGCTTCGTACATCGCAACGGCATCCATGCCGTCGACGATCACACCGGGCATTCCGTAGCCCTGGGCGCGGTCCACGATGTCGGTAATGGCCATCGTCTTTTCGCGGGGAGTGAATTCTCCGTACTCATTATTTTCGCACGCAAACACGATCGGAAGCTTGAGGGCGCAAGCCATATTGGCCGCCTCGTGGAAGGCACCGATGTTGGTAGCGCCGTCGCCAAAGAAGGCGACGGCCACGTTGCCATCGTCTCGGTACTTGTGGGCAAACGCCGCGCCCACGGCGATCGGCGAACCGGCCCCGACGATCCCGTTGGCCCCGAGCATGCCGACCTCCAGCGAACTGATGTGCATCGAGCCGCCCTTGCCGTTGCAGTATCCGGTTGCTTTGCCCATCAACTCGGCCATCATGGGACGAAAGATTCCACCCTT
>JAYVSS010000092.1:0-9352 GCA_043775075.1 Acidimicrobiia bacterium
CGGGTAGAGCTCACCGAGGAAGGTCAGGAGGAACTCGAGTGAGTCGATTCCGGGGCGCAGCGGGATGAACAGCTGACGTTCCTTTTGCTTGTAAATACCGGCCTTCGAGAGTCGTTGGAGACGAATTTCCTGGCTCGTCTTTAACTCCACCGGGCTGATACGGGCGGCGAGCGAGCCCATCATCAACGACGCGCCCATGCCTATCGCCTTCGTCACCGTCACCTCGGTGATCCCGATACGAACGCACTCCGCTCGAAGGCGGGCGACGTCGAGAAGGACCTTTGCTCGATCGGGAATCGGGCCGTATCGATCGATCCACTCGTTCTCGATATCCGTGACGTCGGCCAGGCTCGTGACTACCGCCAGGCGGCGGTACGCGTCGAGCCTGAGTGGCTCTTTCCCGATGTAATCATGCGGGATATTGGCATCTACCGGCACTTCGATCTTGACCTCGGCCGGCTCCTTCTTCGTTTCGCCCTTTAACGCTCCCACGGCCTCAATCACCATCTGGCTGTACAAGTCATAACCCACCGCGGCAATGTGACCGCTCTGGTTACCGCCGAGGATGTTGCCCGCCCCACGAATCTCGAGGTCGCGCATGGCGATCTTGAAACCCGATCCTAATTCCGTATGTTCACCTATGGTCTTGAGGCGCTCATACGCCTCCTCACTCAGAGAGACATCCGGCGGATAAAATAAGTACGCATACGCTCGTTGGCCGGACCGACCGACACGCCCGCGGAGCTGATGAAGCTGGCCGAGGCCCATGCGGTCCGCACGGTCGACTACGAGAGTGTTCACCGTGGGCATGTCGATGCCGGTTTCAATAATTGTGGTGCAGACGAGTACGTCGTACTTCCCTTCCCAGAAGTCGTAGACAACTTGCTCAAGCGAGCCTTCGTCCATTTGCCCGTGGGCAATTGCTACGCGCGCTTCGGGTACGAGATCGCTGATCTGAGCGGCCTTGCGATCAATATCAGCCACTCGATTGTGCACATAGAACACCTGGCCCTCACGCAGCAGTTCGCGACGGATCGCTTCGGCAATCGCTCGGTCGTCGTACTCCCCCACATAAGTGAGGATCGGTTGACGATCGGCGGGCGGGGTATTTAGCAACGTAAGGTCACGGATTCCGGACAACGCCATTTCGAGGGTACGAGGAATCGGGGTCGCGGTGAGCGTGAGAACGTCGACGTTCTCCTTCATGTGTTTGATCGCCTCTTTGTGCGTCACGCCGAAGCGCTGTTCCTCGTCCACCACAAGCAATCCCAGATTGGGGTACTTGATATTGGCCGATAACAATCTATGTGTACCTATGACCACATCGACGGTCCCATTCGAGACACCCTCGATGACTCTTTTTGCCTGGGCGTTGGTGAGGAACCGAGACAGCACTTCGACCCGAATCGGATAGTTGGCGAAGCGCTCAGAAAACGTTTGATAATGCTGCTGCGCCAGCAGGGTGGTGGGAGCCAGGATCGCCGCCTGCTTGCCGTCCTGTACCGCCTTGAACACGGCACGAATCGCCACCTCGGTTTTACCGAAACCCACATCGCCACACACAAGCCGGTCCATCGGCGCGGTGGACTCCATATCGCCCTTCACTTCTTCGATCGCCTTCACCTGATCGACGGTTTCCACGTACGGAAAGGCCTCCTCCATCTCCCGCTGCCACGGCGTGTCCTGGGCAAACGCGTGACCGGGGGCAGATATGCGTCGCTGGTAAAGAACCACCAGTTCTTGAGCGATTTCGGCCACGGCCGAGCGCACCTTCGCCTTGGCCGCAGCAAAGTCCTTGCCGCCGAGACGATGGAGCGACGGCGGCTCCCCGGTATATGGACGGACCGTGTCGATCTGATCCGACGGCACGTACAGCTTGTCGTTACCCTTGAACTCGATCATCAAATAGTCACGCTCCACCCCACCGATAAGCCGCTTCACCATCCCCCCGAAGCGACCCACGCCATGCACGTAGTGCACAACGAACGAACCCGGAGCGAGCTCCTCAAAGAACGCCTGGACGTCTCGCCGCTTGCGGGGCTTGGCCTTGCGATGAGCGCGGCGTCGACCGGTGAGGTCGGTCTCCGCCAGGACCGCCAGCTTGATCGTCGGCGCGATGAAGCCGCGTTCGATCGGCGCTACAACGATCTGTACACCTACGGTTTGCATTGCCTGTGTACTTACGTTTGGCAATGCCCCGGCAGGAACTCGTGTGGCTTTGAACCCTTCGTCGGTCAAGACGTTGTTCAACCGATCGGCCGAACCCTCGCCGTCCGCTGCTACCACAATGCGGTAGCCATCCATCACCAAGCCGCGCATCTGGGCCACCAGTGCACCGGGGTTGCCCACTGTGGTGGCCCATCCCATCGCTTGCACCACTGCGGCGGCGGGTCCTTCGGCGGACGGACCAACCGTCCACACCGGCGCCACGCACCTGGCCAGCAGGCGATCGAACGGGAGGTGGAGCATCGGAAACGCGCCATCGTTGGCCAGCCGGGTACTGGTGGCCTCGGCATTCCACGTGCGCGAGAGCGAGCCGACGAGCGATGCTTCCTCAGCCAGTAAATCATCAACCCGGTCCCGCATTCGACGCGGCTCCAACAGCAAAACCAACGAGTCCCCGCCGACGAGATCGAGCAGCAGGTGATCGTCGGTGCTGAGCCACGGGAGCCAGGACTCCATACCTTCATAAACCGTGCCCTGGCTTATGCGCTCCCATTGATCGGCGCCCCACGGTTCAGTGCTCAGTAACGACGCCGCCCGCGCCCGCACTTCTTCCGTGGGGCGCAATTCGCGGCAACCGAAC
This sequence comes from Acidimicrobiia bacterium, assembly GCA_043775075.1. Classification (GTDB taxonomy): domain Bacteria; phylum Actinomycetota; class Acidimicrobiia; order Acidimicrobiales; family JANYDT01; genus JANLQX01. Next base: position 2,807 of record JAYVSS010000092.1, read on the forward strand.
AGCTGTACGGATTCAATCGAGTCCGTGGCCCGTTGGTCATGCACGCTGAACTCGGTCAGGCGATCGACCTCGTCGCCCCACAAATCGATGCGAACGGGAGTGTCCGCCGTGGGCCCGTACACGTCGACGATCGATCCGCGCACGGCCACCTCACCGCGATGCTCGACCTGATACTCCCGTCGGTATCCGAGGCCCACGAGCAGGGCCACCAACTCTTGCGGATCAACCCGATCACCCGGCTTGATCACCACCGGCGACGTCTCCTCGACATGCGGACCGAGGCGCTGGAGCAACGCCTTCACCGGGGCCACGATCACCGCCGGCGCGTCGGCGGACCCACCGGTGAGATGCCACATCGCTTGCAGGCGGCGGCCCATCGTTTCCACATTGGGACTGACCCGCTCGAACGGCAGCGTCTCCCACGCCGGGAAGATGTCGACGGCGGACTCGCCCAGGTAGGTGCGGAGGTCAGCGGCAATTCGATCGGCGTCGTTCGATGTCGGCGTGACCACCACAAGCGGCTTGCGACCGCTCAGTTCGGCGATGCCCGCCAAGACGAAAGCCCGCCCCGGATCGGCCACCCCAATCGCCGCTGAACGCGACCCGAAGAGGTCGACGAGGTTGTCGTCGGCGCGAAGAAGTGAGGGCAGGGGGGTCAGCGACACGGGGCTTCCACGCTACCGACCCTGGCACGGTAGGTCGACCGCGAATGGCTCGCGAGACCGACAGATCGAACTGTTACGGGGAGCCCGTCGCCACCGTCAGCGCAGGGCAGATGGCTCGCATCTTGGCCGGACTCAGCACGGTGACCAACTCGGCTAGCTCGGCCGTCTCCACTAACTGCGTATGGTCGGCGCTCGCCACACACTCTTTCGGCAAACCGTCGGTCGGGCCTAGTGGCACTTCCGACGGAAGTCTCCGAATCGTGGTCATGCAGGGACGACCAGAACTTTGGTCAGCCGACGGATGACGGAGTCTCGTGTAGGCAACACCACAGCCGTGGCGTGTCGAGATTGGGCCATCGGACCTCGCCCCGCGCGACCAATCAAGATCAGCCCACAACTTGGCTGTACGGGTCGAGTAAGCGGCGGCCATCGCCCGCTCGTCGGCAGTTTCGGGTACGTCTCGGTACGCCATCTCATGCGCCGTGAGCCGAACGTGCACTGGGTCTTGTCCGTAAAACGGCGTGGGGAGAGCAACACTTTGACCGGTGCCGGTGACCGTGGCGCGCGCGGTCCAGGGGCCGTCGAAGACGGGTGGCGAATCAGTGCACAGCATGTCCACCGGAAAGCCGGTCCAGGGTCGCTTGCGCGTCCGCCGCCAAATCGACCCCGATTATTGTCCGTTTTGCGACAGAGTGTGCGGTTTGCGACGTCGCAAACCGGACAGTGGGTCGCCAATCGGACAGCTAAGCCGACCTCCGGCTCACGCTGTCGCGGGGTCGGTGTTGCTCTCGTTTTGGCTTCGTTCCCAGCCGACGGCGATGATGCGCTCCACGGCATCGGCGGCGACCTGCACAGCAATATCGAACTCCACCCGCTCGGCCTTCCCCGGCCGCTTCAGGACGTAGTCGGCGACCTGCTGGGTCCCCGGAGGACGGCCGATACCGATACGTACCCGGGCGAAGTCCGCGGTGTCGAGGTGGGCCTTGATCGACTTCAGGCCGTTGTGTCCGGCCGTACCGCCGCCGAGCTTGAGCCGCACTCGCGCCGTGGGCAGATCGAGTTCGTCGTGAATCACCACCAGGCGGGAAACATTGTCAAGGCCATGACGCTTCACCAGCGGACGAACCGACTCGCCGGACAGGTTCATGAAGGTTTGCGGAATGGCCAGCGCGATCAGCTCACCGCCGATACGCACCTCGGCCGACCACGCTCGTTCCTTCCCCGCCTTGAGGCGCCCGCCGTGGCGGGCGGCGAGAAGTTCAACCACCTCAGCGCCGACGTTGTGGCGGGTCCCGGCGTATTCCGCCCCCGGATTACCGAGCCCAATGACGAGCCACGCAGCAGGCGTCCCGGTCCGCTCGGCCGGACGTTTGAACAGCGTCATCGGACCGGTGATTTCCCGCTCGCCCGAGGATCGGGCAAACGCGCAATCAGATCCGCATGAAGTCAATATGCAGCGCCGTGTTACGGGTCTTGTGACGCTGAATTTCCTGGAACTTCACGGGGATTGAGACACCGTCGAGCACGATGGTCAAGGAATCTTCACGGCTTGCTCGGGTGGGAAAGGTCACGGTCACATCGTGATGATCGAGCTCGATTGAGACAGTCTCGACACCCTTGCCGTAGATCACGCCGGGGATCTTGCCGGTGGTGCGCAGACGACCGACGGCCCCAGATCCGGTGGCCGTGCGACGCTCGGCGGTCAAGGTGATGTCAGACATAGCGGTACTCCGAGGCGATCGAAACGGGAAAGCGAGTCATTCGCCTACCGAAGAAACAGGACCGCCAAGACTACTCCGCCCCCGCGGCGGCGATGAACACCGGGGACCGTGAAACCGACGACACGGTTCAAAATTGGTTTTCGCCGCCGAAAATCTCAGACACCGAAGCGTCCTCAAACACCGCGGAGATGGCGTCGGCCAGAAGCGGGGCCACGGACAGCACCTCGATCTTGTCGCACCGCTTTTCCGGTGGCAGAGGGACCGTGTCGGTGATCACGAGCTTTGACAACGACGAGTTCTTGATGCGGTCGATCGCCGGACCGCTCAATACCCCGTGGGTAACAACTGCGAGCACCTCGGCCGCTCCGGCTTTCACGAGGAGGTCAGCGGCGGCGCAGATGGTGCCGGCCGTGTCGACCATGTCATCCACCAGCACGCAGGTGCGCCCCGCCACTTCACCCATGATGTCGAGCGCCTCAACAGAGTTGATTTCGCTCGTGGAGCGGCGCTTGTATATCGACGCCACGTCGGCGTCGAGCCGTTTGGCGAACTTTTCTGCCACTTTCACTCGGCCGGTATCAGGTGACACCATCACGCAACCTGGGCCGACGGCGTACTTGAGATGCTCCACCAAGACCGGGGTGCCGGTGAGATGATCCACCGGGATATCGAAGAAGCCTTGGATTTGTCCCGAATGCAGATCCACACTCACGACACGATCGGCGCCGGCCGCCGTCAGGAGATCGGCGACGAGTTTGGCGGTGATGGGTTCGCGACCGTCGCTCTTGCGGTCCTGGCGGGCGTATCCGTAATACGGGCACACCGCGGTGATCCGTTTGGCCGATGCCCGCTTGGCCGCGTCGATCATGATCAGCTGCTCCATGAGGTGATCGTTGACCGGCGCCGAATGGGTTTGGAGGATGAAAACATCCGACCCACGAAGCGACTCGCCGAAACGGCAACGGATTTCGCCACTGGCAAAATCGACGAGACCGGGATTGGTGAGCGTCACGCCAAGATGCGCAGCAACCTTGGTAAAGAGCTCTGGATTGGAGCGACCGGCAATGAGTTGCAAACGCTTCTGCGGGGCGAATCGCATGGTGTGATGAGCTCCAAGTGGCGTCGTTGCTAGGCGGGCAACGAGAGAGACGGTCGTACTCCAGCTACTAGCCGAGGTACGCACCCGGACCGACCCGAGTGCCGTCGGCCACGTTAGTGCCCGGGTCGAATGCTGAATACGGTCCAACGACGACCCCGTCGCCGAACGTGACACGCTCTGCGGTGCTCGCCTCGATAACCGCGCCTTCACCCACGACGCAGTCCACCAGACGGGTATTGGGCCCGATTTCGCTCCCGCGGCCAATCGTGGTGTGGCCCTGTAGGAGAGCGCCTGGATACAGCGTGACGTCGGTGCCGATGACCACGGTCGAGTCGACGTAAGTCTGGTGGGGGTCAAGCATGGTCACGCCTTGGCGCATCAGTGCGTCGTTGGTACGGCGCCGAAGCTCGGCTTCCGCCCGGGCCAGTTGCACTCGGTCGTTGACCCCTTCGGCCTCGGCCCGGTCTGCGACAACGTGGGAACCAACGATGTAACCGGCGTCCGCCAACACCGCGACGACGTCGGTGAGGTAGTACTCGCCCTGGCTATTTTCCGGACTTAGACGACGCAATGCCGGAGCCAGCAGCGCCCGCTTGAACACGAAGACAGAGGTATTGATTTCGTCGATGGCCAGTTCGTCCGCGGTCGCGTCTCGGTGCTCGACGATGCGGCGCACCCGACCCGTCTTGTCTCGCACGATCCGGCCGAGGCCGGTCGGATCGGGAACTCGCGCCGTGAGGACGGTGGCCGCCGCGCCGACGGCGCGATGGGTGGCGACGAGACCCTCGATGGTGGTGGGCCGAAACAGCGGTTGATCGCCGGGCATCACAATGACGTCCGCATCGCCATCGTCGTTCAACTCGTCGGCGGTAAACGCCGTCAGGGCCACCGACACCGCGTCGCCCGTTCCGCGCTGCACGTGCTGGGTCACAAATTCGAGCGTCGCTCCCGTTGGCGCCTCTTCCAACAGGGTCTTGGTGACCCGCTCGGCACCGTGACCGACAACGACGATGGCTCGGTTCACGCCAACGGGAATCACCGCATCGAGGACATGGGTGATCATCGGCTTACCGCACAGGCGATGCAATGGCTTCGGGCGCGCTGACTTCATCCGAGAGCCTTCGCCCGCCGCCATAATGACGACGCTCAGAAATGGACGGGGCGCCGATAGTGACTCCGAACCAGAGCGGGCGGGAACGACTCGGAGAAGCGCATCAACGTCTTCGGTGGTCTTCGACACGAACAACCTCGAAAGTGGGGGGTTCTCGGGGAAGGACTCGAACCCTCATTCTCTGGACCAAAACCAGATGTCCTGCCATTGGACGACCCGAGAAGGACGACACCTCAACACTATCCGACGCTCCTCGCAGCAGAGGTCGCGGATTGTTCGTCGACCGGCAGCATTGAGAGGTATCGGCTCCGTTGGATCGGGGTGGAAATCAATCCGTCCGGACCCGGTACCTGGGTCTTGCGGGACCCGCCAACCTGGACGAGAACGGCACCGAACGATTTGTTCGGTACGTTTTCGAGCGCATCGAGGATCTGGGCGAACACCCTCGCTCGACGAATCGCCGAGAGTCCATCGAACTCCGGGGCGAGGGTCAGGACATACGCGTTTGGCGAGTCGAGGCGCATCTCAGGGGAAGCCAGGGCGACGTCGGAAACGAATCCTTCGGTCCGCTCCTGCGGTCGGGGTCCACCAACCATTATGTCAAGAATGGCCTTGGTCCATTCCAGCGGTTCAGCCTGCACCTTGATTCCGGTTATCTGACGATCAACGTAGACAAGCTGGCCACCTTTGACGAGTAAAAGTCGAATCCCTGTCGCCGTCTTGTCGAGGGTCTCGCACGGATCTTTGGTGATCGGCAAGCGGGCGTCGATATCTTCACCGTTGGCATCAACAATGGTTTTGATCGGCCGGACTCCATCAACCAACCGGACCGCCTTGATCTTCCGGCCATCAATAAGTGTGAATATCATCTGACAAAGGGGGAGGTTGTCCCGAGCAACGTCAGCGCCACCGCTTACGTCGACGACCACGGTGCCATCGGCGTCCACGCTGGCGGCCCGAAACTTCCACGTCGACAAAAACTCGGTTGTCACTCCGACACCGTCAATATCAGGACGAGGTCCCCGACGCAATTGGCCCAGGAGAGCATTGGCGACAACCAGAGGTTGGTCTGAAAGGAGGACCTCACGAGAGCGGGGAAAGAGACTCGCTTCATTCACGAAGTACACGTTGCGTTGCTGATTCGGTTCCTGCAGGGCTCGCACCGAGGTTCGATCGGACAGGTCAGCGGGCTTGCGCGTCGGCGCCACGGCGCAGGCGCTGAGCGCAATGAACAGCGTGCCCAGCGCTCCGAACCGACGGACGCCGCGCTTCATTGCTCCACCAACTCGGCACAGAATCTCGCTCCGCCGCCCGGCCGATCTTCCACCCATGCCCGTCCGCCGTGAAGTTGGGCGTGAGCCGCCACCAAGGACAGGCCGAGGCCCGTTCCCTTGACGCCCGAACCGCGTTGATGGGCCGTTCCCCGCCGGAAACGTTCAAACAGCAATTCACGGTCTTCGGCCGCCACCCCCGGTCCGTCGTCTTCCACCGCAAACAGGATGTGTCGGCGCTCGCCGTCGTCTGCCCCGGCGTCTTCCCCTGCCGTTTGACCGGACGGCACAATCGTAGATGTACTTACGATCTCGGGCGAGGTCGGAGAGAGATCACGAAGTTCAACGCGAATGGCTCCATCGGCATAGTTCGCGGCGTTTTGCAGATAGTTGGCAATTACCCGCTCGACGCGCCGCTTGTCGAGGCTGACCTCCACATGATGAAGGCCGGCGGCGTCTACCACCGCACTCGAGCCCTGGAGATTCACCAGTTGGGTCACGAAGGAAGGCAGGTCGAATACCTCAGTAACCAGTTCCGCGGCATTGGCATCAAAGCGCGAAATCTCCAACAGATCGAGCACTAATCTCCGGGCTGACGAAGTTGAACGGCTGGATGGCGATACGCGAGATCACCGGGGCGCCGGCGACAACGCCGCGGGTAATGGCCGCACAATAGGTT
>JAYVSS010000093.1:0-6419 GCA_043775075.1 Acidimicrobiia bacterium
CCGTCCCGGAGATATGCGCGCTTAAGGTTGTCAACCCATGGGCTCTGTCCCTGTTCGGCCGAAAGCCGAACCAATCGATCAGTCATTGCCGTCGTGGAAGTCGTGGAAGTCGTGGAAGTCATGGCGTTGCTCCTCAGAAGTGTTTTCGTACATTGATCAACAATCTCGACAAAGAAAACATTCGCGTTAGGCGAACGTTGCGGGAGGTCACTCGCCCGGACCTTCGAGCAACAAGAGGGCCGCTTCGACCACGGCGTCCGGCGTGAATCCGTATTCCTCCATCAACTTCGAAGCGGCGCCCGAAGCTCCCCACGTATCGACCGTGATGGAAAGATCGGCCCAGCGTTCCCAACCAAACGACGACCCCGCCTCGCAGGCCACCACCGGGACGCCCTCGGGGAACACAAAGTCGACGTAGTCCTCGTCCTGGAGATCGAACAGATCCCACGACGGCATCGAGACCACCTGCACCGTATATCCCTCCTCCTGCAGGGTCTTCGCCGCTTGAACGCAATGCTGGACCTCGCTTCCGGTGCCAACGAGAACAACGCTTGGCAACTCGTTGTCCGGCGCTGTCGAACTGAGCACATACGCGCCCCGCGAAACTCCATCCGTAGAGAGTTCAGCGGTGGCATCAAGGACCGGAAGGTCCTGGCGCGAGAGCACTAGGGCCGTGGGTCCGGGCGAGCTGACGGCCACGCGCCACGCCGCTGCCGTTTCGTTACCGTCGGCGGGCCGAATGAGGCGCAGTCCAGGCATCGCCCGTAAGGCCGCAAGGTGTTCGATCGGCTGGTGGGTGGGGCCATCCTCACCCACGCCGAGCGAGTCATGGGTCCAGGAGTAAATCACTTGGACGCCGCTGATAGCGGCCACCCGGACGGCCCCACGCATGTAGTCACTAAAGACAAAGAACGTTCCTCCGACGGGAAGGGCCCCGCCGTGGGCCGCCATGCCCGTCATGATCGCTCCCATGCCGTGTTCACGCACGCCAAAATGAAAGAGGCGCCCGGCAGGATTCTCGGCCGAGAAGACGCCGACGTTCTTCAACATCGTGCCGGTATTTCCGGTCAAGTCGGCCCCGCCGCCCACAAGCTGAGGAACGGTCGTGAGCAGGGCGTTCGCACATTCGCCGCTGGCTACTCGCGTGGCGACTTTGGTCCCCGCGGCATAGACCGGGAGGGCGTCGTCCCAACCGTCAGCATGACGTCCCTCAACCACGCCCAGAAACGCATCTCCGTTCGATTGGGCGGCCACCCGTACGTCCCACGCCGCCGCGGCTGTTGCCCCGCGAGAACCCGCTGCGCGATAAAAGGCGCGAACGTCCTCTGGCACGGTGAAATCAGTGGGAGGGAGCCCCAGAATTTCCTTTGTTTTCGCCACTTCCTCCGCCCCGAGCGGTGACCCGTGGGCGGCCGAGGTGTCGGTTTTGGTGGGAGCTGGGTAGGCGATGTGGCTCCGCAGACGGATGAGGGTGGGCTTATCGGTCACTGATTTGGCCCGCAGAACGGCGGCTTCAAGGGCATCAAGGTCGTTGGCGATTTCTCCGACCTCATCGACGTCCCACCCGTAGGAACGGAACCGCATCCCGGCATCATCGGTCAATGCCAGCTCCGTCGGACCGTCAATGGTGATGTGGTTGTCGTCGTAGATGAATATCAGTCGACCAAGCCCCAGGTGACCGGCGAGCGAAGCGGCCTCATGGCTCACGCCTTCCATCAGATCGCCGTCACCGACAATTGCGTAGGTGTAGTGCGAACACACGTTGTCGCCAAAACGAGCGCGGAGGTTGGCCTCGGTAATCGCCATTCCGACGGCATTTCCCAATCCTTGCCCAAGCGGCCCGGTGGTGACTTCGACCCCCACGGTATGGCCTCGCTCAGGGTGGCCCGGGGTCTTCGACCCGAACGTGCGGAAGGCCTTCAAATCATCGAGTTCAAGCCCATACCCGGTGAGGTGCAGCATCGAATACAGCAGGATCGACGCATGCCCAGGACTCAATACGAAGCGGTCGCGGTCTGGCCAATCGGGCCGAGCGGCGTCGTGGTTCATGATCCGGGTCCACAGAACGTGGGCGAGGGGAGCCAGCGCCATTGCCGTGCCTGGATGGCCGCTGCCCGCCTTCTGCACCGCGTCCATGGCCAGCCCGCGAATCACTTTCACCCCGAGTTCTTCAAGTTGGGGATTGGCTGGAAGTGAAGCTGTTGCGCTCATCGCTGTCTACCTTCGGACTGTTTGTTGGCCGGACGGGGGCTCCCACCGTGTCAACTTCCCCGGAACGCACCCTACTGGGCGACTCCATGGGCCCCGGAGCGACCGTGTAACGATTCCCGAGCCGTTCGAGGCGACGTTCGTTTCGTGCTGCTTTGTTGTTGGCGCGGCGGGCTTTGGTCGTGCTCAGCTCCCATTCAGCGCGCACTCAGGGAAGCTGGCTGAGGTCCCCCGTTGTCGACGCTCAGTCGGCAACAATGGCATGACTTCTGTTGTCTGCAGAATCCCCACTGCCGCAGACCCTGTATCCGTTGCCCGAAGAGAGAACGAGCGAAATCACGATGTCAACGCTGACTTGTCGGGGCGGGCGCACCCGACGCATTACCGCCAGCGTTCTCAGTGTGCTCCTGGCGTCATCGGTGCTGGCCTCCGAAGCGTTTGGGCAGGAGACTTCAACGACGTCGGCGCCCGGACCCTCCACCACGGCCAGTTCGACTTCGTCGTCGGTGGCGGCAGCGACCTCGTCAAGCAGCGCCGTGGTGGCGCCCACGACCATCGATTCATCAACCACTTCCGCTGTGTCCTCAACAACGGGCGCCTCAACAACGGGCGCCACGTCAACGCTGCTTCCCTCGGCCCCAACCACCAGTTCGTTCGTGCCCGTGGCGGTCCTCCGACAGGGTTCGAAAGGCGACAGCGTGGAATCGATGGAGCACAAGCTCGATCTCCTCCGATACGACGTTGGCAAGGTCGATGGGCGGTTCGACGGTCAAACGTGGCAGGGGCTAATGGCCTTTCAAAAACTTCATGGACTCAAGCGAACGGGAAAATTCGATCTAGCAACACAAGAAGAACTGGCGGCGTCGAGTATTCCGGGAGGGCTCATTCCCAACGGCGGGCTGCCCCGCATTGAGGTGGACATTTCTCGACAAATTCTGATGTACTTCGACGATTACGGCCTCAACCGGGTCGTCGCGATCTCTTCGGGGTCGGGGAAGAAATACTGCGAGACGTCAAAAACCACGGGCAAACCGAACTGCGGTGATGCTCGCACTCCTCGGGGGAACTACCGGATCGAGCGCCGGATCAAAGGCCTGCGCGAAAGCGATCTCGGCTCGCTCTGGAGCCCGATGTATTTCACTGGTGGCTTCGCTATTCATGGTTCGCCCAGCATCCCGGCCTACGCCGCGTCCCACGGCTGCGTGCGGATCACGAACCGCACGGCGGACTGGATGTTTGAGTCCGTCAAGAACGGCACCCCGGTCTACGTCTTCGACTGACCGGGGTGAAAAAGGCGACGGTCGGCGAAAGGTACCAAGAGCGTGCGCCGATAGGTCAACGTTTCTCGCGTCGATCGTCTTGTCGGCGAGCAAGCTGGCCGATTCATTTTGCTGTGTCTACTGGTCGGCTCGCCTTCTAGGGCGCTCGGTCAACTGAGGGGGTACGTTTAGGGGAAATGTCTGCCCTGTCCGAACGCCAGGCGACTCGACACGCACTTGAGCCAGACGTCTTCGTTGAACCGCGGTCCACCCGTGACGCATTGATCGTCGCCGCTCGCCGTCTGTTCGCCGAACAGGGTTACGAAGGTACGTCGCTCAATGACATCGCCGCCGAAGTGGGCATCCGCCGACCTAGCTTGCTGCACCACTTCGAATCGAAGGAGGCGCTCTACCGAGTCGTTTTCGACAATGCCGTGGCGGATTGGTTCGGTCGGGTTGAGACCTCGGTTCGAGGGACCGCCGACGGGTGGGAGAAGGTCGAGCAAGTCCTCGATGCGTCGTTCGATTTCTTCACGGCCAACCCCGACTTTGTCCGGATGGTCCGTCGAGAGGCGCTGGCCAAAGTAAGCCCACTCGGAGTGAATCTCGGGGAGTTGCTGCGTCCGATGCTGAGGAGAGCCATGGGTTTCTTCGCCCGAGAGATGGACGCCGGAAAGATGCGGCGGTTTGATACTGACCACCTGCTCCTAACGGGATGGGGATCGGTTCTCAGCTGGTTCAGCGACGTACCCTTTCTTGAGGCACTCCTCGAACGAGATCCCTTGGCCGAAGAAACGCTCGCCGCACGCCGTCGCCATCTCAAGGACTTCTACCGTGCGGCGTTGATGCCGTAGGGCGGCCGAATGATGCGAGCGCGCCCAGCCGCTCCACCGTGTCTGGCAGGACGGCGCAGGGCGTGGCGTTCCCCCGAATACGAGCGGTCACTGACTACGGTGGTGCAGCATGCAGGTACCGCCGAACTGTGACCTCACGCTGGGCCTGGTGTGCGTCGATAAATCGATACCCGGAGTCACCGTGTGGCGGATGCGAGCAGACGAGCGGTTCGCCAATCCAGCAGGGGTCGTGCAGGGCGGATTCGTGGCGGCCATGTGCGACTCGGCAATGGGGGCGAGTTCGGTCACCTTCGTCGCCGGACGCAAGGTATTTTCGGCCAACGCCGAGATGAAAGTCTCCTTTCTCCGACCGGCCATCGTTGGATCGATGTTGACCTGTGCCGCCAAGGTGGTGTCTGGAGGTAAGACCGTGGTATTCGTGGAGGCAGACGTCACCGATGATCGCGACAGGCTGGTAGCAAGGGCGTCGTCCACCTACGTCCTCAGTCCGCGCGACGCCACTGTATGAGCCGTCCGCCGCTGCGCTGGCTCGTTGCCGTTCTCGGTGGCGTGTTCGTCGCCGTCAGCGTTGTTGGAGTCGTGGTCGATCCGGCTGCCTCCGGTCGATCCGTTCGCGCCGTCTCGGCCCCTCTGCTGAGTGCGCGTCGTGCGCCGCTGGTGCTTCGGGCGGCCATCGGCCGCCAGCGGCTCGCCACCCAAATCTTCACGATTGTTAGCGATACGAGCTTCGCCGAAGCACGTCCTCAGTCGTGTTTGCTGGCAACCATCGACGGCGGCACGGTATTCGCCGACGGTGCTGATCGGTCGGTGACGCCAGCATCCACGCTCAAGGTCCTGACGGCGGCAACAGCACTTTCGGTGATCGCGCCGGGAACGACGTTTGTCACTCAAGCCAGAGCCAGCCAATCCCCGGTCTCAGGCACGCTGGCCGGCGATCTCTGGCTGGTCGGGGGTGGTGATCCCCTCCTGGAAACAGCCGACTACACGCCCACCCAAGAACACACGATGGAGATCGCCACCAAACTGGAAACCTTGGCCGATGATGTCGTCGCTGCCGGGGTGACGCGCATCCAGGGAAGCATCGTCGGAGACGACCGCCGGTACGACGACAAGCGCGTTGTCGACACGTGGAAACGGGGCTATCTAGCGTCGGGGGAGGTCGGTCCGATCGGGGCGCTGAGCATTAACGACAACTTCACCGTGCGCAACGCTCGCGGCCAGCGGACCGGGGCCACCGATGTGCCGCGAGACGCCGCGTCGGAGTTCGCCGCGCTGCTGATCGAGCGGGGCGTGAGTATCGCTGGGTTTCCCCGGGGCGCAACCCAAGCCGACCCTGCCGCAGGCGAGGCGGCGCCGCTGGTCGTCGCATCCATCGAGTCAGCGCCGATCGAATCCATCGTGGAGGAGGTACTGGTGTGGAGCGACAACACCGCTGCCGAAATGTTGCTGAAAGAGGCTGGTTTTCGGACGGCCCAACAACCGGGAAGTGCAGCGAACGGAGTGCAAGCTGTCCGGTCGTACCTCCAAGGACGCGCCCCCGGGACCTATAGCGCGGTCGACGGTTCCGGTCTTGATCGAAGCGACAAACTCACGTGTCGGGTTCTGACTGGGGTCCTTGCCGCCGCTGGCCGTTCGAGTGCACTCGCCGCGGCACTACCGGTGATGGGAAAAACCGGAACGCTTCGTCGCCGGTTGCTGGGAGACGAAGCGCAGGGACGAGTTCGGGCCAAGACCGGAACGTTGAACGGGGTGTCCTCGCTTGCCGGATTCGCCGACACTGCAGATGGAGGAAGCGCCGTATTTGCGTTCGTGGGCAACAATTTGGCATCCACGGCAACGGGAGTCAGCATCGCCAACCGGGTGGTCCAGGCGCTCGTGCGCTTTCCGGACGCGCCGCCCGAAGCCAAACTTGGGCTGGAGTCGACGCCATGACTTCGATCGAGCCGGACGCAGAACAGGGATCACCGGTGCCCGAACGACTCGCCATGTTTCCCCTCGGCTCGGTCCTGTTTCCCGAGCTCGGGCTTCCGCTGCGCATCTTCGAGCCCCGCTACCGCCAGATGATCGCCGATTGTCTGGCGGGAGATCGACAATTCGG
>JAYVSS010000094.1:0-2092 GCA_043775075.1 Acidimicrobiia bacterium
CTGACCTTTCCGGCGCTCACCCAAGAGCGTCGAAAGGATCTCGTAAAAGTGGTGAAGTCCAAGGCCGAAGACGGTCGTGTGGCGGTTCGCAATGTTCGCCGTGATACCCGTCAAAAGCTGGAAAAGGCGGAAAAAGAGGGGACGATCTCCTCCGATGAATTGAAGCGGGCGGAAAAGGACTTGGACAAGTTGACCGAAGGCCATGTCGCTGGCATCGATAAACATCTTGCCCAAAAAGAACACGAACTGCTCGAAGTCTGAGCGTTTAGTGGAACCCGACGCGAAGGAAACTCACCTGGTGGACGATCCCAACAACCCCAATTCTCCGGACGAGTTCGAAGGCGTACGAATTCTCGGTGCCCAAGCGGCAGGACCGGCGCCGGATGCGGGCCGTACCGACGCGAACGATGAAGGATCCGATGGCGGGCGCCACCGCATAACGCCGCGCTCCGTTGTCCCGTCGACACCCTCTTGGGACGACGAGGACGACGAGGAGTGGGGCGATGATTGGGACGGAGAGGGTGTGGCAGGGGAGACCCGGGCGATGACGGCATCCGAGCGGCCCGGCGGCCGGGCCGATGGACCGCACCAAGGATCGGGTGAGCCGATCGATGGAGGCGACGTAGGCGGGGCGCCCGAGGAGTGGAGTACCGATGACAGTGGAGCGTGGGGTGACGACGAGACCGGTGCACTCGTTAGTGGCCGCGCCCCGTTGGCCAACACATCGAACGACGCCGAGATGTCAGGTGGTCGGCGATGGCGGGCGGACGCCGACGACTGGTCTGACGGCGAAGAGCTGGACGATTTTGCCGGTCATCAACCCAACGTAGGCACCCTGGATCCGGATCGAGGAGATGAGAGTGAGCTCTACACGTTCAAAGAACTCGATGAGCCGGTGATCGATACGGCGCCGCCAGCGGCCGCGAAGGTCCGCAAGGCCAGCTCCGGCGACGCAATGTCGGGGCGTAGCGGAGCCAAAGCAACGAAGTCCAACCGCAACGCTGCGCCGCCGCCACTGGCCGACGTCGTTCCTGCCGGGCTCGGCGCTCGCGTAGTGACCGCCGCCGGACTTATTGCGGCGTTCGTCGCTGTTGTTCTTGTGGCCGGTCGAAAGGGGGCCACGGCGCTCGTGGCCGGGGTCTTGCTCATGGCGGCGATCGAAATGTTCACCGCCCTACGCCATCGGGGGTTTTCTCCGGCGATCATTCCAGGAGCGGTTGCGTGCTTCTGCCTGCCGCTCGTGGCTTTCGCCACCGGCGCGACCGGCATGATGTTGGTCCTGATCCTGACCATCTTCGTCACGGTGTTGTGGTCGCTCTTTCGCGTAGTGCGTGACCGCCCGGTGGGGAATATGTCCGTCACCCTGATGACTGTTTGCTACATCGGCGTACTCGGAGGCACCGCCGGGCTGCTTCTTGCCCATCCAAACGGCCTCGGCCTTCTTCTTGGTGGTATCGCCTGCACGGTGGCGTCCGATGTGGTGGGCTTCGTGGTCGGCGCCAACCTCGGCAAGATCCCGTTGTCTCCGGAGATAAGCCCGAACAAAACGGTGGAGGGATTCGTCGGCGGGGCGATTGGATCGCTTCTCGTTGGCGGCATCGTCTTCGGCGTCGTCGGCGTGGCGCCATGGCATGGCATCCTCATGGGCGCCGTTCTCGGACTCGTGGTTGGAGTTTTGGCTCCCCTCGGCGATCTGGTGGAGTCGATGATCAAGCGTGATCTCGGCATCAAGGACATGGGCAATCTGCTTCCCGGCCACGGAGGAATCCTGGATCGCGTCGACGCCATGTTGTTCGTCATGCCCGGTATCTATTTCATCGCCCGCCTGAAGAACTGGCTGTAGGCCGCCCTCACTTTCCGGGGCGGAACGTCGATAAGAACCGATGGTCGCCAACTCGCTGTAACTTGCCCATGTGGCGAGTTCCCATGACGCAGGTCCGGTAACCGTTTCGTTGGTCGGGTCGACCGGATCGATTGGAACGCAGACCCTCGACGTGATTCGAGCCGAGCCAGATCGCTTCCGAATCGTTGCCCTCGGCGCCATGACGTCAGTCGAAGCGCTGCTCGCCCAGGTCTGGGAGTTTCGGCCCCG
>JAYVSS010000095.1:0-2996 GCA_043775075.1 Acidimicrobiia bacterium
ATTCTACTCGCTGTGCGACGAACTTGGTCTTCTGGTCTGGCAGGACCTGCCGTTCGCCACGCTCGATCAACCAACCGACCCCACGTTCACCGATGCGGTGGTCGAAGAGATCCGCGTGAACCTCAACACAATCGCCGCATCACCGTCACTCGCCGTCGTCTGCGGAGCGACAGAACGCCAGCAGCAGGCCGCCATGTTGGGTCTTGATCAAACCGTTGTAACCGATGCAATGGGGGCCCAAGTTCTCGAGCAGGTTGCGGGCGAGGTCGGCCTCACTGCGGTGGTGGTCCCCTGTTCGCCCAGCGGCGGACATCTGCCGTTTGCCGCCGACGCCGGGATATCTCACTACTACGGGGTGGGTGCGTACCAACGTCCCCTCACCGACGCCCGTCACGCCGGTGTCCGTTTCACCTCTGAGTGTCTGGCCTTCGCCAATGTCCCCGAACCGACGGTTCTCCATCGACTGTTGCGGGAGGGCGAGACACCACCTACCCACCCACGCTGGAAGGAGCGTGTCCCCCGCGACCGTGGGGTCGCGTGGGACTTCGACGATGTTCGCGATCACTATCTCCCTACGGTGACGGGCGAGGACCCCCACGACCTTCGCCGGCGCGACGTCGACCGCTACCTTGAGCTGAGTCGCATCGTTCCCTCCGTCGTTGCCTCCACCACGATGCACGAATGGCGCCGGCCCACATCGTCGTGCGCCGGGGCGATCACGTGGTTTCTCCGCGATCTCTGGCGCGGCGCCGGATGGGGCCTCACCGACAGTGATGGTGAGGCCAAAGCGGTTCTGCACGCGCTGGCCCAAGCGTGGTCGCCGGTAAGCGTCGGTCTGATCGACGAGGGCCTGAACGGCGTCGACGTCTGGGTCCACAACGATCATCCGTATTTGTTTTCCGGAGCCATCCACGTGACCCGAACCGAGCGTGGGCGCCTTTACGGTGTCCCGATTTCGGCCGATGTCCAAGTGCCCGCCCATAGTTCGATTCGTCTGCGCGCTGATGAAATCGTTGGCCGCTTCACCGACCCCACCAACGCCTATCTATTTGGTCCGGCGGTCCAAGATGCAATCTCCGTTCGGCTCGTCGCCACCGGCTCGAGCGCCCACACTCCCGAGAGCGGTAACGACGGCACCATTTCCCGGTACGTCCTCGATGTTGGCAACGGTCGATCGTTGCAACGAAACGATATAGAGCTACGCGCGCATGCATCATGGCTCGATGATGAGACCCTCGCCGTTGATGTTTCATCGCCTGGACTGGCGCGGTTCGTACGCGTACAAAGCGAGACGCTTTTCTGTGGCCGCCATCACGTTGACATCACTCCTGGAGAACAGCGGCGCTTTCAGCTGACCCGGCGCGATGCCCGTCCGTGGCCATCCGCGGTCCATTTCGCCGCCGTGAACGCCCGGACTTCGCTTCGCGTGCAGATCACCCCGCCCCCGCCGATCGAGCACCCCGATACCGACGCAGGTGGGCGTCCGTGACGTCGGCTCCGGTCGTCAACGAACTCATCGCCATTGCGGTCCCGTGTGGGCGCTGCGTCGTCACGATCAGCAGACCGGTCGACGCCGACCAGCGCAGCGCCATCGGGGTGGTCGTGGTACCACCCCTCGGAATCGAGCGCAACGGCTGCGACCGACTTCTTCGGGCACTGGCTGAGCGGCTCTCAACGGACGGTCACACCGTGATGATCGTCGATCCCGTCGGGACCGGTGACAGCTCCGATTTGGCGGACGACGTCAGCATCGCCGCGTCGTTCGAACAAGCCGTGCGAGCCGGCGTGGCGAGCCTTCGCGAACAAAGCGATTGCGTCCTCGCCATTGGCATTCGCTTTGGCGCCCTGACGTTGGCGACCGCCTTCGCCGACGATCCCCTTCTCGGCACCCGGATCGACGCCGCGTTGCTCTGGTCGCCGATCTCACGGGGCACGTCGTACCGCCGTGAGCTGATCATGCTTGGTTCGTCGACCGACGAAGGTCTGGCCGACGGTTGGGCGGCTCCCGCCGGGTCGCTACTTCGACCGCTAGACCTGGCGAGCATCGGTGACCTTGATCTCCGCCGGGTTCCGGCGCCGTCGCGTCACCTGTTCGTCCTCGAAGATGAGCGCCATCGACTTCCCACTGAAGTCCTTGCCGCATGGGGTCCGATGGCGGAAATTCGGATGGAGTCCAGTGAAGGCATCGACACAGCAGTGCTGGAGGACCCGGAACAGGGAACCGTGTGTGCCTCAACGCTGCACACGATCGCCGCGTGGGTCAACGATCACCCGACCCGGGCCGCCCGTCCGGTCAGAACCGCGGCAGTTGGCTCCGAGCTAGTGCGCAACTCGCGTTGGTCAGAGGACCCAGTGGCGTTGGTCATGTCCGACGGACATGTGCTCCACGGTGTTCGCACGAGCCCGTCCGGGTCTCCGCGCGCCGGACTCGTCCTGCTCTCGACGGGCACCAATCCCCGCTTCGGCCCGGCCCGACTGCACGCCTCGTTGGCCCGTTCCCTCGCCTCCGAGGGATTCTCGGTGCTGCGAATCGAGCGCCGAGGGGGAGGAACCTGCGCCGGCGACATCGACGCCTACGATCGGCTTCATGTCTCCGACGTGCACGCCATCGACAGGGCGGCGACCAATATCCTCGGCACCTCGACGATCGTCGTTACCGGAATGTGCTCCGGGGCATGGGCGGCATGGCACGCCACGCTCGAGGGGGTGGAGTCCGCCCGCGTCATTTTAATCAACCAGGTGATTTTCGGTGACGACTCGTGGGATCTCTCCGACGGCTCACCGGCTATAGCAGTAAAGACGCGCCAATCGCTTGGAAGCATTGCCCGCTGGAAAGCTCTGTTTCAGGGCGAGATCAATGTGGCCCGAAGCGCCCGCAGACTCGTCCAATACGCCTCAATGACGGCCCGGAGCCGACTCAGTCGTGGCAACGCGATGACGGAGGAATTCGTCACCCTAGTGCGGCGCCGAACCTCCGTGACATTCATTTTCGATAG
>JAYVSS010000096.1:0-15231 GCA_043775075.1 Acidimicrobiia bacterium
CTGTCGATGTTCAATCTCGCGGTGCACGCCCGGACTCCGCTGGCCGAACTACGGACCATGATCTGCGCTTTTCCCACGTTCTACCGAGCCGCAACGGCAGCGATCGATGCGTTGCCCCTAAATTCGTGATCATCGAGCGACCCGAGACCTCAGCGCCGTGCGGTTGACCACCGTCAAGCGAACTACGGCAAACGCTTCGGCGCTCATCACGGATCCTCGGCCCATGCGCGTAGCCGGAGACATGGATAACCTCCGCTAATGGGATTCGGCAACGACGCATGCGACCCCAGGCTCCACGGCACCGAGATCGCCGATTCGCTGGTCGACCTCATTGGCAACACACCGATGGTGAAGCTCGGACGACTTGGCGCAGATCTGCCGTGTCCACTCGTGGCGAAGCTCGAAACGACCAACCCGGGTGGGTCGTCCAAGGACCGGCCTGCTCTTGCGATGATCCTGGCAGCGGAGGCTTCCGGCGAGTTGAAGCCCGGCGGCACGATCGTCGAACCCACCTCCGGTAACACTGGCGTCGGCCTGGCGATCGTTGCGGCTCAGCGTGGCTACCGGTGCGTGTTCGTCACGACGAACAAAGTCGTTCCCGAACGTGTCGACCTGCTCAGGGCCTACGGCGCCGAAGTGGTGGTCTGTGATGTCGCCGTGGCCCCGGAGGACCCGAACAGCTATTACTCCACGGCCGAACGGCTGGTGAAAGAACGGCCAGATTCCTACCGCCCGAATCAATACGCCAACCCCAACAACCCACTTGCGCACGAGAAGACGACCGGGCCCGAGATCTGGCGACAAACCGCCGGGCGGGTCACGTACTTCGTGGCCGGGGCCGGCACCTGCGGGACGATCACTGGCGTTGGCCGCTATCTCAAATCGATGAACCCGTCGGTGAAGGTGATCGCTGCCGACCCCGACAACTCGGTGTTCTCCGGTGGGAGCGGGCGTCCGTACCTGATCGAGGGAGTCGGCGAGGACTTCTTCCCCGCCGCATTCGACCGTGCCCTGTACGACGAAATCGTTGCCTGTTCCGACGCTGAGGCCTATCTCATGGCCCGACGGGCGGCGAACGAGGAGGCCCTTCTGCTCGGAAGTTCGGGTGGTCTGGCGGTCGCCGCGGCGTTGAAGCTCAAAAACCGTCTCACCCCCGACGACATGGTCGTCGTGCTTATTCCCGATTCGGGTCGGGGCTATCTGAGTCGTGTCTACAACGACGAATGGATGGCCGGTTACGGCTTCATCCAGGACTGCGACGACTGCGTGCGGGCGGCCATCGAGCATCGCGGTCCGGAGGCCCTGGCACTTCTTTACGTGAACCCGACTCAGACGGTGCGCGAGGCTATAGACCTGATGCGAGCGAACGGTGTAAGCCAGCTACCGGTATGCAAGAACACTCCGCCATTCGCCGTGGCGGAGGTCGCCGGATCGGTCGATGAACTCGTCCTCATGAACGCCGTCTTCAACGATCCATCGGTCATGGACATGCCAGTAAAAGACGTGATGGGACCACGACTCCCTACCGTCGGAATCGGTCAAAAGCTCAGCCGGGCCGTCGCCATTCTCGAAACTGCGCCGGCGCTCCTCGTCCTATCGGGTGGAAGACCGGTGAGCGTTCTCACCCGCACGGACATTCTCCGCTCGTTGGCGGTGCGGACCCATGGCTGATCAAGAACAGTCCGAAGACCTCGGTTTCGAAACCCGAGCGATCCACGCCGGACAGGCTGCCGATCCGGTGAGTGGAGCGGTGGTGGTTCCCATCACCCTGTCAACGACGTTCCAACAGGATGGGGTCGGCGAACACCGGGGATTCGAATACTCCCGTTCGGGCAATCCCACCCGGTCGGCGCTCGAAACGTGCCTTGCTTCGCTCGAAGGGGCGCGACACGGTCTGGCATTTGCATCGGGCCTCGCCGCCGAGGACAACATCTTGCGCTTGCTCAAGTCGGGGGAAGGGATACTTCTCGGCAACGATGCCTACGGCGGAACCTTCCGGCTCATCTCCAAACTCTACGGACCGCTCGGACATCCGTGGCGGGCAGCCAATCTCAACGACCTTGATACGCTGCGGTCGGACTGGCCCGACGGCACTCGCATCGTCTGGCTGGAAACGCCGACCAACCCCCTCCTCACCTGCATCGACATCGAAGCAGTATCGGCGTTCGCCCACGAGCGGGGAGCCATCGTCGTGGTGGACAACACCTTTGCCACCCCGTACCTCCAGCAACCCATTTCGCTGGGGGCCGACATCGTCGTGCACTCGGCCACGAAATATCTGGGTGGCCACTCTGATGTCGTCGGAGGGATCATCGCCGTTGACGACGATGAGTTAGCCGAGCGCATCCGATTCACTCAGAATTCTGCGGGAGCAGTGCCTGCACCATTTGACTGCTACCTCCTCCTGCGCGGTATCAAGACGCTGGCGGTCCGGATGGATCGCCACTGTTCGAACGCCCGAGCCATCGTTGAAATGTTGATCGGACATCCGGCGATCGAACGTGTGTACTATCCGCAACTACCCGATCACCCGGGACATGCCGCGGCGGCAAATCAGATGCGGGACTTCGGCGGAATGGTCAGCTTCACGGTGCGCGGAGGCGAGGCGGCTGCACTTCGGGTGGCGGCGGCCACGGAGCTGTTCACCCTCGCCGAGTCCCTCGGGGCGGTCGAATCCCTCATCGAGCATCCCGGCCGCATGACGCACGCCTCGGCCACCGGCAGTCCGTTAGAGGTTCCGGCATCCCTGCTTCGACTGTCGGTCGGAATCGAATCGGCCATTGACCTTGTGGCCGACCTGGCGCAGGCTCTGCAGTCCGCCTAAAGCACGAGGGGCAACCGTCGGCGTGCGCTTTCAGCGCACCAACTCGGTGAGTAGTTCCTTGATCGGCACCCGTGCGATGTGGCTGGTGGTGTCGGCTAACCCGTAGGGCAGAATGAGTTCGCCGTTGTGGATGATGCTTCCGCACGAGTAAACGACGTTGGGGACGTATCCCTCGCGTTCGTCCCCGGTCGCCACCAAAAGAGGTTTGCTGAGCCGTCCGATGACGTGCGTGGGTTCGTCGAGGTCGAGGAGCATGGCACCCAGGCTGTACTCCCGGAACGGCCCCACGCCGTGAGTGATCACCAACCATCCGGCTTCGGTTTCAATCGGCGATCCACAGTTTCCGATCCGCGCCAGGTCCCAAGGGAACTCCGGACCGTCGAGCTCGGCGGCGTTCTCCCACACCCGAAGGTTGTCCGAGCGCATAAGAAAGTTGTTCTCCGAATCGAATCTCGACAGTGCCACGTACAAACCGTTGATCTTGCGCGGGAACAACGCCGCGCCTTTGTTCTCGGCGTACTTTCCACTCAGCGTGTCGATCCGGAACGTGCAGAAGTCCGCGGTTTCGATGAGCTGAGGGAGCACCCGGAGTCCGTCGAATGCCGTGTACGTGGCGAAGTACGTGGTGTCGCCATTGTCTTCGGTGAACCGTACGAACCGCGCATCTTCCAAACCGTGACTCTCTATCGCCGACCACGGAAAAATGACCCGCTGGTGAAGTTTGGAATCGGGATCGAAACTGAGCTGGTAGTTCGAGGTGGCCAACCAATGCATGGTCTTTGTCGCCGGTTCCGACAAGCGGCATGGCGCCTGCTTGCCTTCGACGGCAGCAATCACGTCGTCGAGCTCATGCAATCTGAAGTCCTCGGGGAGTTGGTCCAACACGAGGTTCGCCAGCTCATCGCAGGCGTTCATCTCAGCCAACTTGGCGCAGAAGACCTCCTTGTGGAGGGTGGCGGGGCTGTGCTCACCAGTGAGGGAGTAACGGGAGGGAGCTTCCACGCTCAGCGTTCCAGTGGCGTCGATCAAGCCGGAGCGGAACACGATCGACGAGAGGTGACCTTCGCCGATCGCCCGGAGGCTGATGATCAGCCTGAGCTCGCCCGGATTGAGCCCGGACTGGTCCGGCGAAACGACAACGGACGGGTTGGTCAGGGCCGCTGCCTCGATCGAGAACTCCTGGGTGAAGTAGGCCCCGATGAGCAGCTGACGGTTCTTCGAGATCTCCGCCAACCCGTTCTTGCCGCGGGCAACGTACTCAAAGTGGTTCTCGAGTATCGACGTCAGATTCAGGTGCCGGTTGTCGAACTTGGCCACGGCGATCGACAGGATCTCCGTAACACTCTGCTCGGGCAGCGCCAGAATACGGGCGAGAAGTCCGTCGTCGGGTCGGATCTCCTGTTCAGGCACAAACGGTCGAACGACAACCCGCCGGGGTTCGGCACGAATGGTAAGCGCGCTGTCGGTGATCGCCACCGATGTCACCTCAACCATGGGTGATGCGCCGGAGACAATTGCGTTGCTGGGAGCGGGATAGGAACGATCATTCTGCGGTGCACTGGTGTGGCCCACAGCTTGATTCGGCACGCAATCCTCCTGTCGCATCACTAGCTCTCCCGGTGCTGAGGACCTGAACGACGAGGCTGGAAAACGACGTAGTCGGGTCGACGGGCTTCAACAGATGTCGAACGCCGAATGTGAGTACCCGTCGCTGGACTTGGCAAACACAGATCCGCCACATTTTTGCCGCCACCGCCAGCGAACACCGAACCAGATCGTCGCCAACCGCGTCTCATGCGCGGCAAACTCCAGACTGGGCCCAAGAAAAAGCCCCGGACAGCGCCAACCCAACGTTTCATCGACCCGCTCACAGGGTACCTAGGGGACATGGAGATCACC
The DNA here is from genome assembly GCA_043775075.1 of Acidimicrobiia bacterium. Lineage (GTDB taxonomy): Bacteria > Actinomycetota > Acidimicrobiia > Acidimicrobiales > JANYDT01 > JANLQX01. The sequence goes on from JAYVSS010000096.1 coordinate 4,724, forward strand.
CGTAACGAAGATGCGTCCTTGACCTTGCCGGTCATCCCCGGACGCCATGACGGCGAAGGCGTGACCGCAGATGGCATCGAGGTCGAGGAAGTGGCGACCACCCGCACGTTGCATCCCGGACAACCCGGATATGTCGAAGCACTATCCGAATGGGACCAGCAGCAGAACGGTGACCGGGAGCCTGCCACTTCGACCTCCACCGGTCGCGAGGACGCCATGTCGATTGTCCACGCCGTGGCCGTCGATCCCGAACACGACGTCCATCGCGCCGTGGAAACACTGACCGACCCAGAACCGAGCGCCGAGGCGTTACGGCATGTACTCGTGGGCGGCGATCCATCGGTGAAGGGTTTCGCCGAAGAGGTCGCTCAGGCCGAAGGCGATGACCCGATTCCCACCCATAAGGTCACCAAGATCATCAGCGAGGTACTCGCCGAAATCGATTCCTGAGGTTCGCCTCCTCGGAACGCAACGCCCCGAAATGCTGGCATCGATACTCATCAGGATCCGCCCATCCGGCTCGGTCGAGCCGAAGTGAGCGAACAGGCCGCTCTTGCGCATTCTCTTCTCCGCTAACACGAACGATCTTTCATTTGCATACGAACGATCGTGCTATTCTCACTGGTGAGTTGAGGAGGACGTACTTGTACGACGTCGTGATCGTTGGCGGGCGGTGCGCTGGTGCATCGTTGGCGATGTTGTTGGCCCGGAACGGTCATCGCGTGGCCCTGGTGGACCGGGCATCGTTTCCCAGCGACACCATGTCAACCCATTTCCTGTGGCAGCGCGGCGCCGCCCGGCTCCAGGCATGGGGACTGCTCGACGGCCTGGAGTCCCGCGGTTGCGCCCCGATCCACCAAATCATGTTCGATGTGGGCCGGGTGCAGTTGCACGGCATCGGACCCCCCGTCGGCGATGTTCAGCGCGCATACTGTCCTCGGCGAACCGTCCTCGATGGCCTTCTCGTGGAGGCTGCGACCACTGCAGGCGCGGAACTCATTGACCGGTTCACCGTGGACGACGTTGTGTGGTCCGACGGCCGGGTGACCGGAGTGGTTGGTCACCACGCTCACGACCAGCCGATCACCCTGCGGTCCAAGTTCGTTGTGGGTGCCGACGGACGACATTCCAAAATTGGCCGATTGGTCGGCGCACAGACTTATGAGCAACACGGCTCCAAGACCGGCGTGCGGTACTCGTACTGGACCGGACTGAAGCACCTCGGAGCCTCCTTCCACGCCCGCCACGGTCGCCTGGTCCTCGTGTGGCCCACCAACGACCAGCTCACCTGCATCTACGTCGGCACCACGATCGACGAGTTCCGAGCCACGCAGCACAACGCCGAACCACACTTCCTCGATGCCCTCTCGCTCGTCCCCGGTCTACGCGACGCAGTCACCAACGGCGAACGGACGCACCGCTACGTCGGCACCGACGATCTGCCCAACGGATACCGCTGCTCGGCCGGCCCGGGCTGGGCGCTCGTCGGCGATGCCGGACACCAGAAGGACCCATCCACGGGCATGGGCATGTCCGACGCATTCATCGCCGCCGAGGCGCTCGCCGGCGCAATCCACGCCGGACTGATCGGGGTCACCCCGATGGACACGGCCGTAGCGAGGTATCAGCAGAAGCGCGACAATGACACCTCAGACGGGCTGCAACTGGCGCTGAGCACAGCCCGCATGGCACCACTATCCCCACGCCAAGAAGCGTTCTATTCACGAGCGGCCGAAGACCACGAATTGAGCGAACGCGTCTTCGGAGTCCTCGGCGGCACCCTGCGTGCCACAGACGTCTTCGCCTCGCCCAGCCATACCGGCTCATAACCGACCTCGTGTTGCCCACACCCCCGCCAATGTATCACGCGTGATACATTAGGCAATGAGTGTCGTCACCATTCGCGATCTGCGCAACCACGGCGGTGAGGTGATCGACCGCGTGCTGACGGGCGAGTCGGTAGTGATCACCCGTTCGGGCGTTCCCGTCGCCGAACTCGTTCCGCTTCCGCCGGAGGGCCTCGACGCCGCGACCCTGCTGGCGCGGTGGCGGTCGCTGCCGCCGATGGACGTGTCGTCCTTCAAAGCCGATCTCGATCGAGTGCTGGACCCGACGCTGTGAGCGGGTCAGACCATGCGGGCGATCCTGATGGTCGCGGCGTGCTCGACACCAACACGGTGATCCTGCTCGATCGACTGCGCGACCCTTCGGCTTTGCCCACGCGCCCGGTGATTACCTCCATAACCCTCGCCGAACTCTCGATGGGTCCACTGGTCACCGACGACCCGCGGCAGCGAGCCATCCGCCAGGCGCACCTACAGCTAGCGGAAGCGTCGTTCCGGCCGCTGTCGTTCGACGCGTCGGCCGCCCGCCGCTTCGGGGGTGTCGCCGCCAGCCTTCGGGCGTCCGGACGCAAGCCCGCCGCCCGCGCCTACGACGCACTAATCGCCGCTGTAGCCCTCGCCCACAACCTGCCTCTGTACACCGTGAACCCGACCGACTTCCAGGGCATCGATGGGTTGACCGTTTACGCCGTGCCGCACCCCGACACCGACCCTCCGTCGACCTCGAAAGGGTTACCCTATGCCCGTCACGATGACAAGTAGCGACTCCACGCCTGCAGCACACCTACTACTGGCCGATCGACGAACTCTCGACGATACTGCGCCTTCCGGCTTCATCGAAGTCGAACGCCAGCAGCGGCCCGACGTCGCAGGAATCCGGCGCACGCCTCCATCGCCGCGATCGCTTACTGACTCGCTCCTTTGGCGGGTCTCCGTCAAGGTTTACCGCTACTGGCCGAAAAGACCCACCAGAGCGAAGAACTCGCTGCCCAACGACAAGAAGGCGAGGGCCTCCGGATCGGACTTTTCGAGTTGTTGTTGATTCATCTGTGCGCGTAGGGCATTAGCCATCGCCCCATAAGCGACAGCGTCGTTATCGAGGCTGGGCATCGGCGAAAACCTCTTCATCATGCGCGACGATGCGTGGGAGAACCGGCAACAAGCGCGAAGAGAACTACGGCTTGAGGAGACGCTCAATCAGCGAAATGAGCTCGCTATTCGCGAACGGCTTGGCAACGAACGCGTCGAACAACCCCTCCGCCCCAGGTTCGGCCGACATCATGATGATCGGGAGAAACTCGAACTCCTCGATGGCCCGGATTTCCCGAACCAGTGCGTCGCCGTCCATCACCGGCATGTGCCGATCAACAACCATGACGGCGGGCGGTTCTTCGAGTGCGGAAAGGTCGAGAACTATGTCGAGACCCTCCTGTCCGTCCGCCGCTTCAAACGTGACGAAGCCGGCACGTCCAAGCGCTCGCGTAATCAGGCCGCGCACCAGTGAGTCATCATCGACCACAACGACGCGGACGGATCCGTTCGTCTGCGGTGTGTCGGCTCCGGAGCTCATGCATCTGATCTTCGGAACGTCGGTCCCCGAAGCCAAGGACTTCCCTCGGATTGGGCCGAATCTTGAGAATTAGCTGAGCAAGTGGTAGGCCGCCGCCGGGATGCTCGAAGCCCAACGATCCTTCCGACAAATCAAGGGCCGCGCCGGCTTAACCGCCGTCCTCAAAACCATACGCACACAGACCAACAGCCAGACCGTCACTCGCCACCCCTACGATCACCCATCGGCCTGCACAAACCGGGATCACCACCAATCTTCGCCTACACGGGGACGGTCCCCAAAAGACACAGGACCTCACCGCTAATCGGGCTTGCGAGCAGGAAGCCGAAAAGCATTTCGAGTCAAGCACGGCGGATTCATGGCCAAAGTCGGCGAGGACCAGTATCGGTCAGTACCCAACACGATTTATTTCGCCTGCAAGGCAGCTGCGTCGTTGAATAGCGGTGTCCGCTCCACCGGCCACCGAACGCACGGAACCAGACTCAATGGCATACTGACGCGATGAGATCGATAGCGGTCGCGCTCGCAGTAGTTCTCGGCTGTTCGGTGAACTCGGCGGCGTTGGCGCACGACGATTCGTGCCACACAGGGCGGACATGCCCGGCAGACAACCACGAGTACGTGTGGAGTGCTATATCGTGCGCCTCCGCGACGGGGGATCGCAGGCCGGAAGACCAGACGCCTGTCGATTTCGGCGGTGTTCGCTACTGGTGCCACGCCGTCGTTGATCAAGGCATGGTGCCGCCGTCGAGCGGCCGGCCGGGACTGACCCTGCCAGGACCGACGACGACGATCCCGTCCGTCGTTCCCGCAACGCAACCCGCACTGAGTAGCGGTGGACCCGACACCGCTCGGATTGCCGCCTGCGGCGGTGATCGGATCACCGCGCTCGCCGTGTCGGTTCCGTTCGCCCCAGCAACGACGATTACGTCGTCGCGCTTCGCTTCGCTCGGACGACCTGCATTGATCGCAGCCGGCACCGGCGGAGTAGCCAGGAGCTGGTACCGGATATCCGGATCTCTTCTTTCGATGACCGCTACACCGTCCGGCCTCGCTGTTGCTCTACGCTCCACCGACGGCCGCAGCATCGCTGCCCATATCCCAACCGCAACTTGTTGGGCAACCGGAACCAGCGGGCTTGGCGCCCGCGCTGCGCGTGCGCTCGCCAAAGTACGCAAGGCCTGCGGTGCACCGACTTTGAAGGGGACGGTCCTACTCGACGGAAAGGGCTCACTAACGGGCCTCGCCGTGTGGCGCGATTCGCCAACGGGTCGTTACGCCGAACTCGACGCCGTGGTGGCATTTTCGGCTTCGAAATGCACTCGCCGAGTCTGAGACTCTCTACCAATGATCGCTTGGCAGACATCATGTGTCTGTCAGTTCGGTCGCGCAAAATGACTGAGTTCCCGTTTCATACGTGTGCTTAGTTTACTGAGGGACTCGGTCGCCGCTGTGCATGGTGAGGGTCTCGAGGATAGCGAGGCACGCGGGCACGGTTCACGACCCGGGAGTTACACGCTTTGATCACGATCGCTGCAATCAGGATCACGGGGTGAATTTTGTGCGGCGGCCTGGGCTGCCACACGTTCATGTTCTCAATTTGTGGCGTCAGTGATCTTCGAAATCGTGTTTCTACTGATCTACGTCCCCTATATTTCTGGTAAATAAGCTTGAATATCGCAAGTTTTTTACCCTTTCCGTGCAACGAGATCACATTTGCATTCAGGCTTGAAGCCGACGGACATCTTTCGGGACACTCTCGCCGGCTCCCTCGTACGGTCTGCATCCGAGATAAGCAGCAAGTTTGACCCTGTCCTGGCCTGCAACCCTGACTGCACCAGCCACGTCAACATGCCGTTCGTCCCGACCAATCGGCGCCCTCAGCCCTGAACTGGGCAACGAGTGATTCAGCCCACTCCCGCATCACTCCCTCCGGCGGTGATGCCGCAGCTAACGCAACAGAATTCTTCTGGGAAACCATAACCAACATCCCTCCGGGAACCGGCAACTCTCAGCGGACCCTCAGGACCAAGCCATTGAACACAATCATTCGGAGAGTTCCATATCCATTGAACGTGTATGGCGTTCCTTTTCTTGCCTATTGACTACTTAATGTGAGAAGCGTAACGTTCTCGCCTACGACGGTCCTGGGGCATTGCCTGAGACCACAATATTGGGGGTTTCGCATGCGTCAAACCTTTCTTCGGCGCGCCATTTGGTTGGCGCCAGTTACGGTCGCAGTACTTATCGCCTCGGTTTTGGTCACCGTTCAGGTGCGCAACAAGGGACAGGGGGAGGCGTCGAGCCAGGAAGAACGCGAACGCCAAAGAAACGAACCGGCTCGCGAGGAGCACGAAAAGAAAGAGCAGCGTGAGATCGACCAGCGACTCCATGCCGACGCCAGCGGCACCGTTCGTGCTGACCTGTACCGGAAGTCGTTGTCCGATTGGGAGAACATCCGGATAAGTGCCAGTCGAACTGTGGGCACCGCCGGAAAACCCAAGAACTCGTCAGGTCCGGTGACCGCCGCCGCAGTCGGTGGGGGGGTCACGGGCGTCCAGTGGACCCAGATCGGACCGGCACCGCTGGTCATCGACGCCGAGCAGAACTACCAGGGTGCCGGTCCAGACGCCGGGCAGGTCGTCGACATCGCTATTGATCCGCGGAACTCGACGGACCGGGTCATGTATGCGGCGTTCAACGACGGCGGTATTTGGAAGACGGCCGACGGCGGCGACAGTTGGATTCCCACCACCGACTCCATGCCATCGAACTCGATGGGTGCCGTCGCGTTGGACCCTGCCAACCCTTCGATCGTGTACGCCGGAACAGGCAACATCTTCAACAACGGATTCTTCAAGGGCGTGGGGATCTACCGCTCGGTCGACGCCGCGGCAACATGGTCGCTCGTTGCTGGGAGCACCACACTTGCCGCTGCAGATGGGTACAACGGGGTCGGCATCAACAAGATCGTCCTTCCCGCAGCCGACACCCTCTTGGTGGCCACGAACAGGGGACTGTTCCGCTCGACCGACGCCGGTGCGACGTTCACTCAGATCTCGGTCGGGGGCACAACCGGCAGATTCATCACCGATCTCGATCTTGACACGCAGACGCCGGCGACCAAGGTCTACGCATCTGTCTCAGGGAAGGGGATCTTCGTATCGACCGACGGTGGCGCCACCTTCCCGCCGGCGAGCGACATCTTTGCAGCGACGCTCGCCACCTCGTACTCGTTCCTGTCGTTCGCTCAGAGCACCACGAATTCAGGCAACACGCTGTACGTCGACGCCGCCAGCACGGCTCCATGCACAACTCCTTGCGTGCCGCCGAAGAATTTCGGTGGCATGTGGAAGTCGACTACCGGCGGCGTCAGCTGGACGAACATCACCGCTGCAGCCAACAATCTCACTCAGCTCGATGGGTGCCAGTGCGGCTACGACCAGACGATCGGTGTCGATCCCGTCGATGAGAACAAGGTGTTCATCGGCTTCCAGGAGCTCTGGTATTCCTCTGATGGCGGCGGGAGTTTCTCCAAGATCAGTGATGGCAAGATCCATTGGGATCATCACGCCCTTCTGTTCAGCCCGCCCCTACACCGGACGGCTGGTGACATGACCACGAGGCTTTGGCTCGGAACCGACGGCGGTATCCATTACACCGATGACGCATCGAACTTCACCCAGCGCAACGGCAGCATTGCCACGAACCTCTTCCGGGCGTTGGCGATCGGCCACGGAGCAGGGAACACGTTCAGTGTCGGTGGAGCGCAGGACACCGGCACGATGCGACACAAGGCGGGCGACACGGGGACCCAATGGCACGAATCCGTCGATGCCGACGGCGGGCCGACTGCGGTCGACTGGCAGAACGCGAACAACGCGTTCGGGATCTCCAACGGGCAGTTCATCCGGACCACGAACGGCGGCGACAGTTGGATCCGCCCCGGCTCGGGGGACATCAGCTGCATGCCAATGTCCGGAGCCCCGGCGGTCGACCCAACCAACGGCCAACACGTGTACGTGCCGACCAACGGAGGCCCTCCTCCGCCTGCTGCCTGTTCGCAGACCCTGGGGACGGGCATCTTCCGCAGCGTTGATGGCGGCGCCAGCTTCCCGGCTATCGGGTTCGCAGGAACACCAAAGGCTCCGAACGTGATCGCTATGACCCCGACGGACTCGAACCTGGCATGGATCGGGCAGCCCAACGGACAGCTGGGGGTCAGCACCAACTTCCAAGCGGTGGCACCGACCGCACCGACCTTCGTCCTGAAGACGGTCACCGGCGCAACGGGTTCCCCGACAGGTCTTGCGATCGATCCGAACAACACGAGTCATGTGGTTGCGGTCTATGCCGGTTTCTCCAACACCAACCTGCCGACGCTCTCGAAGCACGTCTTCGAGACCACGAACGGCGGGAACTCGTGGGCCGATATCGGCGGTACGGCCGGCGATCCGACGCAGATGGTGCCCGACATGCCTCTGTACTCGGTTGTTATCGACTCCCAGACCTCACCCGTATCGATCATTGTTTCCACCGACCTTGGCGTGCTGCGCACCCAGAACAGCGGGTCAACATGGCAGCGTCTTGGGCTCGGTCTCCCCAACGTCAACGCGGCCTCTCTGCAAATCGACGACACGGTGATCCCATCTCTCCTGCGAGTTGCCACCTACGGACGGAGCGCCTTCGAATTGACGTCGGCCACCGGCCCACTCCTGGCGATCAACGGCAGCATGGCGTTCGGGAGCGTCGACGTTGGCAGCACCGCAACCCGGACGGTCCAGCTATTCAATGTCGGCTCGACTGACCTTCACGTCAACGGCTTCTCACTGTCGGGCGGGAGCGCCGAGTTCTCGATCATCTCCGGTCCAGCGACACCGGTGACGATCCTGCCTGGCTCGCACATCGACTTCACCGTGCAGTTCGCTCCGGCGAGCGCAGGTGACAAAACCGCAACCTTCCAGATCTCGAGCGACGACCCGTTCCAGCCGAGCTTGACCCTGGCGGCCAGCGGTACGGGGGTAGCGGGCAAGCTCGCCCTGAGCGGCAGTCTCGATTTCGGCACGGTGCCTCGTGGCACGAACGCGACACGCGACGTGATCGTGCAGAACGTTGGCGGCGGGACGCTGCGACTCAGCAGTGTGGCGATCGCCAGCGACGCGCTGTTCTCGATTGTCAGCGGTCCGCTTTCGTTCCCGGTGAACATTCCCTCGGGCGCACAGGTCACCTACACCGTGCGGTTCGCGCCGCCAAGCAACGCGACTGCCGGTACCCACACCGCAACGTTCACGGTGGCGAGCAACGACCCACCGAACAAGACCCTTGCGGCCACGGCGAACGTCGGAGTCCCGACTTTCACGCTCAGCTCCACGGCTCTTTCCTACGGTGGAATTCCGGTCGATAACCGGACGACACCGTTCACGAAGCAGCTCTCGACGGATCTTACGAATCAGTCGTCATGTGCCCTCTGCGACCTCAAGGTCACGGGTCTCACGATCACCGGAGCGAACGCCAGCGACTTCACACTGGTCGGCCCCCCGACATTGCCGGCCACCGTCGCTGCCGGGAATCTGCTCAAGCTGACCGTCGAGTTCAACCCGAGCGGCGGCGGGGCCCGCGCTGCGGATCTGGCGATCACCACCGACGACCCGGCCAATCCGGTCCTGCACGTCACCCTCACCGGCACCGGTCTCAAACCGGTCATCACCCCGAACCCGACGCCCCTGATCTTCGACCCGACAGTCTTCGATCCGAACTGCGGGATCAGCTGCGGACAGACGTTGCCCGAGGCCATCCGCAACACCGGTGACGCCGAGTTGATTCTCGATCTCCTCAGCGTGACCGCCGGGTCGCCGCCATTCACCGCCGCCGCACCGTCGTCGCCTCCGACACGAGTCTCAGTCGGAGGGGCCGTCGACGAGGCTGTCACGTTCCGTCCCTCGGCGATCGCACGGAAGGTCACCGGTACTCTCCACATCGAGGATCAGCTTCCGCTCGACCCGGGGAACAATGTGTCCACCGACGTTCCACTGTGCGGCGAAGCCGTCGGTCGCGGCATCCGCGTCCTAGTGGTCGACGCCTCGGGCAACCCGGTGTCAACGGTGACGTCGCTGAAGCTCTCGGCAACAGGCGTATCAGCGCCACCGAACGTCAACCTGAGGACCCTGCCGCTGATCTCGATAGACCCACCGATCAGCTGTCGGCCGATCAAGTACCAGTACGAGAACCAGGCTCTATCCACAACCGACCAGACCGCCCCGCGTGGTTCGTACTACACGCTCTCCGTTCAGGTCGGTAACAAGAAGGCCACACTCACGTTCGGTCTCAAGGTGAACGAGTTCAAGGTTCTCGTCGTCACCGTCGGCTAACTCTGCCCAGCTCGATGGGCACCCTCGAGGAAGTCAACAGGACCATGCTGCAAGTGATGGAACCGGTTCCGCAGGTAGGTTCTTGATGCTATTTGAGAGTTTCGATGCCCCTCAGTCGACGGACGGTCCGTTCGGGACGCCCTCTCCGGGCTACGCGGCGACGTGCCAGCACATGTTCGCGAGGAGTCTTCCGAGCGTTCATCCTGCTCGGCGCATACGGCGGACTTCGACTCCCCCTCTTGTCCCCCAGACACAATTCCGCCGCGTCGCTGAGTCTCGCTGAATCCGTGTGGTTCTGTGTTCTAAGAGGGCATTAGGAGGCCAAGATAGTGTGTGCGCATAGCTTCTAGTGCGCACACTTTGAAGCGGTTGTCAGGCCCACGTCGAGCTTGCGGATTTGGATGCGGCTACTCCACGCACCCTATGGCACTGGCTGCCCTCGGGTTGGTACTGATGTCGTGGCCACTCTCAGCCACTACTGCTTTGCTTGCGGTCTACTTTGGACAACTCTCAACCCCCGTGGGTGTCAGAACTGGGCCGGTTGATTGCGTCGAATTCACCAAGACTGTTCTTATCCCGGGTTCGGTCGGCTTCGCTGTCCATTGAAACTTGGGCGTCGTTGTCGTAACTAGTGCATCCTCGCGGGTTTAACTCGCGTGTAGTTGGATGGGTGGATGAGTCGTGTTGATCCGATTGTGTTAGGTGACGAGGTTCGGGCTGAGCTGA
>JAYVSS010000097.1:0-13127 GCA_043775075.1 Acidimicrobiia bacterium
ACGGTGTTGGCAAACCTTTGGGCCAGCACCGATCTCGCTTCGCTACTCAACGCCGAAGACAGGCGACGCTTTGCTTGGGCGAACCCTTTTACCGGAATCAGGACGACAGCAGGCCCAAGACGAGGTGACGTCGACATGACACCGTTGAAGCTAGCCGTCCCCGCTGTTCCTCACGCCTGATCGAGCTTGGCCACGGCTGCGGCCGAGGCCCTGCTCACGGCGACTCCCGGACTCACTTCGTCGGTCAGGACGAGCTGACTCCACTTTTCATCTCCGCCGAATGGCATTGCTTGCGGGTGTCGCCCCATGACGCCAAGGCTCAGGACTGAGCCATCCTTGACGCCCCACAGTTGGTAGGTACGGCCCGCAGGTAGTTGCGGCAGGGTGTCACCAATCACGTACCCTTCGCCGCTCGACGTCAGAAGCACGTGTCCGAGTGTGCTCCCGTTATTGCTCATGAGCATGACCTTGCGCACGGACGCATCGCCCTCAAGTTGGGCCAAACGTAAGGTGAGCGGAGACGTCTGGCGGAGTTGCTGGAGTGTTTGGTCGAGCTGTGCTGTGCGGGCTTGCTCAGCGGCCACTTTGGACCTGAGCTCGCGGTTCTTCGCCGTGGCCGATCGGAGCTCGGATGACCGCTGTAGCGCGAGGCCCGAGGCCGCTACAGCAAAACAGGCGGCCGCCGACGCCGCCGCAATCCAGGGTCGGGCAGCTGTCGGTCGACCGGGAGCGGGGAGGCGTGGGCCAGTTGGGCTTCCCGGCCCGACGTGAGCGATCGCACTACGTCGACGCTTACTACGACCCGCCGCGCTGAAGAGTGGGGACCGTGTTTTTGCCGACTCATTTTGGATGTTGGCGAATGGTTCACCGTACGGTGCAGTGTTCGGTGCCTGCCCCTGTGGGCCCAATTGCCCGGAGATACGCGCCCACAGGTCAGGGGGAGCGGCGATCACGGCATTGCCGAGGGCGGCGGCAACCTGACGGTGGACATCAAGCTCGGCCCGGGCCCGCGGCGATCGGGCCACGTACGCCTCGACCGCTGCCCGCTCGCTGGGGTTCTCGATCGCGTCGAGGGCGTGAACGCCAAGAAGCTCATCGAGCTCGGCGTCAGTCCAGGCACGGTTGGGCAAATATTCGTTCATGATTCCCACACGGGAGCGTTCTGTTGGTGTTCGTGGTCGTGGTCGTGTCCAAGATCTAGGAGATGTCTGCGCATCCCCTTGAGGCCTGAACGTATTCGGCTCTTAATCGTCCCTTCGGATTGATCAAGTATTTCGGCCACTTCGCGGTAGCTATAGCCACCGAAATAGGCAAGATCTACGGCGCGTCGCTCGGTTTCTGACAGTTCGCCCAGGGCCCGCTTCACTCGGTCAGCGACGGCAAGATCCCAGACCTGAAGTTCGAGGTCGTAACTCTCGGCGGAGCGGTCATTAATATCGCGATGCTCGCGGCTACTTCGGGACTGCGAAGACCGAAGCGCATCGACAGCTTTCGTATGGGCTTTCATCATGAGCCACGACCGCAGTGCGCCGCGGTTGGCGTCGAACTGTTGGGGCTGGTTCCAGAGATGAAGGAACACCTCCTGGACGACGTCCTGCGCCCTTGAGCGGTCGTTGAGCAGCCGAGACGCCAGCGCCAGAGTGGCGCCACCATGGCGTCGGTACAGTTCGGCCAGGGCTTGCTGTTCGCCCCGAGCAACCGCAACGACGAGCTGAGCGTCGCCTGCGACTTGGAGCTCAGCGGTGGTCACACGCTTTTCTCCGGAGCGGGGGGTGTCTTTGGATGTGATGAATTGACGCTACTTCGGCCTTTCGCAAAACTCGTCGGAAATGTCATCCGTTCGTCGGTGAGGGTCCGGAGAATTGCTCGACACGCAGCCCCCGCTGCAGTTCGAATTGAAAGGACATCACCCATGCACAAGCACACTCGGATCGGCGTCGCCATCCTGATTGGCTCCCTTGGATTGACCAGTGCCGTCGTTGCTCCGGCCCAGGCAGGAAAGAAGGCGGTGAAGGCGGCCAAACCTAGAGCGTTGAAAGATATTGTTGATACGGCGGTGGCGGCGGGTTCGTTTAAGACGTTGGCGGCGGCGTTGACGGCTGCTGATTTGGTTTCAACGTTGAAGGGTGCTGGTCCCTTTACGGTTTTTGCTCCGACGGATGCGGCGTTTGGAAAGATTCCGAAGGCTGATTTGGATGCGCTTTTCGCGGATAAGAAGAAGTTGGTGGAGGTGCTGACCTATCACGTGGTGGAGGGTGCGGTTCCGGCTTCGGTGGTGTTGACCCTTGATGGGAAGTCGGTGAAGACGGTGAATGGGGCTGAGGTGAAGATTGGTGTTTCGGGTGGCAAGGTCACGTTGAATGGGAATGTGATTGTGACTGCGGTTGATGTGAAGGCGTCGAATGGGATCATTCACGTGATCGATAGCGTGCTCCTCCCGCCCACCGCCGCTCCTGCTTCCCCCGCCGCCGTTCCGGGTGGAAACACCATCGTCGACGTGGCCGCCAAGGCCGGTTCATTTAAGACTCTGGTGGCTGCGGTTGACGCCGCCGGCCTCACCGCCACGCTAGAGAGTGCCGGCCCGTTCACTGTGTTTGCGCCGACCGATGAAGCGTTCAACCTTCTTCCGAAGGAGACCATTGCGTCGCTGCTAAAGCCCGAGAACAAGAAGACGCTGACCGACATTTTGACCTTCCACGTTTCGGCCGGCCTCTTCCCGGCGGCGAAGGTGCTGGCCAGTCACGACCTGGCGACGGTCAACGGTAAGCGTTCCGTCATCGCCGTGCGGGGTGGGCGGGCGTTTATCAATGGCGCCGAGATCAAGGTCACCGATATCGCAGCGAGCAACGGCATCATCCACGTCATCGACACGGTGATGATCCCGTAAGCGCTTCTCCAAGCCGGACTTTGACCCGGTGATTCTCGGCCAAATAACATCGCTTCGGCCCCTCCTCTGGTGAGAAGGGGCCGCGGCGTTTGGCGTTCGGTAGCGTCACCGCCATGTCGAAGACCAACGTTGCGGTAATCGGGGCAGGCTCTTGGGGCACGGCGGTGGCGTCGCTCGCTGCGGCCAACGTGGCCACGATGCTCTGGGCCCGGGATCCGGTGCTCGCTGCGTCGATCTCGTGCGACCGAGAAAATTCCCGGTATCTATCCGGTTTTCGTCTTTCCGATCAGCTGTGCGGCACGAGCGATATGGGAGAAGCGCTGGCCGACGCCGATGTTGTGGTGATGGGTGTGCCCTCGCACGGTTTTCGTGAAGTGCTCGTCAGTGCCGGCCCCCATCTTCGTCCGGGCGTCCCGATCATCAGCCTGACCAAAGGGCTCGAGCAAGGTTCGATGTCGCGGATGACGGAGATCATCGCCCAGTACTGTCCTGGCCATCCGGTGGGCGTGCTCACGGGCCCCAACCTGGCCAAGGAGGTGATGCTCGGCCATCCGGCAGGAACGTTGCTGGCGTTTGCCGATGAGACGATCGCTGCCGAACTGCAGGCTGTTTTCACCGGGCAAAATTTCTTGGTGTACACATCCAACGACGTGGTCGGAGCCGAAATCGCCGGTGCACTGAAGAATGTCTTGGCGATTGCCGCCGGTATGAGCGACGGGTTGGCCTTCGGGGACAATTCGAAGGCCACGTTGATTGCGCGGGGTCTGGCTGAACTCGGTCGACTCGGTGGGGCACTCGGTGGACGGATGATGACCTTCGGTGGCCTGGCCGGGCTCGGGGACCTCGTGGCCACGTGCACGAGCCAGCACTCACGCAATCGTTTCGTCGGTGAGCAACTGGGTCGCGGGCGCGCTCTCGCCGACGTGATCGCCGAGATGAAGATGGTGGCCGAAGGGGTCAAGACGGCACGCCCGGTGCTCGATCTCGCCACCAAACACGGGATCGATATGCCCATTGTTGAGCAGGTTGTGCGAGTCATCGAGGACGGAGTGAGTGCGGCGGAGGTGGTGCGCGCGTTGATGAGCCGCAAGGTGAGTGTGGAGCACGTGCGCTAGTGGTCTGCCGTCCCGTGCATCGCTGAGGGGGTGCTGCAGTAACGTCTCCAGACCGTGTTAGTCGGAACGATTGGATCGCCTCGCCGGGCTCACCTCGACGGTGCTGGGCGGCTGACCGTCGGTCGGGGCAGCGCTGATGAGATCACGATTGGCTGGCTGATCGGTGCCGAAGACCGGTGGTATGTGCCCGAGCGCGAGGTCACCGTTCGTCAATCGCTGGTGCAGGGCTCGCCGATCGCCATGACATCGGTGCGAATTCCCGGCGGCGACGCGAACCAAACGGTCTTCGGTGCGGTGCAGGGGCAGAGAGAGCTCGTCGTGATCGACATCGCCAATAAGGGTCGCGCTCCAATAGTTTGGGCACTTACGATCGCCGGGCCGGGGGCGCGACTAGTCACGGTGGACGGTTCGACATTGCGGGTCGATGGGTTCGCTCTCGTCACGATGCCCCGCCCACCAATGCTGGTTGCATCGGCGCCGACTATTGATGAGTTAATAGCGGTGGTCACCAACGGCGGAGCCCACGACGGTGCCGCCAAGCTGGCGTCTGCTGATGAGGAAACAAGAGCGTTCGCCTTCCTCGTCCCGCTTAGTCAATCGACGAGTGTGCGCGCCGCAGTGTTGATCGGAGCGTCGTCATCAGTTGCGCTTGGCGCTCCACCGGTCCTCACTGCACTTCCGGACGTGCACACAGCGGCGGCGGGTTGGGGAGTGCACCTTGCCCGCGGCCCTCAGCTCACGGGAGTTGATCGCCAACTGACAGCAAACCTGCAATCGGCAATCGGCGGCGCTTTGCTGGCAGCCGAACCGTTGATCGCCGATCAGTCCACCGACGTTCGAACGCGGGCAGTAAGCGCGCGTGCTTTCGACGCTCTCGGTCTAAGTGCCGAGAGCGGGGCCTTGCTGGAGAACATTGACGAGTTTCAACGCCGAGGTGGACTAATCGACGATGGGCACTTCGGGACGTCGATTTCCGACGCGTCATTGACAAGTGCACTTACGATCGACTCTCTCTGTCATCATGCCTGGGTCACCCAGGATGCGGTCTTCGCTGAAACGTTGGCCCCGGCGGTGGCGGGGGCGGCCGAGGGCCTGGTGAAAGCTGCTCGCAAGGATGCGTCGCTCCAGCCACTTTTGGCATCGCTCGGACTGGTAAGCGCACTGTTCTTCGTCGCCGGTGATGTTCGAGCGGCGAAGCAGGCGAGCGCTCTGTGGGAGCGGCTGGGACGGGAGTGGCCATTACCTTCGGTGCCACTTCCGGCCCTTCCCGCCTCATCGTCGGGGGCGTCGTTTGTTCCGGACCAGCCGCTGCGCCTGGCCGCGTTCGCCCGCTCGGCTGCCGGGGTGGTCTCGGCTGTCGGCCCCGACGCAGCGGTCGACCTTTTCCCCGGTTTCGAGCTGGGGTGGCGCGGCGTGTCATTCGATGCTCGCAACATTCCGGTCGCCGACGGCCGGTTGTCCGTGGCGGTTCGCTGGCATGGTGAACGCCCGGCGTTGCTGTGGGAAGTCACCGGAAGTGTTGGGGTCACGCTCACGTGCTCGTCGATGGACCCGTCGTGGTCGGCTTCCGGGTCGTCGGGCGAGGCGTTGTTAGCCTCGGGGTCATAACTAGCGACTCATGTAACTATGGCTTGGCCCGGCGGAGCACCAAGCACCGCCATGGACCGTCTGCCGTCGTAGCGACCGTCAGACTCCGATCGAAGGCGGTACGGACCCGATCAAGCTGGTCGTTCACGAGGCCAGCGAGCACGATCGTTCCGCCCGGTTTTGTGACTCGTTGTAGTTCGTCGGCTAGCTCGATGAGGACCGGGGCGAGGATGTTGGCCAGCGCGATGTCATAGGTACGCATATGTTGTTCGAGTGGTTCCCACGTGGCCGTTATTCGATTGATCAGGCCGTTGCGGGCGGCATTTTCCAGGGTGACGGAAATCGCCGATCGCTCAACGTCAATGCCGTGAGCGTTGCTCGCACCCAACAACAATGCCGCGATCGCCAGAATGCCGCTCCCGCATCCGACGTCGAGCACGGTCGTTCCATGCAATGACACGTCCGCTGACTGAAGTGCCCCGAGCACCAGTTGCGTCGACGAGTGTGCCCCGGTTCCCCAGGCTCGCTTCGGATCGAGGCGAAGCGTGATGAGGTCGCTTCGCGCACCAAGCTCCGATGCCGTTTCGGCCCCTTCCCAATCAGGGATCACCTGCAGCCGGCCGACCGACAGCGGCGTGAAGTGCTCCCGCCAGCTGTCCAGCCAATCGTCGCCAACGACCACCTCGAACCGGGGTTGCCATTCGCCATGGTCGGTCCAAAGGATGCGTTCGGCCTCTACTGCCGCCTCGTCGGAAGCGAACCCCGCTCGTAAGCGTACGTATTGTCCCGTTTCGTCGTCGAATATTGCGACTTCCTCCACACCGACGGTGTCGAGCTCGTACAGATCGGCGGCGGCAAGTTCAGCTTCGTCGACGGGGACAACGAGTTCGCACACCGGGTAACGACCTTCGTCGGCTGCCCCGAGGCGCTCGATCAGCGTGAACTGTTCGAACACCAGCAGGGTGTCGTCGCCGAGGTTCCACGTTGGGTCCTTCAGCTGCGACCGGGTCTGCTCGATCTCGCCGGTCCAGTACGCAATGTGACCGGTTCGCCATTCGGTTACCGAGGCGAAGGACTCCCCTTCCGCGTCGGACATTTCCCTTGTCACGTTGGCCATCGTTACGAGCTGAACGGACGTGGTTCGGAGCACGGCTAGCGGCCGTCCTTGGGAGTCGTGCATCGTCCACGTGGCGCCCGCCGTTGGGTACGTGGCCGGGTCAAGTCGAGCGATTGCGTCGAGATCGAACGCGGCGGTCTTGGCCCCGGCCAACACGAGACCAGAGAGTCGTTCCCGCAGCGCGCCGGGCGAGGCAAATCCAGGAAGATCGGGCAGGGCGGGCGGCGATTGCACCGCTCGTTCGTATCACGCCCGATCAGATTTGGCTACGGTCGCGTTGAGTCGCCGGAATGCCGCGAGACTTCACCCTGATGAAGGTTCGGAGTCTGATGTCTCTTGGCGTCCTCTGGGTGGGCGCGGCAACTTCCACCTTTGACACCGCCCGCGCGGCGAAGCTGGTCAAAGGAACCCCGATCGAGATCACCGCTGCGCGGCAAGACGATGTTGTCAGTGTGCGTCCGGGTGCGGTGGCCAACGACGGCACGATGTGGTGGGTCGGCGGGTTGTACACGACCGCCGATGGGCTGCCCCACCCAGGTTTGTGGCGGTCAACCGACGGACAGCGGTGGGAACGAATCACCGCCGCACCGGTGACCGGCTACGGCGAGGTCAGCGACCTGTACTCGATAGCTGCAAGCCCCGAAGGTATCGTCGCGATCGGGATGGCGACTGGCGGTGCCCACGGGAACCCCCGAACGGTGAGTTGGAAGGTCGGCGCCGACGATCTCCTCCATGAGGTGCGGGCCGACTTCGAGCTGTATAACGGACCGCGCCAGATCGGTGTTCGCACCATTGCTCGCGCCGGCGATCGCTGGGTGATCCTTGGCTCGCGTGTTAACCGAAACGGGCTTCTCGGGGCCACTTCGTGGACGTCAATCACCGGCGACGACTTCGACATTCACGACGACGATCGATCGCTTTCGGGCGAGCCGGGCAAGCAACGCCAAGGCCTCGATGTGGCCAGGGTCGGTTCGGAACTCATCGCCGTCGGCGAGCAACTCACCACTCGCCCCGGCTTCATCGATACCGACGCCATCGCGTGGTCATCGGTCGATGGCGAAGTCTGGACTCCATGGACCGGAGCGCGCACGCAGGGACTTCGTCTTGGGGGTGGGGGTGACCAACGAGCGCAACGCATCGCGGTTCGAGGTGAGCGGCTACTGATCGCCGGCACCCAAACGGTCCGAGACACGACGTCGTTTGTGGCGTGGATACGCATCGCCAATCGGTGGCGAAAGATGCTGATCCCTGCCCTTGGCACGAGCGTCGATCCGGGATCGAACGTTACGGCGGCGCTGGTGGCCGACGACGGCTTCTACGTCGCCGCCCGCTCCGGTGATCGGCTGCGCCTCGCCTACTCAGCCGACGGTCGGCGATGGACGTCGATCCTCCTGGCCGGTTCACCCCGTGGGACTCGCAGTCGAGTCGGGTTGGCGTCGAACGGCGCGTCGATCATTGTGGTGGCCCGTTCGGAGACCGGCGGAGCGGTGTGGTCGCTGCCGGTGCGCCGCTAGCGATCGCCTCGGCCGTAGCGGACGGCCTTGTTGATGGCCAGGCGGGCACTCCGCTCGTCGACACCGGCGGCTACCAATTCCTGCACGCGGGCGTCGAGTTCGGCCGCCATCGCTTCCTGGGCGCCGCCCTGGTTATCGCCCAGATGCACGGCGTTGCCCACGATCAAACACAGGATCCCGATCGCCCCAAGAACGCCGCCGGTCATTGCTCCAGCGGCGTTGTCCTTGATGGAAAACACGATCATGGTCGCGATACTGAGCGCGCTTGTTAACGCGATGATGCGGCGAAGTTTACGTATATCCATAAGTGGACGTATGAACTCTCAGCGGGAAATCGGGCGGTACTTGATCCGGTGCGGCGTGTCCGCCTCGGCCCCGAGTTCCTTGTGACGCACCACTTCGTAGTCCGCAAAGTTCCCTTCGAACCAGCGCACCACCGAGTCCCCCTCGAAGGCCAACACGTGCGTGCAGATGCGGTCGAGGAACCAGCGATCGTGGCTGATGACGACGGCACACCCGGGGAACGCCAGGAGCGCGTCTTCGAGGGCGCGCAGCGTGTCGATATCGAGGTCGTTGGTTGGTTCGTCGAGGAGCAACACGTTTCCACCGCTCTTCAACAACTTGGCTAACTGGACTCGATTGCGTTCACCGCCCGAAAGCTGCCCGACCTTCTTCTGCTGATCCGAACCCTTGAAGTTGAAGCTGGCGCAGTACGCCCGGCCGTTGATTTCGCGCCCGTTGAACTTCATCATGTCGGTTCCACCGGTGATCTCCTCGTATGCCGTCTTGTCCGGATCAAGATCGGCGCGGCTCTGATCCACGTAGGCAATCTTCACGGTCGGGCCGACCGTCAGCGAACCGGCGTCGGCCGCCTCCTGCCCGGTGATCATGCGGAACAACGTGGTCTTACCGGCACCGTTTGCTCCAATGATTCCGACGATGCCATTGCGGGGAAGGATGAAGTTCAGATCGTCGATGAGGAGCCGCTCGCCAAATGCCTTCTGCAGATGATCGGACACCACCACGACATCGCCGAGGCGTTCGGGCGTCGGAATAACGATCTCCAACTTCGATTGGCGACCTTCGCGAGATTGATGTTCCGACAGCAACTCTTCGTAAGCAGACAGACGAGCTTTGGACTTGGCCTGGCGGGCCTTCGGGGACTGCTTGACCCATTCGAACTCTTCGGTGAGCGCGCGCTGGCGGGCCGTCTCGGTCTTCTCCTCGGCGGCCAGGCGATCACGCTTCTGCTCCAACCAACCGGAGTAGTTGCCCTCATAGGGAATGCCGGCACCACGATCAAGTTCGAGAATCCATCCGGCCACATTGTCCAAGAAGTACCGATCGTGGGTGACGGCAACGACGGTGCCGGTGTATTCCTGAAGGAACCGTTCGAGCCAGCCGACGGATTCGGCATCGAGATGGTTCGTCGGTTCGTCGAGCAAAAGAAGGTCGGGCTTGGACAGCAGCAGACGACACAGTGCCACCCGCCGCTTCTCTCCGCCGGACAACTTCGAAACATCGGCATCGCTCGGCGGACAACGCAATGCGTCCATGGCAATTTCGAGTTGACGATCGAGGTCCCACGCGTTGCCGGCATCGATCTTGTCCTGCAGGTCGGCCTGCTCGGTGAGCAACTTGTCGAAGTCTGCGTCGGGCTCACCCATGGCGTTGCACACCTCGTTGTAGCGGTCGACGAGGCCAGCCAATTCGCCTAGGCCTTGACGCACATTGCCGATCACGTCCGTCGTTTCGTCCAGTTCGGGTTCCTGCGAGAGGTAGCCGACGGTGAAGCCCGGCGTGACGCGCATCTCGCCCTGGTACTCGGTGTCCACGCCGGCCAGGATCTTCAGCAACGATGACTTGCCGGAACCATTCGATCCGAGGATGCCGATCTTGGCTCCGGGCCACATCGAGATATTGATGCCCCGCAACACCTCCCGATCGGGTGGGTAGAACCGGCGCAAATCGCGCATGGTAACGATGAAGCGGCTTTTGTCCATGGGGGCGGCCATACGGCCGTCCACGATACTTACCCCTCACCCACCGTCTGGCCCACCTGGGTGAAAGAGTTTGGTCCCGTTTCTCCCGCGTGCCATCGTGGGTGCGTGGACTCGACCCTCGCTGAAGCGGTGGCGGCGACTGCTGAGGCTGGCGAACGGCGCGAGTCGATGTTTTCGAGCCTTCACTACCCCGGTGCCGGACGGTACTTCGTTGGTCTGTCGCTTTCCATGCTCGGCACGTGGATGCAGTCGATCGCCCTGTCGTGGCTGGTCGTCAACGAACTCAAGGGTCGGGGCACCGCACTCAGTCTGCTCGGCGTCTTTCAGTTTGCTCCGATGCTGCTGCTCGGGGCGTGGGCGGGGGCGTTGGCCGACCGGACCGACAAGCGACGGATCATGCTCGTCACCCAGACGGCGCTGGGGCTCTGCGCACTGGCGCTGGCGGCCCTCGACTTTTCCAACCATGAGTCGCTACCCGCCGTTCTTGCCCTGAGCGGCCTGGCCGGCCTGGCCAGTGCGTTCGACACACCCGTGCGGCGGTCGCTCATCGGCGAGCTTGTCCCCCCGTCGGCGGTACCGAACGCCATGTCGCTGAATACGGGAGTCATTACCTCAAGCCGGGTTTTTGGCATGGCGTTGGGTGGCTTTGTCACGAAGTGGGCGGGCACGTCGTGGTGCTTCCTCATCAATGGCGTTTCGTATTTGGCCATGATCGCCGCCATCGGCGCAATGACCACCCGTGCTCATGCGGTGGCACCGCCAACGTCAAACCGGGGAGTACGAGACGCGGTGGCCCACGTGTGGCGTACACCGACGCTACGGGTCGCCATGGGCGCAACCACGCTCGTGGCCACCTTTACGTTTAACTACGGGCTCACCTTTCCCCTGATGATCAAGGGGGTGTTCGGTCGCGATGCCGACGGCCTCGGAGCGCTCCTGGCCATCACCAGCGTCGGGAGCTTTGCCGGAGCACTCGTGTCGGCTCGTCGACGATCGCCATCGCTCACGCTCTTTCTTGCGGCCTGCGTCGGTATGGGGCTGACGGCCACCGCCGCAGCGTTTGCTCCGACGTTTGTCCTCTGCAACGTCGCCTGTGTGCCCATGGGGGCCTGTGGCGGGCTGCTCATGGCTCAGCTCAGCGGGATGCTGACATCGCAGTCTGAACCATCGATGCGGGGACGCGTCCTGGCCCTACAGTCCGTGATCTTTCTCGGTTCGACGCCTGTTGGCGGACCGATCGTTGGGGCGATCGCCGATCACTTCGGACCCCGCTGGGCGATGGCGTCGGGCGGGATCGCCGCGTTGATTGGTGGGCTCGGGGGCGTGTTCGCCGTGACTCGACGTTCCGCCGGTCTGCGTCGACCGCAGGTCCCCGCCTAACTTCGGCGATCAGCCGTTACTTCAGCGCTCGATGGTTAAGGCGCTCCCGATGCTGAATCCGGGACCATCCAGGTTCGCCCGTTCGATGACCAGGGCGTCGCCGATTTCGACGGAAACACCGGCAATCGGCTTCGGGGCAATGGCGGCGCTGCCACTGGTGTTGCGAACGAGGAGAAGCCCGCCAACGCTGGTGAGGGCCACAAGAACGCCGAGGCCGGGTACGACGAGGCGGCGCTTCAGGTCCTGATGGCGCCGACGCAGCTCCGGTCGGTCGTGCAGCATGAGCGAATCCAGGGTTGATCGGATTTCGTCAGTTGTGGTCGAGAACACGAGGGCCAAGGTCGAAAGATCGTCGGTGCGTGCTGGAATCGATGACCCCGGGTTGATCGAGCGCATCCGATAGACGATGGCCAGGTAGCGCAACAGGATTTCGCGGTCGTCCAAGTCGGGGTCGAATCTCTCGGACTCGGCGCCGATCTGGACGATACCCTCGGCCCGATCGAGTTCGAGGACGGCGCGCTGCGGAGTGATCGACGAAAGGTCGAGCCCATAGACCACGGCGAGATGGCGGAGTTGTTCGTCCGTGGGAGCGGCCAAACCCGTTTCGAACATCACCAGTTCGCCCGCTGAGAACCGGCCTTTGGCGAGTTGCTCAACATCGAGGGTGGAGCGGCCGATTTCGGTCCGTCGTTGCACGAGTAACTCACCGAACCGGCGGGGCGGAACCAACAGGGTGGCCCTGGCGGGCTGATTCGACATCTTGTAGATATCGACGGATCGGCGAGGTTCTTGACCGCAATAGGCCGTTTGACCCCCGTTTGAACCCCGCTTGAACCCCGCTTGACCCGCATCTGACCCCCGTTTGACCCGCATCTGACCCGCATCTGACCATTGCATGCTCGCCGCTGTTGTCCGGGTGAAAGTCCCGTGAAAACCGGGGGTGACGGGTATCCTTTCACCGTGAGCGCACAGAGACCTGAAGATCTCGCGCTAGGCCCGAACGCCTGGCTCGCCGATGAGATGCGATTGAAGTGGATCGAAAACCCCACTTCGGTCACGGAGAGCTGGCAGGCCTATTTCGGTTCCGCCGTCACCTCGGTGGGGAACGGTTCGCACGTGGTGAACGGAACATCGGGCGTCCTCGCGTCCAACGGGTCCAACGGGTCCAACGGGTCTGTTGCTTCGGCCGCACCGTTGGCCTCGCCATCGCCATCGCCGGTGCCTGCTCCGGCCAAATCCGTGGCGTCGAGTCCTTCCAAGATCGCTGCGCCCCCGGTCGTTCCGGCCGGAGGCATCGCCGAACCATTGCGCGGTGTGGCGGCCAAGATCGTGACGAACATGGAGGCCAGCCTTCACGTGCCCACGGCGACGAGTGTGCGCGACGTGCCGGCGAAGTTGCTCGAAGTCGAGCGCAACATCATGAACCGCTACCTGGCCCGCACCCGTGGCGGAAAGGTGAGCTTCACCCACTTGATTGCCTTCGCTATTACCAAGGCGTTGGGCAGCGTTCCGGCGATGCGCAAT
>JAYVSS010000098.1:0-5992 GCA_043775075.1 Acidimicrobiia bacterium
GGCGGACTCAAGACGCCCGACGTTCCCAAGGTTGATCGTTACTACGTAGTTGAGTGATTCGGGCCGGGGCGCACCCCGGCCCGATGTGTTTTGTTGGTCTGTGTCCATAGTTTTCGTCGCCGGCTGGAGCCCGCCCCTGTGAAGATCGTTCTCGACAACCTCTCGCCGCTCATGCGTGGCGTGGGTGTGACCCTGCAGCTGACCATCGGCGGTTTTCTCATGGGACTGGCCATCGGGATCGTCATCGCCGTCTTCCGCGTGAGCCCGGTGCGGCCGCTTCGCATGTTCGGTGCCGGATACGTCGCGGTCATGGTGAATTCGCCGCTGATCTTCTTGGTCTTCCTGGCGTACTACGGGGTGCCCAAGCTCGGAGCACTGCTCACGAACTTCCAATGCGCGCTTATCGCCGTCGGGCTATACCTCGGCGGATACATCTCCGAGGCACTTCGCTCCGGCTTCAACGCCGTGTCGAACGGTCAGGCTGAGGCAGCACGGGCCATCGGCCTCACCTTCGGGCAATCACTCCGCCACGTCATCATCCCGCAAGCCCTGCGGTCGAGTGTTGGCCCGCTTGCCGTGTTGCTCAACGCCAACTACCGCAACGTCGCCGTCGCCGGGATCGTCGGAGTGGCAGAGGTGGTCAAAGTATCCAGCGACCTCAGCGACTCGACCGCCCAGCAATACCCGTTTTTCGTATTTTCCTTTCTGGCGTTCATGGTGCTCGGATTTTCGACAGCAGCGTTTGCCGGATGGCTTGACGCCCGCGTGGCAGTGAAGCGCTGAGTCCGACCATGAGTGCACTTACTAGTTGGCTTCTCGACGTAAAACCATCCCGCCCCGGGGAGCTACAGATCACCGAGGAGTTAGGACCGCGAGGTAGACGTCGGGCGCTCGTCGGCACATCGGTTGCCACGCTTCTGCTTCTCGCTGCCGTTGCGTGGATTCTTCGGCGATTCCAAACAAAGGGCCAGTTTGCGGCCGAACTCTGGGCCCCGTTCAAGACCTGGGCAATCTGGAAGTATCTCCTCTTGGGACTTGGCCAAACCCTGAAGGCCGCCGGCGTTGCCCTCACACTCGCACTCAGTCTTGGAGTGGTCCTTGCGATGTGGCGTTCGAGCACTCCAAATCGGAAGCGAATTCCGGCAACCCTTTTCACCGAGATCTTCCGAGCTTGCGCACTTGTTCTCTTGATCAAGTTCGCGTTCTTCCAACTGCCTAAGACGCCAGGCTTTCGTGGTTGGACCCTCGGGACGTACGCATTCGTTTCCCTGGTGACCGGTCTCACCCTCTACTACTCGACCGTGTTCGCCGAAGTGATCCGCTCAGGGATACGTTCTCTGCCAAAAGGGCAAGGCGAAGCAGCAATGGCGATCGGCCTCACGGAGCCTCGTGCGATGCGCCTCGTGATCCTCCCCCAGGCATTGCGCCGGGCGTTGCCAAACATCTTCACGCAGGCCGCGTCACTGTTGAAAGACACGTCGCTCGGCGTCTTTGTGACGTACAGCGAGCTCCTCTCCCGAGCGAAAATCGTCGGCGAGTTTTCGAGCAATTTTCTCCAGTCGTTCGTGGTCGCCGGGTTTATGTACATCGCCGTCGTTGCGCTCTTAACGACCACCGCCAACAAGTTGCAGCAACGACAAGCAGGCAGCTCCCGATGAATCCCGACTCCCTCATGAAGGCCACGACGATGAACGCTCCTCGCTCCACTCCCGTCGCCGGGGACTCGCTCATCGTGATGAAGGACGTGAACAAATGGTTCGGCGATCATCACGTGCTGAAGGAGGTCAACCTTGAAGTGGCCCGGGGCGAAGTCGTTGTGGTGATCGGCCCTTCGGGCTCGGGCAAGTCGACGTTATGCCGTTGCATCAACCGTCTCGAACGGTTTCAGAAGGGTTCAATCACCATTGATGGACAACTCCTTCCTGAGGAAGGGAAGGCACTCGCGGCGTTGCGAGCAGACGTGGGAATGGTGTTCCAGTCGTTCAACCTGTTCGCCCATAAGTCGATCGTGGAAAATGTGATGCTCGGCCCTCTAAAAGTCCGAGGCGTCAACCAGGCAGCTGCTCGCTCCAAAGCCATGGGTCTGTTGGAGCGTGTCGGTATAGCCGATAAAGCCAATCGTTTCCCCGCGGAGTTGTCCGGTGGTCAGCAGCAACGGGCAGCTATCGCCCGGGCGCTGGCGATGGACCCAAAGGTCATGTTGTTCGACGAACCCACCAGCGCCCTGGACCCGGAGATGGTCAACGAGGTGCTCGACGTCATGCTCGAACTCGCGGCCCAGGGCATGACCATGGTCGTCGTCACCCACGAGATGGGCTTCGCCCGGTCCGCCGCCCATCGCGTGGTCTTTATGGACGACGGACGCCTGGTTGAAACCGCCTCGCCGTCTGAGTTCTTTGACAACCCCAAGTCTCCTCGCGCCCGCGACTTCCTCTCAAAGATCCTCAAGTAGCGCAAACTAGGCAGCATTTCACCCGCTCGGAATCGCCGCGGGACCCAGCCAGACCCTGCGTGAACCCAACCAGGGACAAAACCCCGGTTCTCCATAGCGTTTTCGACCGGTTGAGTTCACAGACAAAGGAGTTAGGTTGCTTTCAGCTTGGGCCGCGATCGAGGAAGAGGGGGTGATCGTCCGTTTCATCGCCACGACCGACCACGAAACGTGGTGAACACGCCTATGGTCGGCGGGGCAGCGCGTTTTCGGACGAAACCAACTTCGATTCTGAGCTTCTGCCGTACAAATTGGCCCCCAACCGGTCGAGCGGCGAACCCAACTGGGAAGTGTTTGACCCAACCGTCGGAGGAAATTCTTCGGACGAAGCCAACCCCCAAAGATTGGGTTCCGGCGTGCCGGGGTTGGGCGAGTCTGCTGGCGGGTTGGGTCCCAACGGGTGGTGGTTGGGTTCCGCTACCCTCGCTCCGTGATCAGCGCCGCCAGCTCCGAACGCGCTGGCACCCTCAGACCAACAATCAGCGCAATCATCACTTGCGCCAGCGCGGCGGTTCGGCGTCTGGCGATGTTGATTGCCTTCGCCGCCCTCATCTTTTCTTTGGTTGGTGGGTGCACCAGTGCCTCGACACCGACCACGACCAACGCCACGGCTCCTGCGCTTACTCCGGACAAGGACCGTCTCAGCATCATTCGGGCGACTGGTGTAGTCACCATCGGCGTGAAGAAAGACGTTCCTCTGTTCGGTTTGGCCAACCCGACGACGGGCGCGCTCACCGGTTTCGACATCGAAATTGCGCGTGGTATCGCGAAACGACTGTTCCCCAACGACGACGGATCGGGGGCCAAGATCAATTTCGTGGAAGCGCTCTCGAAGGACCGCGAACGTCTCCTCCAAAGTGGGTCCGTGGATCTCATCCTGTCGACCTACACGATCAATGACGCCCGCAAGCAGCTCGTTGATTTCGCCGGTCCTTACTACATCGCCGGACAAGACGTGCTTACCAGGCGGGACCGGATTGCATCCGGCGAGATCACCGGGATAGAAGGCGTGAACGGCAAGAAGGTGTGCTCGGTTCGAGGTTCCACTTCATTGCTGAACCTGCAACGCGCCGCTCCGAAGGCCGACGTCAGCGTCCTTCGGGATAAGTACTCAGAGTGTTTTGACGAGCTCAAAGCCGGCCGCGTGGACGCCATGACGACTGACGATGTGATTCTCCTCGGGCTTGCCCAGAACGATCCCGAATTCACACTCACGGGGAATCCGTTCCGCACCGAGCCCTATGGCGTCGGTATTCCGAAAGGTGACGAGGAGTTGCGGGCCTTCGTCAACGATGCCCTGCAGCAAATGATTGACAGGGGCGAGTGGGCCGATGCGTTTCGTCGGACGATCGGCACGAGCGGAGCGCTCGTGCCCCCTCCCCCGGCCATCGATCGGTATTGAGACGAAGAGCACTCGGACACGCAGCCGGTAACGCCCGGCAACGCCCGGCAACGATGAAAGACTAATTGGGTGATCTTCGATGGTTTCGCCCGCCAGCTACCCGATGTAGACCCCACGGAAACCCAGGAGTGGCTCGATTCGCTTGATGCGATCGTCGACACTCACGGTAAGGCCCGTGCCCAAGTCCTCATGAACCGCCTCCTCGGCCGGGCCCGTGAGCTCCAAGTCGGGCTGCCGTCGCTCGTTTCGAGCCCCTACATCAACTCGATTTCGGCTGATCAAGAGCCGTGGTTTCCGGGCGATGAAAGCATGGAACGGCGAATCCGCGCCGCCATCCGGTGGAATGCCATGGCCATGGTGGTGCGCGCGAACCACCGCTCCGAAGGCATCGGCGGTCACCTGGCGACCTACGCGTCGTCGGCGTCGCTCATTGAGATCGGCTTTAACCATTTCTTCCGAGGCAAGGACAATGGCGGCTCGGGCGACCAAATCTATTTTCAGGGTCATGCCGCCCCGGGCGTGTACTCCAGAGCGTTCCTCGAAGGGCGCCTGACCGAACAGCAGCTGGACAACTTCCGCACGGAAATCAGCGGCAACGGTCTGTCCAGCTATCCGCACCCGCGGCTCATGCCGGAGTTCTGGGAGTTCCCCACGGTGTCGATGGGCCTAGGTCCGATCAACGCCATCTACCAGGCTCGTTTCAATCGTTACCTGCTCAATCGTAGGGTCACCGATACCTCACAGAGCAAGGTGTGGGCATTCTTAGGTGATGGGGAGACCGACGAGCCAGAGTCACTCGGCGCTCTCTCGCTGGCCGGCCGCGAGGGCCTCGACAACTTGATCTTCGTGGTGAACTGCAATCTGCAGCGCCTCGATGGACCGGTACGAGGCAACGGCAAGATCATCCAGGAACTGGAAACGGTGTTCCGCGGCGCCGGGTGGAATGTGATCAAACTGATCTGGGGTTCGAAGTGGGATGAGCTCATCGCTCAAGACAAAGACGGTGTGCTTCTCAACAAGATGAACACCACGGTCGACGGCGAATTCCAAAAATTCTCCGTTGAATCCGGTGCATATATTCGCGAGAACTTTTTCGGTCCAGATCCCCGTTTGCGCAAGATGGTGGAGCATCTTTCCGACGATGATCTCCGTACCCTGCCTCGTGGTGGCCACGACTATCGCAAGCTCTACGCTGCGTACAAGGCAGCCACAGAGCACATCGGCCAGCCCACGGTCATCCTCGCCAAGACCATCAAAGGATGGACGTTGGGTGCCGACGTCGAGGGCCGCAACTCCACCCACCAGATCAAGAAGCTCGACCGAGACAATCTGTTCTCAGTACGCGAGCGTTTGCATCTTGAGGACTTGATCGCTGACTCCGACATCGAAGACGGCGAGCCGCCCTTCGTCAAGTTCGCCGAGGATTCGGCCGAGCAGGAGTACCTGATGATGCGGCGCAAGGCCCTAGACGGCTCCGTCCCGAAGCGCCTCGTCCGGACAAAACCACTCGAGACCCCAGCGGTGGATGGCCCCGTATTCAGCGAATTCGTTGGCGGCTCGGGCAAGGTTGCCGTGTCCACGACCATGGTCTTCACCCGCATGCTTCGCTCCATGCTTCGCGACGAGAAAATCGGCAAGCAGGTCGTGCCAATTATCCCCGACGAAGCACGAACCTTCGGCATGGATGGACTCTTTAAGGAGGTCGGGATCTACGCCCCGTTCGGGCAGAAATATGATCCCGTGGACTCAGCTATGGCGCTGTCGTATCGGGAAATCCAATCGGGTCAGATCCTTGAAGAAGGCATTACCGAGTCCGGCGCCATGGCCTCATTTACGGCTGCTGGCACGGCGTATGCGACCCATGGCCAGGTGATGATTCCGTTCTACATCTTCTATTCGATGTTCGGATTCCAACGCACCGGCGACTTAGCATGGGCTTTCGGCGACGCCCGCGGCCGCGGCTTCATGCTCGGCGCCACGGCCGGTCGGACCACACTCAACGGTGAAGGGCTACAGCACGAAGACGGCCATTCGCTCGTACTGGCATCGACTATCCCCAACATCGTCACCTACGACCCGGCGTTTGCCTACGAGCTGGC
>JAYVSS010000099.1:0-5201 GCA_043775075.1 Acidimicrobiia bacterium
GAGCGCGGGTCTCCATGAACACGCTGATCGTTTCCCTCCAAACCCGCGTTGCCGCTGGTCGAGCTGCGGCCGTCGAATACGGCCTGATGGTCGGCCTCATCGCCGTTGCCATTATCGGTGTTGTCTTCTTTCTTTCCCGGAGCGTCAAAACGACGTTCAACCGGGCCGGCAATTCAATGAACGGCATTTCGTCATCCTGATCGTTCGATCGCCCGCGAACCCACCCTCCTCCTCACGAGAACGCCCGACTCCATGAACGCACTCCTCATCACTTTTCAGGCAATTGCAGCAAAGCGGCGTGCCGACGTCGAGGAGCGGGGCGCCACGGCGGTGGAATACGGCCTCATGGTTGGACTGATCTCGGTCGCCATTATCGGCTCCGTCACGTACTTCGCTGGCAGCCTCGGGAACTCGTTTAACCGGTACGGTAACTCTGTGGCGAGGGCCGGGACCGGTTCGTAGAGACCGGGCGCGGGTCACGAGTCTCGCTACGCAAAAGAGAGCTTCCAGAGCCCCGGCCATTCGCCGGGGCTCTTGCCGTTGGGCTCCCCGTCGTACCGGAGTACCAACCGGAAGAAAAACCCTAACGGGGGCTCAAGACTGCAGCGAGACGGGCCGATGCATCCCTCAGTCCCTCCCCGGGAACCGCTTATTTCCCCTCCAAGATGGAGACTTTAGTGAATCGTCGCAAGCTCATCGGTGTTGTTGCCTCCGTGTTGGTCGCCCTCGGCGGCACCTTCGTGATCCTCCGGTCCTCAAACTCGTCCAAGCCCGCTCCGGTGGCGCTTGCTGAGCCGGCCGTGACCGTCCTGAAAGTTGTGAAGCCGGTCCCGAAGGGCACCGCCGCCGACAAGCTCGGCGATGCCGTTCAGGAAGTCAGTGTTCCGGCGTCACAGCGCGCCGCCGGCGCCGCGGCGACGCTCGCTGACCTCACCGGCCTCGTCGTGAGTACGGAACTGGTGCCCGACGAACAGGTGATGAAGGCCCGATTCATTACCGCCCAAGAGCAGCAGCGCACTGAGGTCGCCAACACCGGGGGCAGCGGACTTATGGGCGTTTGGCTCTCCCTTGAACCGCTCCGAGCGCTCGGCGGTCGAGTCCAGCCGGGCGATCAGGTCGCAGTCGTCACCTCATTTGTCAACGTACCTTCGAACGGCAAGAACCCTGAGGGTGCCGTGCCCGCAACAGCAATTTTGCTGCATAAGGTGCCGGTGCTCGAAGTAGTCGGCGGGTTTGTACCCGCTGCGCCAGCCCCCGACGGTTCGACCGCCGCCACCACGATTGCTCCGGTGGCACCGCTGCTCGTCAAGCTCGGTGTCACTGCGGGGGAGTCCGAGCGGCTCATCTACGCCATGAACAACGGTGCGCTGTGGCTGGCAAGCGAGGCCAACGACGTACCCGAGGACGGCACCAAAGTCGTGACCCGTGACAATGTCTACGACAAGACGCTTCGCCGCTACGAATTGACGCCGCTCACCTCAACCCCGCCTGCCACCCCGACCGGTGCCGGTGCCGTGAACACCGATCCGTTCGCCGCCGCCACCACGACGACGACGGCGGCCGCAGGCGCAGGCGCGACTGGCGCCACGCCGACCAAGAAAGCTCCCGCCGCCGGGACCCGGACGACGAAAGCGCCGGGCGCAGCCGCAGCAACCCCAACCACGAAGGCTCCCGCCGCAGCCGCGGCGACCATCGCCAAGCCGGCCATCGGCGCCCCGGTGACGGTCGCCCCGCCGGCCGGAGCAGCGGGGGCAAACGGTGCCGCAGTGCCCAACGGTGCGGGCGCAGCGCCCGCCGCAGGGGCCCAGCAGTGACCGACGTCGAACTCACCAACCAATCGACGGGCAGTCCTGACGACTTCGCCGGCAGACCACCGTCCGCATCGGGTGATTCGCCGGAGCCCAGCCGTCTCGGCACCGAGGCAGCACTGTCCCGGCGGGTCTCCCGAGACTCGGGCGACGTGGCCCTCGTCGCCTCCGTTACCCCGTTCGAGCAATCCGTCCGCCGGCTTCTGACCGCCAACGGCGGGCCGCGAATGCATCGCTGGCCGGCTCATGGTGAAACGCCCGGTATCGAACGTATGGGCATCGCGTTTATTGGGCCCGACCTCGAGGTCGAAGCGATGGCTTCACGGGCGGAATTTATCAATCGCACCAATCCGGGTGTCTATCTCGTGTTGGTGTCTGACCCTCGACCCGGTCTCTTTGAGCGGGCATTAAGGGCCGGCGTCCGGGACGTACTTACGCCGAATGCCGACGACGACGCAATCATTGATGTGTTGGAGCGAGGCTTCGAGCACTCCGGTCGCTGGCGCGAGAGCACCCGAACCACCACCGCCGAAACCGATACGACGAAACGGATCATCACCGTGCTGTCGCCCAAGGGCGGCGTTGGGAAAACGTTCGCTTCGACAAACATCGCCATGGCCCTGCATCAGCTTGCGCCCGGCCGTGTGTGCCTCGTTGATCTTGACCTGCAGTTCGGCGACGTGGCCGGCACGCTCCACCTCAGTCCCGAACATACGACGGCTGATGCCGTACGCGTGCTCGGTGGGGCAGAGGCGTCTTCGATCAACTCGATGCTGAAAGTGTTCCTCACGCCTCACCCCTCGGGACTCTTCGTGATGTGCGCGCCTGAGGATCCAGCCGACGCCGACGACATCGGCTTCGAGATGTCGTTGCAGGTCGTCAAGGCGTTGAGTCAAGCGTTTGACTACGTCGTTGTCGACACCTGCGCCGGGCTTGATCCCCATGCCCTCTCGGTCGCAGAAATTTCGACCGATCACGTGTTCGTGTGCTCTGTTGATGTGTCGTCGGTCCGATCGCTACGCCGCGAGCTTGATGCCCTCGATCGTCTCGGCATGACCGGTCCGGCGCGCCATTTCGTCATGAATCGCTTCGATGCTCCCGGTGGGGCGCGACCCGAAGACGTCGAAGTGGCCGTCGGCATGCGCGCCCAGATCCAAATCCCCGCTGATCGCAACGTGCTCGCCGCCGCCAACCAAGGCGTCCCGATCACCATCGCCGACCCGAAGGCCATTATCGCCAAGAAGTTCGTTGGCTTCGCAGAAGGACTCATCGGCGTGACCTCAGCCGCAGCCCCAGTCAAAAAAGCTCCCTTTTGGAAGAGGTCAAAGTGAAGCTTGGCCAGCGCCTGAAGGCCCACGACGTCGCCGCCAGTGCGGAGCCTAATCCCGTCGATACACAACCCGAAGCAATCGAAGTTCCGGCGTGGAAGCAAGCCACCGCGATGCCTGCGGCCGTCACCGCGGCCACCGCCGGTTCGCCCCGCCTTGTCGCCGCGGCGAGAAAAGACGACGACCGCGGCTTGATCGACCCGTTGCAAGCGTTGAAAGAACGCCTCCACGAGCAATTGGTGGACCGGCTCGGTGCCAAATTGTTCGACTCGTCAACCGGGGACCGCGATATGCGCGCCACCGTGGTGGACATGATCAGCCAGCTGATCAGTCAAGAGTCCGTCCCGCTTTCCGTTGAGGAACGCCACCAGCTGGTTTCCGAGATCACCGACGACGTACTCGGGCTCGGGCCAATTGATCGTTTTCTCAAAGATCCGACTGTTTCGGAAATCATGGTGAACGGTTGCACACCGATTTTCATTGAACAAAAAGGCAAGCTTACCCGCAGCCAGCATCGATTCATTTCTGATGAACAACTCCGACGGGTTATTGAACGTATTGTGGCCAACGTCGGTCGACGTATCGATGAGTCGTCGCCCATGGTCGACGCTCGTCTGGCTGACGGTTCTCGCGTCAACGCAGTCATCCCGCCACTCGCCGTTGACGGCGCCGCGCTGACCATCCGCAAGTTCTCGCGCGACCCGCTCCAGATCCACGATCTCATCGCCAAGGGTTCACTCACGGCAGAAGCGGCCCAACTCCTGGCGGCCTGCGTGGCCGGACACCTCAACATGCTCGTGTCCGGCGGCACCGGTACCGGCAAGACCACGATGCTCAATATCTTGTCGAGTTTCATTCCCGCTGATGAGCGGATCGTCACCATTGAAGACGCCGTCGAGCTCCAGCTTCGTCAGCCACACATCGTGCGATTGGAAACCCGTCCGCCCAACATTGAAGGCAAGGGCGCCGTCACCATTCGCGATCTCGTGAAGAATTCCCTTCGTATGCGGCCGGACCGAGTCGTCATCGGCGAATGCCGTGGCGGCGAAGCGCTGGACATGCTCCAAGCCATGAACACCGGACACGACGGCTCACTTTCGACCATTCACGCCAATACTCCGCGTGACGGGCTGGCCCGCTTGGAGACCCTCGTCCTTATGGCCGGCTTCGACCTGCCGGCGATGGCCATCCGTCAGCAAATTGCGTCGGCCGTGGACGTGTTCGTACAGATCGCAAGATTTCGCGATGGCTCCCGCCGTGTGGTCAGCATCACCGAGGTAGAAGGCATGGAAGGTCAGACAATTACGCTGTCCGACATCTTCGCGTTCGATCATTCGGCCGGTATTGACAGCACAGGAAAGCACCTTGGCAAGCTCAAGCCGACTGGAATTCGTCCGAAATTCACCGAAAAGCTGCAGGATCATGGCATTACCCTGCCCCCGGATATCTTCGGCTCTGTCGATGTCTTGAATTACGGGAGGAAGTAGTTCATGCAGCGGGCCCGTCTCTTTCGTGCTGTTTCCCACGTCGTCCTCGGACTCATCCTTCTCGCCCTCGCCATTATTCCGCAGAGCTCCGGCACGGCCGCTGAGGGTGTGGCCCGGGCGCCCCGCTTCGACGTGGTTGCGGTACTCGACACCTCGTCGCGCACCTACGGTGTCAACCTTGAAGATCAAAAGCGGGCGCTGACCAAATACGTACGAAGTCTTCCGCAAAGTATTCGTGTCGCCATCGTTTCTGTCGGCAAGTTCCCTACGGTTATCCGCGACCTAACGAACGCTCGTGATGCCACCGTAATTGCGATCACCGACCTCTCCGCCGAGGGCGATGCGGCACTGCTCGACGGTCTCACGCTGGCCGCTGATCAGTTCGAAACGGTAGCGGAGAGCAAGAAGCAAATCATCGTCTTCACCGACGGGAACGATCAGTCGAGTTCGTCGACGATCGACGTCGTCCGGACTCGGCTCTTGAATGACAACATCCGCGTCGATGCGATCACCTTTACGTCGCCCGAGGAGAACCGGGCCACGATCGACCTGCTCACGTCGTCGACGAGCGGACAGGT
>JAYVSS010000100.1:0-28867 GCA_043775075.1 Acidimicrobiia bacterium
GATTCACCAGTTGGGTCACGAAGGAAGGCAGGTCGAATACCTCAGTAACTAGTTCCGCGGCATTGGCATCAAAGCGCGAAATCTCCAAAAGATCGAGCACTAATCTCCGGAAATGTCTTGATTGGTTGCCCAGCACATCGACGATCTTTTGATTGCGCTCACTCAGTTCGTCTCGACGGCCCTCCAGCAGCTCAACGGCGGCGGTCAGCGCGGTCAGCGGGGTGCGCAGTTCGTGGCTCACGTCGGACGCGAAGCGTGCCTCACGTTCAATGCGGGTCTGCAGCGACGCCGCCATTTCGTTGAACGACGTGACGAGCGGATCAAGGTCGGTGTCACCGGTCAGGGGAAGACGGGTTTCCAAACGGCCACTGGCAATGTCCCCGGCGGCCACTGCGACGTTGCGCAAGGGACGAACAACTCTTCGACTGATCGACCGTCCGACTATGGCCGCACCCAGCGTCGAGGCCACGGCTGCGAGGCTGAGCGCCCGGCCGAGATTGCGTAACGTATCGTCGAGATCGTTGAGGTAGGAAATCTCGTAGAACGTGGCGGACACGCTCTGGAGTCGAACACCGAGGACGAGAAGCGACTCGCCGTTGCGACGGGTGATCTGCCACCCGCTGGCGAAATCGTCCTTCGGGTTTCGGGCCGAGACCTCCATCCTCTGGCGGAGCTCGGCGGGAACTAGGCCGAGCTCAACCGTAGCGTCGTTACTGCGAAACAGGCCCTGTTTGCTCGTCAGCAGCGTCGCCGTCACGCCGGGCCGGTGTTGGGCCCGCAACACCGACGTAACGCTGCGTCCCAGCCCGCCAGCGAGGGCTTGTTGGGCTTCGGTGGCGCTCGGAATGAGTTGTCGTTCGGCCGCTCGAAGACGCTCCTCGACAAACGAGGATCGGGCAACGACGAAGGTCAGGAGCGACACAATCACCGAAACGATCAACGCTCCAAACGCCAAGGCAATCGTCGTTCGGGAGGCGAGGCCGAGGTGGATCCGACGAAGGGGTGCGGGGACCAACCTTCGCAGGACCGTCCACCGGCTCGTCTCGGAGTCGATTGGTTCGTCAAGTACATCGACGCGGGCAAGATAGGCACCGGGGAGTACGCTGGCCGTCGGGGCGCGCATCCCGTCTCGGATGGGTACCTTCGCCGCCGGAGTATCTGCTGCGAGAGCGGTCGGGCTGGTCGGGCTAGTCGGGCTGGTCGGGGGCACTGCGACGACGTCCGGGCCCGTGGTCTCCAACCCCGCCCGGTCATTTCCGAGGCTGGTGCGGTCAGCTCGGTCGCGGTCAGTCACCGGGCGGGACCAGGCGGTAGCCGAGCCCGCGAACAGTGACGATCAGTGTGGGCTCGGCCGGATCGTCTTCCGCCTTGGTCCGGAGGCGGCGGACGTGGGTATCGACGAGACGACCGTCGGCGAGGGCGTCGTGATGCCACACTTCGGCGAGGAGCGCTTCGCGCGAGTACACCTTCCCGGCATTTTGCGCGAGGAACAGCAGGAATCGAAATTCGGTACGGGTGAGCTTGAGGTCCACGCCGTGCTTCAGGGCCCGCCCCTCGTCCTCCCTTATCTCCAACGGACCAAAAACCAGGCCCCGAGACGGCGGTGAACCGGGGGCCGGGCGCGCCGGCTGGGCACGACGAAGGTGGGCGCGGATCCTGGCGGCGAGTTCCTTCGGCTGATATGGCTTGGTGACGTAGTCATCGGCCCCGGCTTCGAGACCAGCGACGACATCGAAGCTCGATTCCTGGGCGGTCACGACGATGATTGGCACGTCGCTCGTTTGGCGAATCGCCCGGCAGACGTCGAAGCCACTCATATCGGGAAGCTTCAAATCGACGAGCACCAGCATCGGCTTGTCCGCCGCAAACGCCATCAGACCATCCGCACCGTTGGCCGCTTCCGAAACGTCGTACCCCTCGTCCTCTAAATGAAGACGAAGGGTGAAACGAACGTCGTCGTCATCTTCAATGCTGAGGAGGCGAACACGCACGGGACCATTCTTGCCCTTCGATCGGCCGAAACGGAACCACCGCCGAGAAAGCCACATTCTCAGCCGGTGCCCGCCGGTGCTACTTCTTCTTGGCCCGACGCTGGAAGCGTGTCCTCTTCAACATCTTCTTATGCTTCTTCTTGCGCATGCGCTTGCGGCGCTTCTTAATCAACGATCCCATGAGGACGAAGAAGTTACTCCACCGCCGACTGGGCGACGAACGCTCCGCGACGAAATCGTCGACGGCTCAGAATCGATCAATGGGCGGGGCGGGTGCGGGCGACGACGTAACCTTCGCCCGGAAACGCCCCTTCGACGAACCAGGTCGAGCCGCTGCCGGCCAGCACCGGCTCCTGGCCACTGTGACTGCCCAGCCGCTCACGCCACTGCACCAGTCTCGGCTCCACGGTCAGCGCCGCCGGCTCCAGATCGTTCGGACGCATCGACGTGGGTCCGCCGAGCGCGTCCCACACCCGATATACCGCAGGGGTGGAAACGCCGAACGGCGGCGTACAGAGCGTGAACACGCGCTCGACAAACGGCAGAGCTTCAAGCTGTTCACCGATCCCCGTCACCCGGGCTCGGCCTCCGCGGATGCAGAACGAAACGTCCGCGCCGAGAGTGGCCGCGTCGCGAACGTCGTCGCCCGCAGTTCGCCCGGCCCACCGAAACACCGCCGCGGCGTCCGACGATCCCCCGCCGAGCCCCCCGCCCACCGGAATGCGCTTTGTCAACATCACCGCCGCCGTTCGACCCACATGACGCAGCGCCCGGGTCACGAGATTGTCGTCGCCCAGGGTGACGAGGAGAGCCGTGGCCGCAGTTTCCTCCGTGGCGATCTGCAGGGAGTCGCCGTCCTCGAAAACCAGCGTGTCGGCCAAATCGAGCGACACCATCTCGGCGTCGATCAGGTGATAGCCGTCATTGCGCAGCCCGGTCATGCGAAGCGACACCGTGAGCTTGGCGGGCGCAGATTCAATGTGACGCATCGTGCCCCCAATCATCGCCCGGTTCCTTAAGCTTCGCTCATCAGCCGAGCAAGCACCGGACCGAAGACATTGACCCATGTTCGCAGCATCCGATCCTCGGTTATGGCGAGTTTGGGTTCCCCGGTCAGTCAATCGCTCATCTTGTAAAAGATCATCGAACCGACGAAGAGGAAGGCCAGGCCTCCGGATCGAACTCACCGATTTGTTGGCTGTTCATCTGGGCCCGCAACGCGTTGGCCATCGCCCCGTAGGCACGGCATCGTTGTCAACGAGGTGACGGCGAACGACCTCGGGCAGGTTGGCAGCCTCACGCAGCATGATGAGGCTTACCTCTCATGGCCTCAATGAAGCCGATCATCGACGACGCGGTGGCGACGATTCCGCGGAATCGTCCGTTCGATGTCGAACTCACCATGGGGACGCTGGCCCTGCAATTAGCGGCGTGGGTGCTGTTCGGTGATCGCCTAAGTCATACGCAGGCTGAGGAGTTGGCGGCCCACCAACGCGATGTCGTCACCTCGGTGGGGCGTCGCCTCGGACAGGCTCCGCAGCATTGTCCCGTCACCGTTGGCCGGCCGGCGCGAGACACTGCGGCTGACACACCCGCGGTCTGGGGATGCCCGTCGACCCAAGGTGCGAAACGTCATGTTGGACGGGCATCGCCTCGGCCGGGCGGAAGTGGTGACCGTGTACCTCCGGGGCATAAATCGCGATCCAAAGCGATGGATCGACCAGTTGCCATTCAGCCCGGATCGTCACCGCACCACATACCCCTCGATGCCACGATGTTGGCGTTCGGTCTCTGTCCGCGTGGTTGCATCGGTCAACATCTGGCTAGGGCCGAGATGCTCCCCGTCCTCCCCGTCCTTGCCGCGGCGGGCGACTTCTCGCTCGATCCCGCACAACAGTCGAACCCTGCTCGAACAACTTGTAAACACGGACGGGCTCGATTTGAGCCCGTCGGCATTCGCCAAGTCACGCCCTCGTCAACCGTGAATTATCTTGTCGACAGCAGTGCCTGGCACCAAGTAGCGAATAATCTCACCGCTGCCCGGTGGACCGCACTGTTGACTTCCGACGAGGTAGCCATTTGCGATCAGGTACAACTTGAGATTCCCAAGATCACCAAGCAGCCCACGGAGTGGATCGCCAGACGCGGCTCACTCTGAGCTACCTATTTCGCCATCAGTTTGAGCATGAGCCAACCGCACCCATGCATGCACATCGAGTTCTTCCGCCCGGGCCGTCGACGCAACACCTGCAGCAACGAACTGAGATTCGCTGATGATCCCGGCCAGGTTTCCCCGCAGCATCTTCCGACGATGGGCAAACCCAGCTTTTACCAGCGCAAAGATATTCTGTGCACTTACCATCTCCGGATCAGCAACGGGGCCGCTGTGGTGACGGTCGATCCGCACGAGCCCTGAGTCCACGTTGGGTTTGGGGAGGAACACACTCGGGGGAACGGTGCCAACCATTCGTGCCGTGGCCCAGTACGCCACCTTCACCGTCACCGCACCGTACGCCGATGTACGGGGTGCGGCGGCGAATCGTTCCGCCACTTCCTTCTGCACCATGACCAACATGCGGTTGATCTGGGGAACAAAGTCCAGCAGGTCGGCGATGAGGGGCGTGGCGATGTTGTACGGGAGATTGGCCACCAACGTGTACGGCCCGTCCAACGGGGGAAGCACCTCGTTCCAATTGAGTTTCATTGCGTCGGCATGGAGCACCGCCACATTGGTAAGCGCGCTGGTGTGTTCGCGTAAACCATCAATCAGGTGACGATCGATTTCGATGGCCGTGACGTGTGCGTCGGTTTCGGCGATGGCCAGCGTGAGGGAGCCGAGGCCGGCGCCGATCTCCACGACCTTGGTGGTTGCGTCAATGTCGGCCAGGCGAACAATGCGGCGCACCGTGTTTGGATCGACGACAAAGTTCTGCCCGAGTGACCGGCTCGGATGACCGCCGGTCTGGTCGAACCAGGCGGCGACCTGCTGACGGGAAAGGGTCACGCCGAACTCGAGTCGGACCCGGCGACCGCCCCAACACCCGGGTCCAGGCGAAACGCTCGGTTGGTGTTGGCGTAGGTGGTGGCTGCCAAGTCGTAGGTGGACATACCTTTTACCTTCGCCACCGCCTCCCCGACAAACGGTACCCAGGCCGGACGGTTCTGCTTGCCCCGATGGGGCATCGGTGCCAGATAGGGAGTGTCGGTTTCGACGAGGATACGGTCGAGCGGGGTGATCGCCGCCGCCGCCTGCAATTCCACCGCCGT
This sequence comes from Acidimicrobiia bacterium, assembly GCA_043775075.1. GTDB lineage: Bacteria > Actinomycetota > Acidimicrobiia > Acidimicrobiales > JANYDT01 > JANLQX01. Next base: position 5,259 of record JAYVSS010000100.1, read on the forward strand.
TTTGAAACTGACGATTCCCGAATAGCTAAGGAACACGCCGTCGTGGATCGCCAGACATTGGGATGCTTCTTCCGGACCTCCAGCGAAACAGTGGAAGATCGTCGAACTTGGGGCACCTTCGTTGGCCAAAATGGCGAATGTGTCGTCCCATGCCTCGCGCGTGTGGATCACCAACGGCAGGTCGTAGGCGAAGGCGAGACGAATCTGGGCGGCAAACTCCGCACGCTGGACATCTCGCGGCGAGTGGTCGTAGTGATAATCCAGCCCGCACTCCCCGACCCCAACGATGCGCTTGGCGGCGGCCCCGTCGAGCAACGGGGCCATCCACTCAATGCCCTGCGAGCTGTCGTGAGGGTGAAGGCCGACGGTGGCCCACACATCACTATGCGCACTGGCTAGCGCGATAGCGGCAAGCGACGTCGGTTCATCGCAGCCAACGTCGACGAAACGCGCAACTCCTGCAGCGCGGGCATCGGCCAGAGCAGCCGCGGCATCGATACGCTCATCGTGGACGTGGCAGTGCGAGTCGAACCACATTGGCGCGGCCGCCGAGTTTGTCATGTGTGCTTATGACTTCCGTGGGAAGAGCGGATCACCCTTGGTCACCGTTTGACCGGCAATGTATCCGCCCCATGCCAATGCGTCCGGCACCCGCTGATCGGCGACGAGTCCCGTGCACCCGATACGCTCCCAAAGCGTTTGACAAAGCGTGGGCATGGCCGGGTTGCTGAGAATGGCGACGATTCTCAGTGCCTCAAGGGCGTCGCCCATCACTGCGTCGACCTCGGGGCCCGGATCGAGTTTCCACGGCTGATTCGTCTCCAGGAACGCGTTGGTCTCACGGATGAGCCGCCAGGTGGCTTCCAGCGCGTCCGACGGCGAGAGCGCATCCCAGCCCGCCACCGCGTCGGCGACGGCCGCGGCCGCCACCACCGCTAGAGGTGAATCGACTTGCGGCGCGGGGCCGAGGCCGTCGCACTTTTTCCCCACGACGGTGGCCACGCGGGCGGCGAGGTTGCCGAAGTTGTTGGCGAGATCGGAGTTGAACCGGGCCACCATTCCTTCGTGGGAGAACTCGGCGTCATTTCCCAGCGGGACCTCGCGCAGCAGGTGGTACCGCACCGCGTCCACCCCAAACTCGTCGCAGAGGTCCTTCGGATAGATCTGAGCGAGGCCGGTCTTCGACAGCTTTTCGCCGCCGATCAAGAGGAACCCGTGGACCAGTATCCGCGGCGGCTCCAGCCCGGCGGCCATGAGCATTGCGGGCCAGTACACACAGTGAAAGCGCAGGATGTCCTTCGCCACGATGTGGTGCACGTGGGGCCACCACGTCTGGAACGCTTCGTCGGTGTGGCCGGCTTGCCCAATACTGAGCGCGCTTATGTAATTAGCCAAGGCGTCGAACCATACATAGGCGACATGCTTTTCATCCCACGGCAACGGGATGCCCCAATCGAGCGTTGATCGGCTGATCGAGAAGTCCTGCAACCCACCCTTGATGAAGCCCAGAACTTCGTTGCGCTTGCCCTGAGGAACGACGGCGTCCGGCGTGTTGTCGAGCCATTCGAGCAATCGATCCTCGAAGGCCGACAGCTTGAAAAAGTAGTTCTCCTCCGCTACTGATTCCACTGCGCGCTTATGAATGGGGCAGCAGCTCTCGACACCATCTTTGTTGGTGATGAGTTCGTCGGCCTTGTAATACGCCTCGCACCCGACGCAGTACAGGCCCTCGTAGGAGCCCTTCTCCACGAAACCGTTGTCGTAGACGCGTTGCAGTAGCCACTGCACGGTCTCTTTGTGTCGCGGCTCGGTGGTGCGGATGAAGTCGTCGTTGCTGATGTTGAGCAGCTCCCACGCCACCTTGAACTGCTCGGCAATATCGTCTGCCCACTGCTGCGGAGCAACGCCCTGAGCCTCAGCGGCCTGCTGGATCTTCAGACCGTGCTCGTCGGTTCCGGTGAGAAAGTGCACAGCGTCGCCCCGCATCCGGTGCCAACGAGCGAGGGCGTCGGCGTTTACCGTCGTGTACGAGTGCCCCACGTGGGGGATGGCGTTCACGTAATAAATCGGCGTGGTGACGTAGAAACGCCCAGAGCCGTTGGCAGGTTCAGCGGAAAGCACCTGACTACGTTAGAGCCCGTGCCCCACGACCCTGGCCCGGATAACCATGATGCACAAAGTATCGAGGGGGCCGGGGGCATTGCCCGGCGTATCGATCACCTTGGTCGGGTCGTAATTCCGTCGGAGTATCGAAAGGTCTTCGGCATTGAGAGCGGTGACCTACTGGACATGACGATCGAGGGCGACGGTGTCGTTGTCCGGCGCCTCGAGCGCTCGTGCGTGTTCTGCCGATCACTCGATGACCTCGGAATGTTCAAAGGCAAATTGCTGTGCGCCATCTGCCTCGCTGCCCTACGAAGTACTCCGGCGCCTTCGTAGGTCGGTCCGGTCCGCTCGGCGGGTGTCAAAAAAGCGCATCACTGGCAAAAATGCGCAGCGCTATTCCGCCACTGATGCGTTTTTCTGCCAATGGCTAGGGGCGCTCAGGCCCGAGGGGCCGTCGCCAGTGTGTAGATCCGGCGGCGCTGGATACGGGTCGCCGCGGCGACGAGATCCACGGCTTCTTTTGTACGCGCCCCGCCAGCACGCTCCGCATCAAGCAGAACGAGAAGGTCTTCGTCGGTCACTTCGACGGAGGCCGCGTCGGCCGGACGTCCCGCAACCACGATCACGTACTCACCCCGCGGCTCCGGCGCCTCCGCCAACCGCATCGTGGCCAACAACTCCCCGACGGAACCACGTTGAGTTTGCTCGAATTTCTTCGTCAGCTCCCGGCTCACACTCACGAGACGATCGGGCCCACAAACGTCGTGCAGATCACTAAGTGTACGTAGTAAACGGTGCGGGCTCTCAAACAGAATCACCGTCTCGGGCATGGCCGCAACTGCAGCGATTCGTCTGGCCCGGTCGACACCTTTCACCGCAAGAAATCCCTCGAAAAAAAAGCGCTGGGTCGGAAGCCCGCTGATCGCCAACGCCGTGAGTGCGGCGCTTGGACCCGGCACGCATAAGACCTCGAACCCGGCTGCCACCACGGCGGCCACCACTCGCTCGCCGGGGTCAGAAACGGCCGGCATTCCGGCGTCGGTCACCAACGCCACCGTCTGCCCTCGGCGCAACAGCTCGACAATCCCGTCGGCAGCGTTGCGCTCGTTATGTTCATGGACCGCGAGAAGACGCTTGCCGTCGATGGCCGCAGCGCTCAGCAGTTTGCGGGTGTGACGGGTGTCTTCGCAGGCGATGGCGTCAGCACGGCGCAAGACCTCGATCGCCCGGGGCGACAAGTCGCCGAGATTTCCGATCGGCGTGGCCACCAGGATCAGTGAAGCCGGCACCGCCGCAGTCGAGCTCACGGCTGCACGAACAGTCGATCGCCGACTTGCAAACCCCATGCAGCAAAGGCGCCAGCATCAGCCTCCAGGACAGCCCGGCTATGCCAGGCGGTTCTTCCGAGTCGATTCGACTTCATCATACGCACACGCAGCACTTCGTTCGAAGCGGATAGGTGGGCAACGTCGATGGCGAAGCGCATACCGACAGTGTGCACGTTGCGACACGGCATGATCAGCATCGCTCCCCCGTCCACGGAGTCACGACCGAGCAACCCGCGGCGTCGAGCGGGACGCGAACTGGCGATCTCCAACGGCACGCGACGAGAGTTGGCTAGGACCAGTGTGGGCATAACGGCGCGATCAGTACGCGCGGCTACTTCGAGACGTTGTGCTTGAAGTCGACCACGTCGCCGTCTTGCATCTCGTATTCCTTGCCTTCGAGACGAAGCTTGCCGACCTCACGGGCTTTGGCCATGGACCCGCATTCGAGGAGCACGTCCCACTGAATCGTTTCGACCTTGATAAATCCGCGCTGAATGTCGGAGTGGATTTCGCCCGCACACTCGGGAGCCTTGGCCCCTTTGCGAAACGTCCACGCCCGGGTCTCTTTCTCGCCGGTGGTGAGGAACGTCCGGCGGCCAAGCATTTGATATGCCGACTGCATAACGCGGGGCAGAGCGCCATCACCGAGGCCGAACCCATCGAGCATTTCTTTGCGCTCGGCTTCGTCCATCATGGCGGCCTCGGCCTCAAGCTGCACGCACATGCCGAGCACTTCGCCGTATTGACCGAACAGCTCGCGCACCGGAGCAGCCTTGGCATCGACGTTGTCGAGATCTTCGTCGCTCACGTTGACCACGGCCAGCACGGGCTTGTTCGTGAGCAGGAAGAACTCCTTTAGGAGTTCGCGCTCATCGGCCTTCATCGGTGTCCGATACAGGGGCGTGCCCTCGGACAGGAACGCCAGGGCCTTCTCCAACGCATCAACACTTGGCAGCAGTGTCTTATCGAGTTTGGCTGCCTTGGTCCGCTTGGTTAGTTGAGACTCGACGGTTTGCAAGTCGGCCAAAGCGAGTTCGATCTCGACGATCTCGAGGTGCTCAATCGGGTTGGTGGGTCCCGGCACATCATCGCCGGTTGAACCCTTCTCGAAGGCTCTCAACACTAACACGATACCGTTGACTTCGCGGATGTTGGCGAGAAACTTGTTGCCGAGACCTTCGCCCTTCGACGCGCCTTCAACGAGTCCGCCGATGTCCACAAACTCACTGGTGGCGTGCACGATCGTCTTCGTCTTCGACATCTCGCCAAGAAGGAGTAGACGATGGTCCGGTACCCTGGCGCGGCCGGTGTTCGGCTCTTTCGTGGCGAATGGATACGGCGCGGCCAGCGCACCACCGCCCGCCAACGCATTGAACAACGATGACTTTCCCGCATTGGGAAGCCCAACAAAACCGAACCGCTCCATATCCCGCAGACGTTACTCGGCAGCGTGGTCCGCCCGATGGTGAGGGCCTAGAAGGCGAGCCGACCACTGGCACAGCAAAAGGAACCGGCCGGCTTGCTGGTCGCCAAGACGATCGAAGCGAGAAACGTTGACGTATCGGCGCGGGCTCTCACGTCCATTCGTCGGGGGTCTGATCGCCACGGCGTGACTCCTCAATCACCGTGAGACGGGTAAGCGCGCCGTCGTCGAAGGTCTGCCACAGACGGGTGCGGTAATTGTCGGTCGCCAGGGTGATGATTTCGACGATCTCGCGCGACGGGTTTGACTTCCAGTGATACGGAAAGACCGTAAGACGTCCTTCGACGAGATAGGAGATCCCGTGGAAGTCAGGGTCGTCAAAGGTGACGGTATCGCCGGTGATCTGGGCTTTGAAGTCCAGCACCTCTTGCTCCTGGCCATCCCGTGAGTAAATGATCCGCTCAAACCAATCGGTGCCCTTCAGCCGGGTCTCCTGACGCGAGCCGTACCGCTCGATCAGCCCGCCCGCGGGCGTGAGATGGGTGTACGTGCCTTCCCAAACTCCGGCGATACCGGCCAGGAGCTGGGCGAACGAGTCGTACTGGGCGAGTTTGTGGCGGGCCATAGCGTCCAACCTACGACGACGGTTGGTGACTGGCAACGCCCGTCCAACGGCCCCGGAAGCGGCGGCTATCATTGAAGCCCTTATGCCGTCGAAAAAGCGCAACAAGAAGAAGACCAACGCCCGCCGCAAGAAGGCCAACCACGGCGTTAAGCCGAATATGGGTCGCTGAGCATTTCTGCTCTCGGGGATTGAAGCCTGGCCATTCGGTCGGCTTCGCACAGTTGAGGACGTACCGGCCGACCCGCGGGTCGGCCGTTTTCGCGTTCGGGCACGCTCACCCCCTTTGCCGGTCATCTCCGTTCGGATGCACGGGCACGGCGCGGCCGACATTCGTCGGGATACTGGGTGGTCAGCCGTTCTTGGGTGTCGTGGAGGTCATTTTTGACCGCCACGCCACGTGGAAACGCCACGCCACCCGGAAAAACACCTCGGGCACGCCCTCCGGCTACGGTCGGGACGGCGATGACATGTCTCCTTGCTTTGACCGTGGCCGACGCTCCCGAGGTGTGGTCGGGCCTCGGGTTTGCCGTGGACGCCATCTCGGTGCGTATCGGCTCAACGTCGATCGTGTGCTCCGGCTCCGCCGAAAACGATCCCCCCTCCAAGGGCATCACCGATTGGATGTTGACGGCCGACGACGGTCCGCTGCCTGAGCGAATTGACGGTCTCCTCACTGGCTCGGTGACCTACGGCGATGGCGCCCCAACCGCCACCACACCAGCAGCTCGTCACACCAACGGCGTGACCAGCATTGATCACCTCGTGGTGATGACGCCCGATGTGGACCGCACCGTCGCTGCGCTCGAAGACCTGGGCATGGAATGCCGACGCAGACGAGAAGGTGCGGCCTACGGCAGCGCCACTATGCGCCAGGCGTTCTTCTGGCTTGGTAGTCCCGATGGTGGGGCGAATGAACGAGTGATCCTTGAAGTCGTCGGGCCGGACACCGTTGACCCGGCGAAGGCGAATGACCCCGCGAAGTTCTTCGGCCTGGCCCTCACGTGTGCGGACCTCGACAGCACGGCGGCGTTTTTCGGGGACTTAGTGAAGCCCCCGGTTGAAGCGGTGCAGGCCGGTCGACGCATCGCCACCCTGTCGTCTCGCGCCGGATCAACCGTGGCGATCGCATTGATGAGCCCTCATACCTAAAGCGAACCGCCTTACCCCAACGTCACTAGACGAGCCACCGCTTCATCGATCACATCATCGCGCTTACAAAAGGCAAAGCGCACGTATGACCGACCGCGAGACGGATCGCTGTAGAACACCGAAGTGGGGATCGCCACGACGCCGCACCGCTCGGGCAACGAGCGGCAGAAGGTAAGCCCGTCCATTTCTGTAAGCGCGCTGATGTCTGCAGTGACAAAGTACGTCCCCTGCGGTTTGAGCACGACGAGGCCGCACGAGCGCAATCCTTCGCTCAATCGATCACGTTTGGCGGCCAGCGAACCCGCCAGCTCAGCAAAGTACACCGGACCAAGGGTGTCGAGCCCGACGGCCACAGCGTACTGAAACGGACCGCTCGCCACATAGGTCAAAAACTGCTTAGCGGTACGCACCGCCGAAACCAATGCGGGTGAGCCGGTGGCCCAGCCCACCTTCCAACCGGTAAAGGACAGCGACTTCCCGGCCGATCCGACCGTGATTGTCCGGTCGGCCATGCCTGGCAGCGTGGACATCGGAACGTGCTCCACGCCGTCGAAGGTGAGGTGCTCGTACGCTTCGTCAGACAGCACAACGAGGTCGTGCTCGATAGCAAGCGCGCAGATTGCTGCTTGGGACTCAGCATTGAACACTGTGCCGGTCGGATTGTGGGGCGAGTTGACCACGATCACTTTCGTTCGCGACGTAACAGCGCCACGAAGCGCTTCCGCATCGATCTGGAAGTCCGGTCCGGGCAACGTCACCGGCACCACCGACGCTCCAGCCATCGCCACTCCGGCGGGGTAGGAGTCGTAGAACGGCTCGAGCAGAATGCACTCATCGCCCGGTCCAAGGAGCGCGATAAGGGCGGCGGCAATGGCCTCAGTGGCGCCACACGTCACGAGGACCTGACTGTCCGGGTCAAGCGAGATGCTATAGTATGCGCGCTGATGATCGGCGATGGCCCGCCGCAGCTCGGGTATTCCGAGGCCCGGCGGATACTGATTTCCCCTTCCGGCGGCGATAGCTTCGATGGCCGCTTGCTTCACCACGTCCGGTCCGTCGGTGTCGGGAAAACCCTGCCCCAGATTGATCGATCCGGTGGCCGTGGCGAGCTGGGACATTTCGGCGAAAATGGTCGTCCCAAAAGATTGCAGACGCGGATGAAGATAGGTACGCATAACGCTTTCTATTGCGGCGGCCGGGTGACCAGGCGGGTATCGGAGGTCGTTGCGTTGTTGGGGACGAGCCGAGCGCCACCGCCGGGCTGCTGGGTCGGCGATGGGACGGACCGGCCAACCAGGCCAACGCCCACGAACGCTGGTATGACCAGGGCAACGGCGAGAAGAATTAGTACGGCAATGAACAGCGTGCGGCGCGAACAGCCTCGTCGTTCAGTGTGTTGGAACCGATCCGGACGATCCAGAGGCCGAGCAACGGCGTTGCGACTCGACTGCACCTTGGCCTTCTTTCGACGCTTCTGCCCACCTTTGCCAGCCACCGTGCCAGTCTCTCTCAAACCGACGCTCCGGATGTGGGAGTCGTCATCGCAGCCGGGCCGCATGAGAACTCCCACATCAGCCAGGAGCTTGGTTTGTCAAGCGGTTGTCGGCGACGATGAAGGACGATGAACACGCCAGCCGCCTCAGATCCTGTCCTTCTTGTCGAAGTCTCCGAGCGCATCGCCACCCTCACGCTCAATCGGCCGGCGCAACGGAACGCCCTCTCAAGTTCTCTCCTGAGAGCACTTCGCTCCGAAATGGCCAACGCTGATGCCAACGATGACGTCGATGTCATTATCCTCACCGGCGCGGATCCCGCATTTTCCGCCGGACTCGACCTCAAAGAATTGGGCAGTTCGGGCAACAACCTCGTGATCGATCGACCCACCTCGCCCACGAAGACCGGCGGCACACCGACGAACGACGCACCGGCCACTCCCTGGGCGACGACCCGCAAGCCGGTGGTCGGCGCCATCAACGGCGTGGCCGTAACCGGCGGGTTCGAACTAGTCCTGCAATGTGACTTCCTGGTCGCCAGCGACCGGGCATCGTTCGGTGATACCCATACCCGCGTCGGGATCCTTCCCGGGTGGGGTCTCTCGGTACTGCTCCCGCAAGCGATCGGATTGCGTCGAGCTATCGAAATGTCACTCACCGGCAACTTCATCGACGCCCTCGAAGCGCATCGACTCGGTTTGGTGAATCATGTTGTCGATCACGACGAACTGATCCCCACAGCTCGCCGCCTGGCAGATGACATCATCGGCAATGATCAGGGCGGGGTGCGCGAACTCTTGGCCAGCTATCGCGCCATTCACCGTCTGACCGTGGGCGAAGGCGAGCGGCACGAGACGCGCGTCGGACGCCAATGGGTCCGCACTTACAGCCCGGCAAATGTGGAGGCCCGACGTCGAGCCATCCAAGATCGCGGGCGCACCCAGGTCTGAGTCCGTTCCCTACCGAGCGACGGACCAACGGTAAGGTGCGTGAACACGGCGAAACACGTCGTCGAGCGCGTCGCGCTCAGAAAGGAGACGGCTGTGCTTCAATCCGGCACCACCGCCCCCGCGTTCTCGCTGCCCGATCAGGATGGCAATCTCGTCTCTCTCGCCGATCAGGCTGGACACTGGGTGCTCCTGTGGTGGTACCCAAAGGCCGCCACCCCTGGTTGAACGATTCAAGGACAGGCCCTGCGTGACAGAGCCACTGACCTTTCCGACGCCAACTGCAACGTCCTCGGAGCATCGTTCGATACTCCGGCGGACAACAAGGCGTTCAAAGATGCCCAGGCGTTTGACTACCCGTTGCTGTCCGACGGCGATCGCACGGTAGGAACCTCCTACGAAGTCGTACGTGCGCCCGATCATCAGTACGCGAACTTTCCTGAACGTTTCTCGTATCTGATTGACCCGACCGGAGTGATCGCCAAGTCCTACAACGTCACCGATGTGGCCGGGCACGCCGCCGAGGTTCTCACCGATCTGGCCTCGCTCCAGGCGTAGCTCACTGAAGATTGGCGACGAAGGCAGCCGACCCAACCGTCGGCTGCCTTCGTCGCGTTCGACGGTGATCGACCGGATGCAGATCCCGGTACTTCATCAAGATTGCAGGTTGAACTGCCGATACTTCATGTGATGGGAACCGCCGCGTCTGCCGAAGCCCTTGTCGCCCACGTGCTGCGCCGGTGTGCGATTTCCCCCGACCCCGCCCAGGTGGCCCGGTTTGCCCAGAGCGCAAAAGATCCACGCGGCGCGGCGACCAACGCCATCGAGTGGGCGCTGAACGCTCCACCACAGGCGATCCAGCCTGCATCTATGAGTCGTGACGGCTGGGACGAAGCACTCAAGGGATGGACGAACAACCTCCGTTCGTCGAGCGGCGGTATCCATGAACGGATGACATGGTTCTGGCATGGCCACTTCGCCACCAGCAGCGAGAAGGTCGGCAATCTCGTGATGCTCCACGGTCAACAGCAATTACTACGTACACATGCAATGGGGAACTTCGCCACACTGCTCCGGGCCATGGCCACCGATCCCTCACTGATGATCTATCTCGATTTGGCCGGATCTTCCGTCGAAGCACCGAATGAAAATTTCGCACGTGAGCTTATGGAATTGTTCACAATCGGGCCGGGCAACTATTCCGAAGATGATGTGAAGGCCGGCGCGCTGGCCCTCGCCGGCTTCGAAGTTGACTACGAAACCGGTGCAGTGAAAAAGAATCCGGAACATTCCCTCGGTGGTGAGGTGGTGTTCCTTGGAAAGCGTGGACGGCTCACCTCAGACGATGTGGTCTCCATGGTTCTTGGCCACGAAGCGTGCGCCCCGACGGTCGCGGCCAAGGTGTATCACCACCTCGTCGGTATGCGTCCGTCGCCCGAGCGCCAGGCCAAGCTCGGTCAGATCTTTCGGGGAGCCAGCTACGAGATCCGCCCGCTGGTGGAAGACATCGTGCGGGGCGAGGAATTCCTTTCCTCACGCTTGAATCGAGCAAAGTTTCCGATCGAGTGGTGGGCCGGCGCGCTGCATGCGATCGAGCCTTTTCGCGCTGATCAGGACAAGGACATCAACCCTTGGGTCCTCACGCAAATGAACCAAGCACCCCATCGCCCACCAAACGTGGCGGGATGGCCGATTAGTTCTCGCTGGTTGGCGTCGGATCAACAGGTGACCCGCGCATCCTATGTGCGCAGTCTTTCTTGGCGAATGCAACCGATCGTCGCCCCGCCCGGCGGAGACCTGGTCGGAACCACGCTCACCCGCTGCTCGCTTCATGAGGTTTCGAATCGCACTCTGAGCATCCTGCGAGACTCGGCCCTCGCCACCGCCGGGAATGCCGACGAACTCACCATCTCCCGCCGGCTCCTCACCGCCGCCCTCTGCTCACCGGAATTTGGTCTCGCATGAACAAGCCGATACGCCGAGGGCCCCTCGCCCCGACCGTTGTTTCCCGTCGCCAGTTCCTGTCCATGCTCGGCCTCACCGGAGCCACAGTCGCTCTGCCATCGCTCTTCCTCGAGGACGACGCCGAAGCGGCCCGTAAGAAGACAGCGCGCGTAGCATCGGCGTCACGCAGCAACAAGGCACCGACCAAGCTCGTGGCCGGACGATCCGTTCCGGGTGCACGCGTGCTCGTGGTGGTCGAGATGCAGGGTGGCAACGACGGGTTCTCGATGCTGATCCCGAGTGGCAACGCCCGCTTCCGTCAGCTCCGAGACAAGGTGTGGCTTGACCCGAAAGATATGCAGGCTTACGGTGACGGGTACTCGATCGCCAAGGGCCTCAGCCCGGTCGCTGCTCAGGTGGCCTTCGTCGAAGGCGTGGGCGTAGCCAAGCCTGAGCTCTCCCATACAGAGATGATGACCCGGTGGTGGCAGGGTGATCCCGAAGGCACCGGCGCCTACCGCTCTGGCTTCCTCGGCCGATGTTGCGATGCAATTGCCGGCGATGCGGCCATTGCCGGTGTGAGCATCGGGGGCGGCTCAACGCCGGCTTTAGTGAGCGAGCGGGCGGCAACGGTGGCCCTGCCTGATATTGGCTCCCTACGCGAACTTATTAAAGACAACGACGCCCGTATGCGGCCGGCGCTCACCAGCCTGGCTGACGGCGGCGACGATGGGAGCGGCCTGGAGTTCGTCGACCGAGATCTCCTCGGGAAGGCACGCGCCGGATTGTCCTCCGGGCTTTCGTTGCTCGGCGGTCTCGGCGGCCTTTCCGATGCGAACGCCAAGAGCCGGGGATATCCGGATGGGCACCTCGCCGAGTCTCTCGCCCTCGCCCGCGATCTTGTTTCGTTGAATGCTGGAATCAGAGTTATTCACATCCCTTGGGGATCGTTTGATACCCACACCGGTCAGCGGTGGAGTCACCCCGAACAGATGCGACAGCTCGGCAATGCGCTTGGAGCCTTCCGCAACGATCTCGTCCGCAGTGGGCTTACCGAACGAGTGTTATTGGCGACGACAAGTGAGTTCGGACGCCGACCCGAAGCGAACGCTGGGGGCACCGATCACGGCACCGCGTCGACGATGCTGATGATGGGCCCCGTTCGTCCCGGTCGACAAGGGGCGCCGGTTGACTTCAACAAACTCGATCGGGCGGGCAACGCGTCGGCCACGGTTTCGATGAACGATTACTACGCCACATTGGCGTCGTGGTTGGGCGCTCCAATCGCCGCCGGGTCAGCCCTGGCCTCTCTCGGGATCACCGCCTCGTAGCCGCGCCCGGAGCGCTACGACGCGGCCACGCGCAAGCAAGCGGGCCCCAGGGGTTCCGTGAAATACTCAGGCCATGTCCAGCGCTGCGTTGACGAATCCTGACCTTGCTATCCCTGCCACCATCGACGATGTGTCGGCGTCGTGGCTGAGCGCAGCACTCGGCGTCGAAGTGACCGAGGCTCATCAGGAGCGCATCGGCGAAGGAGTTGGACTCGTCGGCGAATTGGCCCGTGTGCACCTCACGTACGCCGATGCGGCGTCGGCTCTCCCCGCCACAATGATCGCCAAGATGCACACTCGGGCCACCGACATGTTGCCCATTGCCGTTTTCTACGGCTTCTACACGACCGAAGTTGGGTTCTACCGCGACGCCTCGTCGAAGTTTGGAGTCCGCACCCCGGGTTGTTACTACGCCGATGTGAGCGCCGATGGCACGGCATGCGTGCTTCTCCTCGAAGATCTCATCGGCTCACTCGCCATCGACCAGATCGACGGCTGCCCACCCGAGCGTGCCGACGTCGTCATTGATGCGATGGCCGCCATGCACGGCGCCAGTTGGAACAAAGAGTCGCTGAAAGACATCGCCTGGCTCCGGCCATTTGATAATCCTGCGTACCTTTCGACGGGGGATCTCGTTCGCTCCGGCCTACCAACCATCCTCAGTCGCTACCCCGACCTGCCCGCTGACGCCGTCGAGTTGGCGTCGCTGTACGCCGAACACGTACCCAACGTTTTCACCTGGGCCGTTTCTACCCAACCGATGACGATCTCGCACACCGACCTTCGCCTGGACAACCTGTTCTTCGACCTTCCCGACGGCTCACCGCTCGCCATTCTCGATTGGCAACTCACCGTGCGTGGCTCAGGGTCGTTCGATATGAGCTACTTCATTTGCCAAAGCCTGACCGAGGAGAACCGTCGGGCTCACGAAGAGCGGCTCGTGCATCGGTGGCACGACGGCCTGGTCGCCGCCGGGGTGACCGACTATTCCTACGACCAGGCGTGGTATGCCTACCGCATGTCGATCGCCATGCAATACGGCATCACCGTGTCCACCGGGAACTACGCGCCGGCCAACGAGCGCGGCGCGCAACTCGTGGAGGTGCTCGTTCGCCGCAACTTCACCGCCGCCCATGAACACAACGTTTTGGCGCTCTTCCAGGAGTGGATCGTCGAAAACGTGACGAGCTAAGCGCGCGTATAAATGGTCTAGCCAGGGAGTTGCGCCTGAAGCTGGGCAAGGATTCCCTCGGGCACAAAGTTGTTCTCCGTGGTCGTTTCCGCCTCAACAAGTTCAACCATGCGGTCCACGACCTCCGCCGGATCCATCTGACCGTTGGTCACGAGCTCACGCATCATTTGGAAGAGGGGCGTGGCGGCGGCGTTGAGTGAACCTTCGCCGAACCACTCCCACATCGAGTCGGCCATCCGGTCGTTGAAGCCCGTCAGGTAGGGACCGGGGTTCAGCAAGGTCACGTCGATACCCTGACCGGTAAGCTCAGCACGCATAGCTTTGCCCATTGCTTCAAGGGCGTGCTTCGTCATCGAATAAGGACCGAACGCCGGGCCAGACACGACACCAGCAATCGACGACACGATAACGATGCGTCCTGAGCCTCGGCTCACCATCCTGGGCAACACCGCCTGGGTGATCGCCAGCGTTCCGAAGACGTTGACGTCGAAGAGACGACGCACGCGATCAATCGGCACGTCGGCCATCGGACCGGTCTGGCCCGCCCCGGCGTTATTGATCAGCACGTCGACGTCCCACGCGGCCGCCTTCGAGACGTCGGCCGTGGTGATGTCAACGACCTCCACCTGAAGCTGCGGGGCCTCCGTGCGCAAGGCATCAGCCTGAGCCTGGGTCTCCGTGGCGGCAATCACGTGGTGACCTCGCGCCGCGAGCGCCAGGCTGGCGCCCTTGCCGAACCCCGAACCGGCCCCGGTGATCAACACATTCTTCGCCATGACAACACTCCCTGTCTCCACCGAGGCGCTCCCGGCGTCGTCGAAACGTAGCGGAACAACCGCGCTGCGCTCAATACGCGTCAAACTCGATCAACGTTTCCCAACGCCTCTGACCGATCGGCCGAACGGCGCATTCAGAACGTGTGGCGGAGGTGGAAAGATTTTGGGCGGGTGAAGTGGTCGTACCCGAGGCGCGAAAGAGTGACACCGCGCCCGGTGTCTTTCACGCCGGTCCATGCCAGTGCCGGATCGAGATAGTCGGCTCGATTCATGAACACGGTTCCTGTTTCGATGCGGCGACCGAGGGCGCGGGCGGCGTCGAGATCGGACGTCCAGATCGAAGCGGAGAGCCCATACGGACTGTGGTTCATGAGCGCAATAGCTTCGTCGTCCGACGACACTGACATGATCCCCACCACCGGACCAAAGCTCTCTTCGAACATCACGTCCATCGAATGATCGACGTCTACCAGGATCTGCGGAGCGAGGTAGGGCGAGCCTGGTACGTCGGGACCAAACGATGACAGATCGACGACCTGTCTCGCCCCCGCAGCCACAGCCGCGTTGATCTGCGCGCGTACGGTATCGGCCGCGCTCCCTCGAACCATCGGTCCCAGAGTGGTCGCTCGATCAAGCGGATTACCGAGCACGTACTGCTGGGTCAGCGCGACCGCCCCAGCGACGAACTCTTCGAACACGTGATGGTCCACGTAGATCCGCTCGATTCCGCAGCACGATTGGCCGGAATTGAAGAACGCTCCATCGCCCACGTTTTCAATGGCATAGGCCAGATTGGCATCGGCCCGAACGTACGCCGGATCCTTGCCGCCAAGTTCCAAACCGACACCGGTAAACGTGCCCGCGGTGGCGGTTTCGATCGAGCGACCTCCCGGAACCGAGCCGGTGAAGTTCACCTGATCGATGGCACCGGACCGCAGCAGCGCCGACGACTCGTCGTGGCTCATCACCAGATTGGTAAACAACCCGGAAGGAAGTCCAGCTCGGTCGAAGGCTGCTTGGAAACGCTCACCCACAATCAACGTCTGCGTCGCATGCTTCAGGATCACTGCGTTGCCCGCCATAAGCGCCGGAATGATCGAGTTGACGGCAGTGAGGAACGGATAGTTCCACGGCGCCACCACGAACACGAGACCAAGCGGCGTGCGCTGAATGAACCGCTCGTAGCCGGGCTTCTCGGCGACCGTGACGTCGGCGAGAGCTCCGGCCGCGATGTCGATCATGTGGCGCGAACGCTCAGTGAAGCCGCGAAGTTCTCCCGCTCCGTAGCGGACGGGACGCCCCATCTGCCACGCCAACTCGACGCTGATTTCGTCGTGGGCGTTCATCGCGTTCATCGCATCAACGGCGGCGCTGCACACACGCGCTCGTTCTTCGATGGAGGCGGCCGCCCACTCGCGCTGAGCGAGCTTGGCGGCGGTAACCGCGGCTTCGATTTCTGCTCGCGTTGCCAGTGGACGTTCGGCATACACCGACCCGTCGATCGGCGAAATGATCTGGGCCAGCGGAGCGGTGGATGCCATGGCCGATGTTATTCGGCGTTGCGGACGAGTTGGGTGAGATCAGATGACGGCCGGGCACCGATGCGGCTGATCACTTCGCCAGCGGCAAGGTTTCCGAACGTGGCGCACTTGCGCAGCGAATGGCCGGTCACATATCCGTACAAAAATCCACCGGCGTAGGCGTCACCAGCACCCGTGGTGTCAATGACTCTCGGGACCGGAGCGGCGCCAACTTCGATGACTTCGGTTCCCTTCACCACGAGCGACCCGCGAGAACCCATCGTGATCGAGGAAATCTGACAAAGGTCACCGATACGAGACACGGCGGTGTCCAGATCAGTGGTCTCGAAGAGGGAGCAGAGTTCGTTTTCGTTAGCAAACAGAATGTCGATATCTTCTGCGCACAGATCAAGGAACTCGTTGCGGAAGCGATCGACAAGGAATGAGTCGCTCAGAGTGAACGAGAACAGGCGGCCCGCGGCATGCACGCGATCGATGGCCACTTCGAGCGCTTCGTGGGCATTGAGTTCATCCCACAGGTAACCCTCTACATACGTCACCTTAGCAGAACTAAGCGCGCTTATGTCCATATCAGGAACCCGCAAACCTCGCGCCGCGCCGAGGAACGTGCACATCGTTCGTTCCGCGTCCGGGGTCACATTGATAAGACATCGACCCGTTGCCGCTGAGTCCTCGCCCGCCATCGGCGTGGCGAAACGAACACCCACATGTTCAAGGTCGTGGGCGAAGGTATGGCCGAGAGCGTCGTCTCGCACTTTGCCGATGAAACCCGTACGAGCGCCGAGCATCGCCGCCACAACCGCGGTGTTGGCCGCCGAACCACCGGACAGCTCAAGCAAGTCCCCGCCCGTTTGTACCGTCGCCCCAGCCATCCCCGAATAAATCGGGACGGCGCGGACCTCGTCGATCAACTCCATCTTTCCCTTGGTTAGCTCATGTTCGGCGAGAAACTCGTCGTTGGCATGGGCGAGTACGTCGACGATGGCATGGCCGATCGTCACTAGTTGGAGGGCGTCGGCCGCAGGAACACTCACGGGAAGGACACGCTACTTGCCTAGCGCCGTGTTTCTGCGACCCCGCTAGGTTCTCGGAGATGACGACACCAGCGGGCGAAGGTGCCGGTAGACGAGTTCTGTCGACGGTACAACTCCGGATGGAGAAGATCGGAGGTTCGGCGACGGCCGGCGTCCGACTCACCGGCGGGTTGCTTGCGCTGCTGTGGGTCGTCGAAGGCCTGGACGCGCTCCTGTCTCACCGACTCGACCGATTCGGGGTCCGGCCGCACCACCTCGTTGGACTGCGCGGCATCGCGTTCGCCCCGTTTCTCCACGCCGGCTGGGCTCACCTCATCGGAAACACCGTGCCCCTCGCCGTGTTCACGTTGCTGATCGCCGGTCGGAGCGTCGTCCGCTACCTCTCGGTGTTTCTTGTGGTGGCGCTGATAAGTGGACTCGGTATGTGGCTCTTCGGCGGTTCCAATGAACTCCACCTCGGAGCCAGCGGGGTGATTTTCGGCCTCCTCACCTACTTGATTTCGGGCGGTTTCTTCGCTCGTCGAACGGGACAGGTCATCGTCGGGTTGGTGGTGGCGGTGATGTACGGCGGCGTATTGCGCGGTGTCTTTCCCACAACGAACGGGGTCAGTTGGCAGGGCCACCTCTTCGGTGCCATCGGCGGCGTCCTCGCCGCCTACCGCTTCGATCGCCACGAAAAACCAATGTCGTCGTAAGTGAATGTCCATATTGCGACTGACTGTCCGGTTTGCGACGTCGCAAACCGGACATCTTGTCGTGAAAGAGCCATCGACGGCGGGGAACACGACCACACGACCCGCACGACCCCCGCCGGGTCGGGCGGCTGCGCCAAACCGGCATCCTGGCGCCGTTGGACCGGCAAGAATTGCAACCTATGTGTCGAACTGCCGTTGACCCGACTGCGAACCCTTACCGCCTGCCCCGCAATGCCCGGCCGAGTCGGTATGACCTCACGCTGTCGCCGGACCTGCATCGTCGTGATTTCGTGGGAGAAGTAACGATCACCCTGGAGATCGCCGAGCCGACGAACGAGATCGTCTGCAACGCTCTCGAGCTCTCAATCACCAAGGCGTGGGTCGTTTCAGCCGACGGTACCCGCAACGACACCTCGGTGACCTTCGATCGGGAGATGGAGCGCGCAATTTTCGTATGCACACAGACAATTCCTTCTGGCGAGTCGAAACTGCACGTGCAGTTTGCGGGAATCTTGAACGACAAGCTCGTCGGTTTCTATGCCAGTACCTACGTGGCCGAGGACGGCACCACCAAGGTCATCGCCACCACCCAGATGGAGGCCACCGAGGCTCGACGGGCCTTCCCCTGCTGGGATGAGCCCGACGCCAAGGCGGTATTCGGCATCACGCTCGTGGTGAACGACGGCCTCATGTCGGTTTCGAACATGCACGAAATTTCGTCGACCGCACTGGCCACCACGTCAGGCATCGCCAAACGTTCGGTGGGGTTCGCCGACACTCCGATCATGTCCACCTATCTGGTCTGTCTAGTTGTCGGTGAACTTGAGGCCACGGAGCCGATCGACGTGCGGGGGATTCCGCTGCGGGTCATCGCTCGACCGGGACGCAAGGACCAAGCGAAGTTCGCTCTCGACGTTGGCGCCTTCGCCCTCACATACTTCGAAGATTGGTACGGGATCAAATACCCGGGCACGAAGATGGACCTGATCGCCACTCCAGACTTCGCATTTGGGGCAATGGAAAACCTCGGCGCGGTCACGTTTCGCGAAGCGCTTCTGCTCGTCGACGAAACGAAGGCATCGAAGTCTGAACTCGAACGCATTGCCGACGTCGTCGCCCACGAGATCGCTCACATGTGGTTCGGCAATCTTGTCACGATGCGCTGGTGGAATGGGTTGTGGCTCAACGAAGCGTTCGCTACCTTCGCCGAAATTTCCTGCGTGGCGAGGTATAAGCCCGACTGGGACCGGTGGACATCGTTCGCTCAGTACCGTTCGGTGGCCCAGCAGGTGGATGCCCTGCACACCACTCGGCCGATCGAGTTCCCGGTAATTTCACCGAAGGACGCGGAGGGCATGTTCGACGTTCTCACCTACGAAAAAGGCGCCGGCGTTTTGCGTATGTTGGAGCAGTACCTCGGGGAGGAATGCTTCCGTCAGGGCGTCAAGCACTACCTGGAAAGCCACTCGTTTGCCAACGCCGAAACGACCGACCTGTGGGACGCCATCGAGGAAGTGACCGGCGAACCAGTACGTACACTTATGGACGGCTGGATACTCCAGGGCGGCTTTCCGTTGGTCAGCGTTGCGCTCACGGTCGGCAAGACCGGTGCTCCGGAACTGGTCCTTGAGCAATCGCAGTTCGTGTACCTACCCATCGACGGAGTCGGGCACACATGGGGTGTTCCGGTGCTTTACCGAACGCTCGGAGGCCCGTCGGCGGGGACGACCGGCAATGTGCTCCTCGGTCCGGGATCGACCACCATCGCGCTCCCTTCGGATAGCACGGGAGTGGTCGTGAACGCTGGCGGTCACGGGTTCTATCGAGTCCGGTACAACGATGCGGCCGCGGCATCAATCGCTGCGGCCTTTCCAACGCTCGCCGCGGTGGAGCGCTACGACATCGTCGCCGACGCCTGGGCGGCGGTGTTGGCCAACGCCACCCCGGTCTCTTCGTTCCTCCAACTCGTTCGTGTACTTAGTACTGAACGCGATCCGAACGTCTGGTCATCCGCCCTCGCCGGTCTCCGTCGACTGGACGCATCAGCCGACGACACGAGCCGATCCGCTCTTCAGGCGTTGGTCCGTTCGTTACTCGGACCGATCGTGGAGGAGCTCGGCACCGTGCGGGCGACCGACGAAAGTCCCCTCATCTCCGCCCTGCGCGGTTTGCTGACGGAGGCCCTCGGAAACCTCGGTGCCGATCCGACCGTCACCGACCGGGCGAGCGCACAACTCCCACGGATCCTGGCCGACGACGGTTCGATCGATGCTGACCTCGCTCCCGCTCTCCTCACTGTCGCCGCGGCGAACGGCGATGCTTCGCGCTATGACTTGGTGGCTGCCGCTCAGACCACTGCAGCGTCGCCTCAGCTGGAGCTCCGCCTCCTGCACGCACTTGGAGGATTCAGCGATCCGGCGCTCGTCACTCGCACGCTGGCTGCCTGTGTGTCCGACGCCGTCCGTTCACAGGACGCTCCGTACGTTCTCCTCCGTATGCTCGGCTCAAGAAGCTCGGGCGAGCAGACCTGGAACTTCATTTCCGATCGCTGGTCCGACATGGTTTCTCGGTTTCCCGACAACGTGCTCCCCCGGATGCTGGAAAACATCAGCGCACTTACCACCGCGCCGACCGCTGAGGCCGTCGTGGGGTTCTTCACCAACGGGCCGGGAGCATCATTCGCCCAGGGGAAAAAGTCCATGGCCCAAACGTTGGAGAAGCTGCAGGTCAATCGTCTCCTCGCCGCTCGCCTGGCCAACGAGCTCCCGGCGGCGCTGGCGTAGTCAAGCCGCACCCGGGCCCGTAGAAGGCCCGATTCAGGCCCGAATCAGGCCCGATTCAGGCTCAGGGGAAAACCAGCACTCCGGACGCCAGCGTGGGGTCCAACGACGGCGGACAGCCGCGTAAGCACACGATCTGCACAGGTTCAGCGAGTCCGCGAACCTCAATCGGACCCATCGGCGTGATGCTGGCCTCGGCCGGAGCGTAATCCGCCAATTCTTCGGTGACCAGGGTCTGACCGGGCGCCGCCTCGTTGCACAGGCGACTGGCCAGGTTCACCGGAGTCCCGATGTAATCATCGCCCTCAAAGAGGATCACCATTCCACCGGCGATTCCGGCCCGAAGCGGGAGCGGGAAACCGTTTTCCGCCAGCCGCACTTCAATATCAAGCACGGCGGCCAGAAGCGGACCGGATTCCACGCACACAAACATCGCTCCGTCGCCTAACCATTTGTCGATCCGCACGCCATGGTGCGACGCAATCTCTCGAACCACGACGCGAAATTCGGCGAGCCGCAACACTGATGCCGCATCGCCCTGTTGGTCAGTGAAGCTGGTAAAGCCGGAAATGTCGATAAACCCGAACGTCCGCTCGACGCGGGTAACAGGCACACTGGGCAGGCCGAGCGTCATCGTTTCCATTTCCGCCGTTCACGTTACCAAGAGCGAGCCCTCACGCGTCAGCCGGAGTTCGGATGTTTACGAATGAGCGCCGATGCCCGCCAGTGTCCACAACCGGGAGTAGGCCCCGGACGACGCCACGAGTTGGTCGTGCGTGCCTTCCTCCACCACGATGCCCTCGTCGATAACGATGACGCGGTCGGCGCGGCGAGCGGTATCGAGGCGGTGAGCGACGACGATCGTGGTGGCCCCAGCGGCCAGTACGGTCAGCGCGTTTTGCACGACCGCTTCGGTGGAAAGGTCCAGGGTCGCGGTGGCCTCGTCAAGCAAGAGCAACCTGGGCTCTACCAGCGCGGCCCGGGCCAGGGCGATGAGTTGACGCTGTCCGGCCGCCAACGATTTGCCACGTGCACTTACGAATGTCTTGTAGCCATCGGGAAACTCCTCGATGAAGGTATCGGCTCCAACCAGATGTGCGGCGTGATGGACCTCATCAATCGAGGCTGATGGGCGTCCGAAACGGATGTTGTCGGCGATCGAAGCACCGAACAGCATCGGCTCCTGAGGGACGTAACCGAGTACCGAACGCCACGAATCGAGATCACATGCGCGCAGATCAATCCCATCCACAAAAACGGAACCTTCGGTGGGGTCGTAGAACCGGGGCAGTAACTTGACCACCGTTGATTTTCCGGCCCCCGTCGGCCCCACGACGGCTACGGTCTCTCCCGCAGCGATCGTAAAGTTCACGCCACGCAACGCCTCCCGAGTGGTCGACGCATACGAAAAGCGAACATTGCGTAGTTCGACGCGTACGCCACGCTGGCGGCCGGAACCGGTGGGAGGAAGGGCAATAGCGTCGGCCTTCCGGGGGCGGGCCACTGTGGTCGGTTCGCTGAAGAGATCACGGAGTTTCGTCATTGCTGCGCCGGCTTGCTGCCACGTGTCAATCACCGTTGTGAGCTGTTGTATCGGCGCAAAGAGTTGCGCCAGGAGAAGCAGATATGCCGCCAATTCTCCCGGTGTCACCGATCCGATGCGAACCAGGCCGACGCCGCGCCACAAAACAAGGGCGCTGGCTACCACACTCAGCGCATCAATGACCGGGAAGTAGGCCGAAGCGGCTCGCTGGGCGCTCAAACGTGAACGTCGATAGTCCTCGACAATGGCTCCAAATTCTTCCACCGACCTCCGCTCGCGACCAAAGGCCTGCGTGACCTTGGCCCCGGCAAAGGACTCGGCCAGGTTGGCATTGACTCCCGAGACGCGATCGCGGACGGAAAGATAGGCCACGGAGGACACCCGGCGAAACCACAATGTCGCCACCACGAGGACCGGAAAGGTGGACAGTGCAATGATGCCCAGCGCCACATTGGTGATGAGTAGGTAGACCGCCACGCCAACCACCAGCAGCACGTTGAGGAGCAAGGCCACCACGCCCTGTTGCACCACATTGGCCAGCGCGTCCACATCGCCGGTGACTCGGGTGAGGATCCGACCGGTGAGTTCACGCTCGTAGAAATCCAGACCCAAGCGCTGCAAATGGGCACCCACCCGCAGGCGCAATTTATACAGAAGTCGTTCACCGACAAAACCGATGGCCAGCGCCGAACCCCGACTGGCCAACAATCCAACAACCGTCGTGGCGAGAAACGCCGCGACGATGGCGCCGAGCGACCACCCGGTGTTCGATGTGCGAGTGACCGCATCAATGCCCCGACCAATGAAACCAGGGCCGAGAACCGTCGTTGTCGCTTCAATCACGACGAGAACCAATCCAAGCGCCAGGAGTTTGCTATGTGGACGTAGCAACGCCCCCCACCGTGGAACCGACGTGTCCCCCAGGGCATCGTCGAGCACCGCCTGCGGGTTCTGGGGCGGAACGTCGTTGGCTGGTGGAAGCGCAGCGAGACGCGCCAACGTCCTTTCGGTCGGCACCATGACGAACCCGCCGCCACCCATGCCACCTCCCATGCCGCCACCACCGGATGGGGCCCCGCGCATTTCGATGGGTTGCCCGGCACGGATCGAACTCGGGGCGGCGGCGTTCCCACCCGGGATGGCCCCCACTCCCGGCGTCCTGACAGAAGCGCCAGCCGTGTCAACAGCGACGGCGGGAACGGCAGCCGCCGGTGTCTCGGCCGCCGGTGTGCCAGCGGCGCCAACCGCGGTGCCTGCGTCCACCTCATTACCGTCATCAACCAGACCTGGCTCGCCACCGTCGCCGGTCATGAGCACCCGATACGGCTGACTACGGGCGAGGAGTTCGGCGTCGGTGCCCTGATCGAGGATCTGTCCACGATCCAGCAAAACCACTCGATCCACGAGACTGAGGGTGGACCGGCGATGCGCAATCACGATCGTCGTTCGGCCCTTCATCACGGTGCGCAGGGTGGCCTGGATCTCCGCTTCGGTGCTCACGTCGAGGGCCGAGGTGGCGTCGTCGAGGACGAGCACGGTCGGGTCTGTCAGCAGCGCCCGGGCGAGGCTCAAGCGCTGCCGCTGTCCCCCCGATAACGACAGGCCCTGCTCTCCCACCACTGTGTGAATACCCTCGGGCAGCAGTTCCACGAACTCAAGAGCCTCAGCCTGACGCAACGCCAGGCGAACATCGTCGTCGGAG